>NZ_JBXWOX010000002.1:0-362115 GCF_059611125.1 Ruegeria sp. CDSB029
TTCGGCTTCGGCTTCGGCTTCGGCTTCGGCTTCGGCTTCGGCTTCGGCTTCGGCTTCGGCTTCGGCTTCGGCTTCGGCTTCGGAAAGGGTCTCTTCTAGCGGCTCATCCGCGTCAACGACTGTCTCATCACGCTGCGAGGTGAATTCAACCGTTTCGTCCGACTTGGGGTCTTCCACCGGCTTTTGATCGGTCTTTTTCTTACGAGCCACCGCGACGTTCCCCTTATCGAATCCAATTTCATATGAATAACAGGCCACTCTAAGTTAATCAGTGGTCTCTCCACGCTCAACCCGCATCGCGTGTTTGACAAGCTTTTTCACGGCTTTCCGCATTTTCTTGGGTGTCGGCTCTTTGGCGATCTTTAGGCGCTCATAGTCCAAAGAATAAAGGGGCTCGGCCGTGGCTTCGCTGATGGAAATCAGCCACAAAGGTGCTGTTCCGGTCCAGATTTCGGCAAATTGTCGCGCCGTTCGGGGCGAAAACAGCGGCGCGAGCACAGGTCTGTCACCGGATGCAGCCGCAGCCGCTTCGGATGTCAGCGGTAACAGGCGCTGTTGATAGACAATCTGATCGCGAACTGTCAGCCCCGATTCGGTCAAGCGTCTGGCAACATTTCCCCGCGTATGTTCACCCCTGAGATGCAGCAACGGGCTTTCAGGCCGCTGCTTCAAAAGGTAGGCCACCAGTTCTTCGGCGGTATTGCCCACCATCATTGCATCCCATCCGGCCCCTTTGGCGGTTCCAGTGGTCGCCGGACCAACACAATAGGCGGGCAGATTGGGTTTGACGCCAAGCGAAGCGGCGGCATTGACCGAGTTGGCCGAAGTAAAGATCAATCCGCGAATTCCGTCCGTTTCGACCGCAACCCTCAGGGGTCGGATTTCCAGGATTGGAGAATAGATGACGTCTATCCGTGACCTGACGCGGTCCGAAAGCTGTGCCACAAACCTTTCAGAGGCGGCGCGAGGGCGGGTCATCAACAAATACAATGGCGGGGCCTTCGGCCTTGGGATTGTTTGCGTCCGCGCAGGGTGATACCCCGCTTGAGTGTCATGATGCAACGGATCAGGCCTATGGTGCAAACACTTACCGTTCTTGGATTGGAAAGCAGCTGTGATGACACGGCCGCCGCTGTTGTGCGCCAATCCGATGGTGCGGGTGCCGAGGTTCTGTCGTCTATCGTTCACGGTCAAACCGAGCTGCACAGCGCATTTGGCGGGGTCGTACCCGAAATCGCAGCGCGGGCCCATGCCGAAAAGCTGGACATTTGCGTGGTGCAGGCATTGGAGGTCGCAGGACTGACACTGGCAGATATGGATGCGATCGCCGTCACTGCGGGTCCCGGCCTGATCGGAGGGGTCATGTCCGGCGTCATGTGCGCCAAGGGGCTGAGCGCTGCGACCGGGCTTCCCTTGATCGGTGTAAACCATCTGGCCGGTCATGCGCTGACGCCCCGGTTAACGGATAGCATAGCCTTTCCCTACCTGATCCTGCTGGTTTCAGGCGGGCACTGCCAGTACCTGATCGCGCACGGGCCGGAACAATTTACCCGACTGGGCGGAACCATTGACGACGCGCCCGGAGAAGCGTTCGACAAAACCGCCCGTTTGCTGGGCCTGTCGCAACCCGGCGGTCCTTCGGTGGAGGTTGAAGCACATTCTGGCGATCCCAAGCGTTTCCGGTTTCCCCGACCTCTTCTGGATCGGCCGGGATGCGATCTGTCCTTTTCGGGGTTGAAAACCGCGTTGATGCGGATGCGGGATCAGATTGTCGCCGAAAAGGGTGGCCTGACCCGTCAGGACCGCGCCGATCTATGTGCCGGATTTCAGCAAGCCATCGTGGATACGCTGGCCGAGAAGACCCGCCGAGCGATTGACAGGTATCTTGAGGAAAACCCAATTGATCCAGTCATTGCCGTCGCTGGCGGCGTTGCCGCCAATTCTGCCATTCGGGCTGCGTTAGAGACTGTTTGTGCCGAAAAGGACGCCCGGTTTACTGCACCGCCGCTCAACCTGTGTACCGACAATGCCGCCATGATTGCCTATGCCGGCATGGAACGATTTCGCGCTGGTGCGCGGGATGGTCTGGACCTTACGGCGCGCCCTCGCTGGCCTTTGGACAAGACCAGTCCTGCTATGCTGGGCGGTGGCAAGAAAGGCGCCAAGGCATGAGCGTTTCCGTTCTGGGATCCGGCGCATTCGGCACAAGCCTGGCCATTTCACTGGCCGGGAACGGGCCGGTCACGCTGTGGTCTCGGGATCAGGATCAGGCCCAGCATATGCAAACAGCGCGTGAAAACACCCAGCGTTTGCCTGGCGTGGCTTTGCCTGCTGATATCACGGTGACATCGAACATCGATCAGGCGACCAAGGCTGATGTTCTGCTGATAGCTGTCCCTATGCAAAAGTTGCGCGATGCCTTGCAAGCGCAGGCCTCTGATCTGGCCGGAAAAACCTTGGTGGCGTGCTGCAAGGGCATCGAGCTATCGTCCGGGCTTGGGCCGATTTCAGTGATCCAGCAAACGATCCCGGATGCGCGACCCGCCCTGCTGACCGGGCCCAGCTTTGCCGACGACATTGCACGCGGATTGCCAACGGCGCTGACCTTGGCCTGCGCAGATGACTCGCTGAGTCTGACGCTGCAACATGACCTGACCACTGCCAACCTGCGCCTTTATCGAACCACCGACATGCTTGGGGCGGAACTTGGCGGCGCATTGAAGAACGTGATCGCCATTGGATGTGGCGCTGCGATCGGGGTCGGGTTGGGCGACAGCGCACGCGCCGCATTGATGACACGCGGGTTTGCTGAGATGCAGCGCTTTGCGCTGATGCGCGGGGCGCGACCCGAGACACTAATGGGATTATCCGGCTTGGGCGATCTTGTCTTGACTTGTTCTTCGGAACTATCGCGAAACTATCGCTTTGGCCTGTCATTGGGTCGGAATATCCAGTTCGATACCCACACCACCGTTGAAGGGGTCGCCACCGCGCGGGCCATGACGGACATTGCCGCCGCCGAAGGGCTGGACATGCCAATCAGTACAACGGTGGCAGACCTTAGCAGTGACGCCTACAGTGTGACCGACGCTATCCGAGCCCTGCTCAACCGACCGCTGAAGGAGGAATAATATGCTGATCGCTCTCATCGCCCGTGACAAGGACGGCGCGCTGCAAACCCGGCTGGACAATCGCGCTGCCCACCTGGCCTATATTGAGGAAACCGGTGTCGTTGCGCAGGCGGGTCCGCTGCTGGACGGCGACGCAATGATCGGCTCTTTGATCATTCTGGAGGTCGAAGACATGGCCGCCGCGCAAAATTGGGCGGACAACGATCCTTATGCAAAAGCCGGGTTGTTCCAATCGGTTGACCTGATTGCGTGGAAAAAGGTCATAGGCTGATGGCGTACTGGTTGTTCAAATCCGAACCATCGACCTGGGGTTGGGACCAGCAGGTTGCAAAAGGGGATGCGGGCGAAGAATGGGACGGCGTGCGCAACTATCAGGCGCGCAATTTCATGCGTCAGATGGCAGTTGGCGATCGCGGGTTTTTTTACCACTCGCAAAAGGACAGGGCGATTGTTGGTATTGTCGAGGTCTGCGCCGAGGCGCATCCCGATAGCACCACGGATGATGAGCGTTGGGAATGCGTGGACATCAAGGCCGTGCGCCCGTTTGCAACCCCCGTCACGCTGGATCAAATCAAGGCCGACCAACGTTTGGCGGAAATGGTGCTGGTCAAAAACTCTCGCCTGTCTGTTCAGCCGGTCAGCGATGCGGAATGGCAGGTGATCTGCGATCTGGGCGGCACGCAGGCCACTTAATACCAAATTAAAGGGAAGGCCCTGACAGATGCAGAACCTTCCCTACCCCGCGTGCTCCCGACTCACCACACGCGTATGGAAATTTTGGCTCTGACCGTCCTGGTCACATGCTGACACTAGCCGATCCTTGCGGCGCAGTTCAAACGGCAAGTACCTAAAATTGGAAACGCCCGCCAGGGATCTGACGGGCGCTGCAAAATAGGTGTGGCGGGATCAGCCGTAAACAGCCTCTTTGCCGAAATGCTTGGTCAGCATGTAATACACGACGGCGCGGTATTTGTTGCGCTCGGACATACCATAGGTCTCAAGGGCCTTGTTGATCGCTTCCATCAGTTCGGGTCCGTCCGACAGGCCCAGCTTTTTGATGAGGAAATTGTTCTTGACCGTTTCCAACTCACCTTCCTGAGTTGCCGCGACTGTCGATGCGTCGGCGTCATAAATTGCAGGGCCACAGCCGATTGTGACTTTGGTCAGCAGATCCATATCTGCGTCCATACCGCATTTGGACTTCAGGTCCTCGGCATATTTAGCGATCAGGTCGTCGCGTTTTCCCATGGTTATCTCCCGGTTGAAACTCGTTTTTGGCCTTACCAGCGCCGCAGACACGGTAACGGGAGCGGGAATTTGCACAAAGGGAAAAATTAGCGGCATTCCCCCTAAACCCTGCCGGTTTGATCTGAGGCTTGATTTTGATGGTCCTTTATTTAACAATAAGGTTAAATATGTTACTTGTTCCAGAACCAGGAGGCTACAA
The DNA here is from genome assembly GCF_059611125.1 of Ruegeria sp. CDSB029. Lineage (NCBI taxonomy): Bacteria > Pseudomonadati > Pseudomonadota > Alphaproteobacteria > Rhodobacterales > Roseobacteraceae > Ruegeria > Ruegeria sp. CDSB029. The sequence goes on from NZ_JBXWOX010000002.1 coordinate 4,579, forward strand.
TGCCTGTGTCGCTACCCAACGAAACTTCGCAATACAGAACCGCGCGAAACACCTTGCTGTCGGCTGAAGCCGAACTGCGGGCTCAGATTGAAAATGTTGCAAAGCTGCGCCGCGGTTTGCCCAAAGGCGGGGCAGTTTCGCGGGACTATGCATTCCGGTCGGACAAGGGTGCGCCAACACCGCTGTCGTCTTTGTTCGGATCACATGACACCTTGGCTATATACTCGCTTATGTACGGGCCGGATGCAGAGGCACCTTGCCCGATGTGTTCTGCCTTCCTGGACGGGTTGAATGGGCAGATCGCCCATATATCGCAGAAAATCGCCTTTGCGGTCGTGGCGCAAAACACCTGTGAAAGGCTGGCAGCGCTGAAAGCGGATATGTCGTGGGATGATCTACCGCTTTATTCTGCATTGGGCTCAGACTATCAGCGCGACTATCTGGCTGAGGCCGAGGATGGAAGCCAACTGCCGATCCTGAACATCTTTCAGCGCGATGCGGACGGCATAAGCCATTTCTGGAGTTCTGAGCTGTTCTTCGAGCCCAGTGACTGGCATCCGCGGCACGTGGATGCGGCGTGGCCGCTGTGGAACATTCTGGACTTCACACCACAAGGACGCGGAGATTTCTTTCCGTCCCTGCGTTAAATACCCGCCAAGATAACCTATCGGCAATAACCCCATCCGGGACCCTGTAGATGAAAGTGGTCCGCGTGCAAGCGATTGAAATCAGGACCCAATACCACACGAAACCAATCACATGCGCCGCGCCAGATCTGGTGCAGAAATTGACCTTCAGGTCCTTCGTCGCCCCAATCCGATAGCAATGTCAGACTGCGCCCATCCGCGAATTGCAAACCAACAATATCAATGGAATCCGCCTTGGCATGGCTACTCCAACCACTGCTCTGACCCTGAGCGGTACGCATCTGGCGGCAATTGTAACTGCCCACATGCCGCAATCGGCTGACCTGCGTGCCCAAAAGATCTCTCGCAGTGGGTTGAACGACATGATGTTCCCACATGGCCAGCCGCAGAGTGGTCGCGCAACTGGTTTCAACCGCATTTACACCCGATGTCACCAGCGCAGACAACAGACCGCGCCCGGTGATGCCGCAATTCTCATCCACGATCAGATCATCCATCGCTTCAAAGTTTGTGCCGGCGTCGGCCAAGGCGGCGCGGCACTGTACTTCATTCGCCAGCGCGCGATTAAGCTGAAACCGGGTAATTGGCGTGACCGGCGCGGTGATTTTCAGCTCTCGCAATGGGTTCCAATGCGATGGCACGGGTGTTTCCGGGTGCGCCAACAACCACCATCCGCCCCCTCCGAACAGGATGGCGACAACGGCGATACTAAAAACAAAAGACGCCGCCGATAACAGGAATCGGCGGCGTCAGGTGTGTTTGTTCATGCGTTTTTCGCACTCAATAACGGTAGTGTTCTGGCTTGTAGGGGCCTTCGGGCTTCACGCCAATGTAAGATGCCTGCTCGTTATCCATCTGGGTCAGCTTCACGCCGATGCGATCCAGATGCAAACGCGCGACCTTCTCATCCAGATGTTTGGGCAGGATGTAGACGTCGTTGTTGTACTGATCGCCCTTGGTGAACAGCTCGATCTGCGCCAGAACCTGGTTGGTGAACGAGGCTGACATCACGAAAGACGGGTGACCGGTCGCGTTACCAAGGTTCAGCAGACGGCCTTCGGACAGCAGAATGATGCGATTGCCCGAGGGCAGTTCGATCATGTCCACCTGTTCTTTGATGTTGGTCCACTTGTGGTTCTTCAGGCTGGCCACCTGAATCTCGTTGTCGAAGTGACCAATGTTGCCGACGATCGCCATGTCCTTCATCTCGCGCATATGTTCGATGCGGATCACGTCCTTGTTGCCGGTGGTGGTGATGAAGATGTCGGCAGATGCGACTTCGTCTTCCAGCAGCGTGACTTCGAAACCGTCCATCGCGGCCTGCAGGGCGCAGATCGGGTCAACTTCGGTCACTTTCACACGGGCACCAGCACCGCGCAGCGACGCGGCCGAGCCTTTACCAACGTCACCGTAACCGCAGACTACGGCAACCTTGCCGGCCATCATAGTGTCAGTGGCGCGGCGGATGCCGTCGACCAGCGATTCCTTACAGCCATATTTGTTGTCGAATTTCGACTTGGTGACCGAGTCGTTCACGTTGATCGCCGGGAATGGCAGCTGGCCATCTTTCACCAGCTGATACAGGCGGTTCACACCGGTGGTGGTTTCCTCGGACACGCCCTGAATCTGGTCGCGCATCTTGGTGAACCAGCCCGGGGATGCTGCCATGCGTTTGGCGATCTGCGCTTTGATGACTTCTTCTTCTTCGGATGTCGGAACAGCGATGATGTCCTCACCCGCTTCTGCGCGGGCACCCAGCAGGATATATAGCGTTGCGTCGCCGCCATCGTCCAGGATCATGTTTGGGCCGTCTTCGAACAGGAAGGATTTGTCCAGATAATCCCAATGCTCTTCGAGCGTCTGGCCCTTGATGGCGAAAACCGGGATACCGGCTTCGGCAATTGCTGCCGCCGCATGGTCCTGAGTCGAGAAGATGTTGCACGATGCCCAGCGCACGTCCGCGCCCAGCGCGACCAGAGTTTCGATCAGAACAGCTGTCTGGATGGTCATGTGCAGCGAACCGACGATACGGGCACCCGCCAGAGGTTTGCTTTCGCCATATTCTGAACGCAGGGACATCAGGCCCGGCATCTCGGTTTCGGCAATGTCCAGCTCTTTGCGGCCAAACCCAGCCAATGAAATGTCTTTAACGATATAGTCCCCGGCCATCAGGTGCTCCATTTCCGGTAAATCATAGTCCGGGCAGCCCCTAGCATTCCTTGGGGCAGGTGGCAACGCAAATGGCCGAAAACTGGGTGAACCTGTGGTTCAAATCAACTTGGTTCACCCTTTAGCTCTATCTTTGGTATCGCTTCAAAAAAATCTGTGCCAACGGCGACAATACAACTAATGCCGTTCGCCTGGGTCACCAGAACCGTATAGCTTCCGGTTGTCTTCGAGGTCCAAACCTCCATAACAGCCCGTGCGCCCCGCGTTTTCTGCAATCCGCCAAAGACCAGTTCTTCTGAATAACTGTCCTGTAGCTTGGCGATCACATGTTCGCGCTGTGCACAGCTTTTGGCGAAAGCAGGCGGCGCAGTGGCGGCCATGCCGAAGGTCAGGGTTATAGCAAATAGACGTTTGAACATAACATGCTCCTTTCGATACGCGTTTCAGTACGAGAGGGGCACAACTGAAAGGAGTACACCCCCCTCAGTCCATATGTCGGGATCAAAACGTGCAGGTTCAAAGCACGAAAGCTCAAGAATTTGTTGGCAGCCTGTGATCCAGACAGGTACATCATAGCACAAAAGCGCGAAGTTAACGTGTCCTAGTTCACAAGGCATGGCAGAATGGCAACACAACCCAGAGCATGGCAGCGAATGCTTTCCGGCCGCAGGCTGGATTTGCTGGATCCGACGCCCGTGGATATCGAGATTGAAGATATCGCGCACGGTCTGGCCTTTGTGGCGCGCTGGAACGGGCAAACCGCTGGCGATTATGCCTATTCCGTGGCCGAGCACTCCCTTCTGGTTGAAGAGCTTTTCGGCCGGATTGCACCCAAAGCGCCCGTGAAGTGGCGATTGGCCGCGCTGTTACACGATGCGCCGGAATATGTGATCGGAGACATGATCTCACCCGTCAAATCCGCCGTTGGCCCGGATTACGGTGCGCTGGATGACCGTCTGGCGGCGGCGATTCATATCCGGTTCGGATTACCCGCCGAGGTGCCGAAAACGGTGAAACGGCAGATCAAGAAGGCCGACAAGATCAGCGCATGGATGGAAGCGACCCAGATTTCCGGGTTTTCCGAGGATGAGGCGACAAAGTTCTTTGGTCGGCCCGATCAGACCGTGATGGAGGGCTTGCAAATAACGCTCAGACCTCCGGTTGAGGTTCGAGAAGCGTTTATGGCGCGGCATGAGGCGTTGATATCCTCGCTATAAAATACCGGTCTCATCCACTGTCGGTTCTCATCCCAAGGGAAAAGCCTGCGCAAGCCTGTACTCAACCTGCAGGATATGGGTACAGTTAAAAGCTCAACCAGTGTTTCAATCATGTAACAGAGAACCGGCAAAATCTTGCCGCGTATTGGCAGGCCTCTTTTCACAACCCATCGGATCACCCTAAAACATGCTTGTCTTCGAACGGGCAGTGAAGCTTCTTGAACAACGACATACGCAATACGAATACGACCTGGCCGCGCTTGTCCGGCAAAACCCGAACCGCGCTTGCGGTTGGGCTCTTTAGTCTGATTTCTGCCTGCTCGCACAACCCAACCGATGTGGAACTTGATCCGGAACGTCAGTCAATGGCGTTGCGAGAGGTCTCTCAAAAACAGGCGCGGGGGCAAAGAGTATGGTGTGTTCCCTACGCACGCAGCCTCAGCGGTATCGAAATTCGCGGCAACGCAAAGGATTGGTGGGGCAAGGCGCGCAGTTCTTTTGGCCGCGGCAATGAGCCGGTCGTGGGTGCGGTGATGTCGTTTCGGGCAACCCGCGGGATGCCGCTTGGCCATGTGGCTGTCGTGTCAGATGTTGTTACCGATCGGGAAGTCATCGTGAACCACGCCAACTGGCATCGCAACAAGGTGTCCCTGAAAATGGGCGTCAAAGACGTATCCAAGCACAATGACTGGACCTTGGTTCGGGTCGAAAGCCTTCCGGGTCAATATGGCAGTTTGTACCCCGTGAACGGGTTCATTTATCCGGACTCTGGCAATCCACCTAAATGAGAGTCCTCTGAACGGTTTACCGCTCAGATCCACCCAAGTTCATTGCGTGCTATCGCGGTTTGCGGTTCGCCAAATTCCGCGTCAGGGTCATAAGGAAAAGGTGCCAATCGAGTACGCCCGCCTGTTCAGGTAAGGCGGGCGCTTATGGATCGGCATGAGGTTCTGCTGAACCAGCTTTAACCGAAGACGTAGAAACACAGCTTGTTGCCGTCCAGATCGCGAGCATAAGCACCGTAGAACCGATCAGGGACGCGCTGGCCGGGTTCTCCTTCATCTGTAGCTCCCAAGCTTATTGCCTTTTCGTACAGCGCTTTGGCCTCATCCTTGGAGTCTGCTGCAAAAGCAACCATTCCACCGTTGCCGGTCTCGCAGACTTCGCCATCGTAGGGTGTGCAAACGGCGAGCATCGGAGCTAACGGGTCATTTCCGATGAAGGCGATGCGACCAGCGTCGATCACAACTTTTGCGCCCTTGTCGGCAAACAGTGTCGTATAAAAACTTTTAGCGCGCTCCAAATCCGAAACGCCGATGGTCACATAGCCGATCATTGATTTACTCCATTGTGACGAAAGATGAATTCCCTGCCCGAACCTCGGGCAAAATGGAACTGGTATCAAGTCACTAAACCGTCAGGACCGGCGCAATATTGCAGACTTTTCCTAGGCCATGGCATTCAAGGTATTTGGGCGGCCGGACAAGGCGGTGATGAAGGGCTTGGGGATCACGTTGCGCCCACCGACAGAGGTGCGGCGGGCGTATACGAAGCGATATGGGGAGTTGTTAGCGCTTCTTTAGGGGACATTATTATGTTTAAATCAGTCTAGATAGCTACCAATTTCATTTTGCAGATCGGCAACTCTACGAACCGTCATACGCCCCAAGCAATTAACGACCGCAGTATCGTATCCCCTGTAAATCGCACCATACAGAACATTTAACTCACAGGTCGTGTCCCGGACCTCCAACCACGCACGCTGGGAGTTTCGCAGCAATTCTTCTTGGCCGGTATACGCAGTATCATCAAGTTCACGCTCAATGATCTTCGTCTTTAACAGAACCATTTGGTAGAATTCATTCAGCACCAAGTCAGCTTGCTCGGAAAGGGCGCGAGCGCAACTTGCTCGGTGAGCTTGAAAGTGAAGGTCATAACCCTCGGCAGCGTACATGCATTCATCGAACTGGGCTTCCGCACATTGTTCAAGTTCTTCGTAAGAACACGAACCCAAGTGTATGTAGTCTTCAGCTTCGAATGCTTGCGCTGCGCCAAAACCGCCTAAAGAAAAGACCACCGATAGCATCAACTTTTTCATTAAATCGCCTTTTGCCTGTTTTGCAGACGCAATTGAAGAACCAATGCGGCAAAAGAGAGGCAAAGCCCATTTGGTCCGTATCAAACACCCGGAGTGAAACTAAGCTTTTACCGCGGACTGCGCTTCGCCAATATCCGCTGCAATGTCCGACGGTGCATGTTCAGGCGCCGTGCGGTCTCGGAAACGTTCCGGTCGCACAGCTCATAGACCCGCTGGATATGCTCCCAACGGACGCGGTCCGCACTCATGGGATTTTCTGGTGGTGGGGGCAGTTCGTCGCCCTTGGCCAGCAGCGCATTGGTGATGTCGGTGGCGTCGGCGGGTTTCGACAGGTAATCCGTGGCGCCGATCTTGACCGCAGCAACGGCGGTGGCAATCGCACCGTATCCGGTCAGGACCACAACCCGGCTGTCGGGGCGCTTTTCGCGCAGAACTTCGACCACATCCAGACCATTGCCGTCCTCAAGCCGCAGGTCAACGACCGCATAGGCGGGCGGGCGGGCGGTGGAAATGGCGCGGCCTGCGGCGACGGAACCTGCGGTTTCAACCTCGAACCCGCGTTTCTCCATGGCTTTTGCCAGACGTCTCAGAAACGGTTCGTCATCGTCCACCAAAAGCAGCGTTTTATCGGGGCCGATGTCGAGGTCAGAGCTGTCCGCCATATTCTGTTCTTTCCGCTATTTCACGCCTTTGGCTTAACCATGAGTAATAGCAGCGCCATCCCAAAGGTCAAACACCCGTCGTTTTCTAGATTTTGTCGAGGAAACAGCCAACCTTGTGGGCCATCTGCTCGGCGGTGTCGTCCCGGTTGAAGAATTCGATGAACCCATCCTCGGGTGTGACAAGATAGGTAAAGGTCGAATGGTCGACCAGATAGTACTCATCGCTTTTGTCATGGGCCTTGTAGTAGGTCTTGTAGGCCTTGCTGGCTGCCTTGACCTGCTCGGGCGTGCCGGTCAGCGCGATAGTCTTGCCACCCAGGTTAAAGGCATAGTCCGCTACCACCTCGGTCGTGTCACGGTCAGGGTCGATTGAGATGAACAAGGGTGTCACGGACTGGCCACGCTCGGCCAGAATGTCCACGGCCTCGGCATTGCGGGACATGTCGAAGGGGCAGACGTCGGGGCAGAAGGTATAGCCGAAATAGACCAGCGTCGGTTCGGTGATCACATCGGTGTCGGTGACTGTTTCGCCCTTGCCGTTGAGCAGCTCAAACGGCCCGCCGATGGCCGCCGTTCCGCCAGCGATCTGACTGGTCCGGCATTGTGCGAACTTGTCGTCTGATCCGGCACCGCGCGTCAGCAGCCACATGGCCCCCAGGCCCACGGCCAGAACAACGGTTGCGAGGATGGCATAAAGACGGACCATGACATCAATCCTGACATAAGAGGGGTTGTTGATCGTTTCGGCCGGGACACCTATCAAGAAGTTCAGCCGATGCAACAGGACAAAATCGACCGATGGCAAATTCCAACATCACACTATGGCGCGGTCAGGAACGCAGCAGCTGGATTCGGCTACGCACACTGATCTTGTTGCGCTGGGTGGCGATCTTCGGCCAGATCACAGCGATCACGGTCGCGCAGCAGACCTATGACATCCAGTTGGATGCGACGCTTTGCTATCTGGCGATCGGGGTGTCGGTCATGGGGAACCTGACTGCAATTCTGCTGTTTCCCCGCAACAAGCGCCTGTCCGAGTTCGAGAACTTCCTGATGGTGCTGTTCGACCTGCTTCAACTGACCATTTTGCTGTACCTGACCGGCGGGCTGAACAACCCGTTTGCGCTGTTGCTGGTGGGGCCTGTAACGATTTCCGCGAGCGTCATGAGCACCCGGTCAACCTTGATAATCGGCGGCGTGGCCATTGTCCTGACAACACTTCTGGCCGAATTCCACCTGCCTTTGCGCACCGCATTGGGGGCAGAACTGGACATCCCAGATATTCTACTGTTCGGAAACTGGGCCGCAATCGTCATCGCAATTGTCTTTCTGGGTGCGTATTCGCATCGCGTCAGCTCAGAGGTGCAGTCCATGTCCGAAGCGCTGGCCGCCACCCATATGGCGCTTGCGCGCGAACAGAAGCTGACCGATCTAGGCGGCGTGGTCGCCGCCGCCGCGCATGAGCTGGGCACGCCGCTGGCAACGATCAAACTGGCGAGCTCCGAGTTGATTGAGGAATTGGATGACCGGCCCGACCTTATCGAGGACGCCGCCCTGATCCGCGAACAGGCGAACCGTTGCCGCGATATCCTGCGAGACATGGGCAGGGCGGGCAAAGATGATCTGCATTTGCGACAAGCCCCGCTTTCGACCGTGGTGCACGAAGCAGCCGAGCCGCATATCAACCGTGGCAAGACCGTTCATTTCTTCGAAGGCCCGGCCGAGGATGGCGATGTGCAGCAGCCCTCGATCCTGCGCAAGCCCGAGATCATTCACGGCCTGCGCAACCTGATCCAGAACGCGGTGGATTTTTCGCGCGGAAATGTCTGGGTCGAGGCGGAGTGGTCCACCAAACAGATCACCGTCAGTATCATGGATGACGGTCGTGGATATCCGTCGCAGATGATCGGTCGGATCGGCGATCCCTTCATGCGTCGCCGCCGGAGTGAGACCGACAAAAAGACCCGTCCGGAATATGAAGGCATGGGCCTGGGTCTTTTCATTGCCAAAACGCTGCTTGAACGCAGCGGAGCCGAGCTGGATTTCGCCAACGGATCGGACCCATACCAAACCCTGTCGGATAACCCCGAACGCCGGGGCGCGATCGTCAAGGTGACCTGGCCACGTAACCTTGTGGATGCGCAAACTGGTGATACGCCTGTGCCTTCAGGTGTAAACCAACGGTTTCAAACCTGACCTGACACTGGCGAACATTGGTTAAGACCCCGTTAACCATTAAGGCGCATAGTACGGTTTCTTGGTTTCGCGCACCGGAGGGCGCATGGTCGACTGGATCATTCTGGCCATCATCGGCCTTGTTTCCGCAAGCCTTGCCGTGCAGTGGCTGTTGCCCCGCAGGCGGGAACGGGGGGACAACTTTGGGCTGTCCTCACCTGCCTCCTTGTTTGATGCAGCCTTCTTGTTTGATGGTGACCGACTTATCAGTCACTCGGACATCGCGCTGGAAGGGTTCGAGCAGGTCCGCGACTGGGCCGATCTGTGCCGACTGCTACACAGGGATTTTCCGACATTCCCCGAGACACCTGATCGGGTCCGGCGTGAAGGCAATTTGGTCATCCCGGCCATCGATTGTACGGTTGAACGCGATGTTCTGTGCGAATGGATAGACGGCATCGTGCGCGTTCAGTTACGCGACAGGACCGAATGCCTGTCGATGCCTCAAAGCGCATCAAATGATCCAAACCGCCTTGCCATGGAAAAGGCACCCTACCCTGTCTGGCTGTTGGATCATCAAGGCGATGTGCGCTGGTGCAATGCCGCTTATGTTTCGCTGGTGCGCAAAGTGCGGGATCAGGACACGGACCTGACCGCACCATTGTTTCCGGTCCCCGATGCCGACCAACGGCTAAGCGCAAAGGCGCGGGTCTCAATTTCTTCGGCGTTCAGTGAAAACAAGCTGTGGTTCGATCTGACGTTGGTAGATCACCCCGAAGGGCACTTGTCTTATGCCGTGGACATCAACGCAATCGTCGAGGCGGAGATGGCGCAGCGCAAATTCGTTCAGACCATGACCAAGACCTTTGCGCAATTGTCCATCGGGCTGGCTATTTTTGACCGTAACCGTCAGTTGGCGTTGTTCAACCCGGCCCTGATCGACCTGACCACCCTGCCCCCGGATTTCCTAAGCTGCCGCCCCGGCCTATCCAGCTTTTTCGATCGCCTGCGGGATCAGCACATGATGCCCGAGCCCAAGAACTATCGCAGCTGGCGCAGTCAGATGAACGACCTTCTCGAAGCGGCGGAGGACGGAAACTATCAAGAGACATGGTCCCTGCCCTCGGGCTCGGTTTATTCGGTCAGTGGACGCCCGCACCCGGACGGAGCGGTTGCCTTCTTGTTCGAGGACATCACTGCCGAGATCACTCTGACCCGTCGGTTCCGGTCAGAAATGGATCTGATGCAATCCATTCTGGACAAACTGGCCGATGCCATCGCCGTCTTCAGTGACGATGGTACACTGGCTTTTACCAATTTCGCCTACCAACAGCTTTGGGGTGATACAGGCGACGCAGGCTTTGACGCGGACTCCGTTCTTGAGGTGACCAAAAGCTGGCAGGAACATTGCACCGCGACACCAATCCTTGGCGAAATTCGCGATTTTGTAGAGGCGCGGGAAAATCGCGCGGAATGGTCAGGCGTGATCTATCTGCGAAACGGTATCCAGGTGTTGTGCACTGTCAGCCCGATGCAGAACGGGGCCACCATTGTTCGTTTCTCGGTGGATCGGGATGCGCTGATGCGGCAAGAGGCGCAGCAAATCAGCGCCTGAACCGGGTTGCAGCCAACCGGGCGCAAGGCCATTGTGGCGCCATGACCAATTCGCCCCGCACGTTCACTTTGAATTCGCCCGAGGAAACAGCAGAATTCGCTGCCCGCCTCGGTGCAGAATTGAGATCTGGAGACATCTTACTGCTTGAGGGCGAGATCGGCAGCGGAAAGACCCATTTTGCCCGCAGCCTGATCCAATCGCTGATGGTCGAGCCCGAAGATGTGCCTTCGCCGACTTTCACGTTGGTTCAGGCTTATGACACGCCGGCCGGGGAAATCTGGCACTGCGATCTGTATCGCCTGAGCGCGGTTGAGGAGGTCGAAGAACTGGGCGTGACCGAGGCTTTTGAAAGCGCAATCTGCCTGATTGAATGGCCGGATAAATTGGGCCCGCTGACACCGGAGTCTGCGGTGAAGATATCCTTCGAAACAGACCCTAACATGACAGAAGCACGCCATCTGACTCTTTCCTGGTCAGCCCCGAAATGGCCCGTGAAACTAAGGATTCCTGCATGACAAACCGCGCAGTATTGGCCGAAGCGTTGATCGCGCAGACCAAATGGTCAAATGCAAAGCACGCGCCGCTTGCTGGGGATGCCTCGAACCGGCGGTACGAGCGGCTGACCGATCCGGAAACCGGCAAGACGGCCGTGTTGATGGATTCACCTCCGGGCAAAGCGGAAAATGTCAAAGACTTTGCCCGCATGGCCGAATACCTGCGGTCCCTTGGCCTGAGCGCGCCTGAGATCTATGCCGAAGACACGCATTACGGATTCCTGCTGCTCGAAGACCTTGGCGACGACCTCTTCGCGCGCGTGCTCGTGCAGACCCCCAGCATGGAGCGTGCGCTTTATAAGGTTGCAACGGATGTTCTGATCGACCTGCACAACGCGCCAAGCCTGTCTTTGCCATCCTATGATCCGAGTTTGATGACCGAGCTGGCCGCGTTGTCCTTTACCAAATACGCGCAGGCCGTGCAGGGCATGCACGACACCGATGCGCGTAACCGTTTCGAAAACCGGTTCTCGGACATTCTGCACCGGGAAACTTCGGGATCCAAAGTTGTTGTGCTGCGCGATTACCACGCCGAAAACCTGATCTGGTTGCCGGATCGCGACGGGGTTCAGCGCGCCGGTCTGTTGGACTTTCAAACCGCCATGCTGGGCCATCCGGCTTATGACCTGGTATCGTTGTTGCAGGACGTGCGTCGCGATGTGTCACTTGGAACCGAGATGCAAATGCTGAATCGCTATATCGCCGCGACCGGAGTAAATGATCATGACTTCCGCACTGCCTACGCCGTTTTGGGTGCACAGCGAAACCTGCGCATACTTGGCGTATTTGCCCGGCTGGCAACCGAATATGGCAAGCCCAGCTATGTCGATCTGATTCCGGCGACTTGGGCCCATCTGATGCGAGACCTGGAACATCCCGCGCTGGTAACCATCGCCGATCTGCTGCGCGACACCCTGCCCGCGCCCACCCCTGAAAATCTGGACAGGCTTCGACAGAAATGACCCAAGACCCCGAAGCCGTCATGCTGTTTGCAGCCGGGTTTGGCACCCGTATGGGCGCGTTGACCGAAAATCGGCCCAAACCACTGATCAAGGTCGCTGGCCGGCCTCTGATTGATCACGCGTTGGATTTGGTGAATGCCCTGCAACCCAAGCGTATCGTGGCCAACCTACATTATCTGCCAGATCAGCTTGAAGCTCATCTCGTCCCAAAAGGTGTTCTGCTTTCCCATGAAACGCCGGAAATTCTTGAGACTGGCGGCGGAATACGCGCCGCTTTGCCCCTGCTTGGATCGCACCCGGTTTACACCCTGAACCCAGACGCGATCTGGTCAGGACCGAACCCTTTGACGATGCTCCGCGAGGCGTGGAATCCCGATCACATGGACGCGCTGTTGATGTGTGTACCGGTGGATCAGACTGTCGGGCACACCGGCAAAGGCGATTTCACAGCAGATGAGAACGGACGGATCGTGCGCGGCGGCAGTTTGATCTATGGCGGTGCGCAGATCATGAAATCCGAAGGGTTGATGGATATCCCTGAGAAAGCGTTCTCACTTAACGTGCTATGGGACCAGTTGCAGCGGCAGGATCGTCTGTTTGCCCTCACCTATCCCGGTCGCTGGTGCGATGTCGGCCACCCCGAAGGGATTGCACTAGCCGAGGGGTTGATTGCCGATGTTTGAACCCAGCCCAGCTCCGCGCGTTTTTGCCGTTTCGCCCGGTTCGGACTTCCCAAAAATGCTGGTTCAGGGGCTGCAAGATCGTAGTGCAGCGCATCCGCCCGAGATGCTGGCGCGCGTTCAACTGGTCGTCAATACAAGGCGTATGGCCCGGCGCGTCCGCGACCTGTTTGACCAAGGCCCGGCGTGCCTATTGCCGCATCTTTCATTGGTTACCGATCTGGGGGAAAGCGTCGATCTTGCGCAGATACCTCCGGCGATTCCACCGCTGCGGCGCAGGTTAGAGTTGACGCAGTTGATCGCTAAGCTGTTGGAACAACAGCCTGATCTGGCTGCACGGTCTTCACTTTTTGACTTGTCCGACAGCCTAGCCGCGTTGATTGATGAGATGCAGGGCGAAGGTGTTTCGCCCGACGCGATCCGGAATTTGGATGTCAGTGACATGTCCGGGCATTGGGAAAGGGCGCAAAAGTTCATCGGAATTGCCGATCAAATCATAGATTCAGGCCCAGATGCGCTGGATGTTCAGGCCCGGCAGCGGCTTGTGGTGGAAAACCTGATAGAACGTTGGCAAGTCGCTCCGCCGCAGCATCCGGTTATCCTTGCCGGGTCAACCGGGTCTCGCGGAACCACTCTGATGCTGATGGAGGCGGTCGCGCGCCTGCCGCAAGGCGCGTTGATCCTGCCGGGTTACGATTTCGATCAGCCCGACCGTGTTTGGCGAGGACTGGACGATGCGCTGACATCGGAAGATCACCCGCAGTACCGGTTCCGCAAGCTGATGTCACGGCTTGGTTTGGAGCCAGATCAAATCATGCCTTGGACGGGTGATCAACCACCCTCGCCTGCTCGCAACCGCTTGGTTTCGCTGGCTTTACGCCCGGCGCCAATCACTGATGCATGGATGTCCGAAGGCCCGCAACTGACCGATCTGGATGGCGCCACAAAGGACGTGACACTGGTCGAGGCGCAATCGCCCAGATCCGAGGCCCTGGCCATCGCACTGCGCCTTCGCCAGTCAGCCGAAACCGGCCAAACTGCCGCGCTAATCACGCCTGACCGGATGCTGACCCGCCAAGTCAGCGCTGCTTTGGATCGCTGGAACATCCTTCCCGATGACAGCGCTGGTCTGCCGCTGCAATTATCGCCGCCCGGCCGGTTTCTGCGTCACGTGGCGGGGCTTTTCGCACGGCGGCTGGATGGCGAGGCGTTGCTGACCCTTCTGAAACATCCACTGTGTCATGATGGCGGCGAGCGTGGCGCGCATTTGCTGCATACCCGGGACCTTGAACTGGATTTGCGCCGACACGGTCCTCCTTTCCCGGACAGCGTCAGCCTGACCGCTTTTGCAATCCGCAAAGAGGCGCCCGAGGATTGGGTGCGTTGGCTAATCGCCCATTTCTGCGAACAACAGATCGCCGGCCAACTCCCATTGACGGATTGGGTTGCCAGACTGCGCATCTTGGCCGAGGCGATTTCGGCGGGCGCGTCAGGGGAAACAGGCACGCTCTGGGACAAGAACGCAGGCCAAAAGGCGCAAGGCGTCCTAAGCGCACTGGAAAAAGAGGCACAACACGGCGGCCCGATGACCGCCCATGATTTCGCCGACCTGTTGGGTGCTTTGCTCGCGGGCGAAGAGGTCCGGGATCGCGACGCCCCGCATCCACACATCATGATCTGGGGCACGCTTGAAGCGCGCGTGCAAGGGGCAGATTTGCTTATCTTGGGCGGCCTAAATGAAGGCAGCTGGCCCGAGGCTGCCGCACCAGACCCCTGGCTGAACCGCCAGATGCGCGACAAGGCCGGACTTTTGCTGCCCGAACGGCGGATCGGCTTGTCGGCACATGACTTTCAACAAGCCATCGGCGCGCCCGAGGTCTGGCTGACCCGTGCCAAGCGGTCCGATGACGCAGAAACCGTTCCATCACGCTGGCTGAACCGCCTGACGAACCTGCTGCACGGCTTGCCGGGGCAGGGCGGGTGTGAGGCACTGTCAGAAATGCGCAACAAAGGCCGGCAATGGCTGCAATGGGCGGAACAGCTTGAAGTCGCGCCGCATATCGAACCGGCAACGCGCCCATCTCCGCGGCCGCCAGTGGCATCGCGCCCGAACCGGTTGACCGTGACGGAAATCAAACGGCTGATCCGCGATCCTTATGCGATTTACGCCAAACATGTGCTGCGCCTGAAACCGCTGGACCCTTTGGTGCAAGCGCCGGATGCCTTGTTGCGCGGGATCGTGATCCACGAAATTCTGGAACGTTTCGTCAAAGACAGTGTTCTGGACACCGCCTTGTTGACCCGCGAAAGCTTTTTAAAACGTGCGGAAACCTTGTTGGATCAACATGTTGCGTGGCCCACAGCGCGTAAGCTGTGGCTGGCGCGGTTGGAACGCATCGCGGATGATTTTCTGGCCGCCGAAATCGCGCGGCGAGGGGACGGGGGGCCGGTCGCCTTCGAAGCGGCGGTGAAACTTGTACTGTCGCCCCTGGATTTCACCATCGCGGGCCGTGCTGACAGGATAGATCGCAACAAACGCGGCGCGTTGCGGATTGTCGATTACAAGACAGGAACGCCCCCGACGGAAAGCCAGCAATCCAAGTTCGACAAACAGTTACTGATCGAAGCCGCGATTGCCGAAGAGGGCGGTATCGACGGTTTCGACCCTTCACCCGTGGCCGAGGCGATTTTCATTGGCATGGGCGGCACTTACAAAGAAGTACCCGCACCGCTGGCGAAAGAGCCTCCAGACAAAGTTCTGGCCGAGCTCAAAGAGCTGGTCTCTGCCTATTTAGAGCCTGATCAGGGGTTTTCTTCCCGTCGGATGTTGCACAAGGATTCGGATGTGGGTGACTACGATCAACTGGCCCGGTTCGGGGAATGGGACCGCACTGATGACACTACGCCCGAGGACCTGACATGAGCGCTCGCAACGACGCAACCGAGCGGCAGGTACAGGCCGCGCGGCCCGACGCCTCGACCTGGTTGGCGGCCAATGCAGGCTCAGGAAAAACGCGGGTGCTGACTGATCGGGTGGCCCGATTGCTGTTGGGCGGCGTCCAGCCACAGCATATCCTTTGCCTGACCTACACCAAGGCCGCCGCCAGTGAGATGCAAAACCGGTTGTTTGATCGCCTCGGACAATGGGCAATGAAGGATGATGCCGGTCTGATGTCCCAACTGACCGATCTGGGCGTACCCGGCGAGATCGACTCGGAACGGCTGGCACAGGCCAGAACCTTGTTTGCGCGCGCTATTGAAACGCCTGGTGGCTTGAAGATCCAGACGATCCACTCGTTTTGCGCCTCGTTGCTGCGGCGCTTCCCTCTTGAGGCCGGGGTCAGCCCGCAATTTTCCGAGATGGAGGACCGTGCGGCGGCCCTATTGCGTGAAGAGGTTGTCGAGGATTTTGCCGCAGGTCCGCAGGCGAATCTGATCGAAGACGTCGCCCGGTTTGTCACAGATACAGGGTTCGACAAACTCACCGCGGCCATCACCCAGAAACGCAACCTGTTTGCGCAGCCGCTGGAATGGGCCGATGTGCTGCAGCGGTTTGAACTGTCCGACGGATTCGATGAAGACGCCTTGAAAGGACGTGTGTTTCTGGGTGGCGAAGTGGAATTGATCCGGTCGATCCTGCCGGCGCTTTCCGAAAGCGGCGGCAACAACGCCAAGGCGGCCGACAAGCTGGCAGCATTTTCCGAGACTCGGGTCAGCAGCTTGCCAATACTGGAAAGTGTATTTCTGACCGGAAAATCCGCCAAAGAACCCTTTACGGCCAAAATCAACAGTTTCCCCACCAAAACTCTGCGAGAAGACGTGCTGGTGGACCAGATGCCCCAACTCGAAGCGTTGATGCTGCGGGTCGAGGCAGCGCGTGAGCAACGGCTGGCCCTGGTTGCCGCGCGCAAGACAATGGTGCTGCACCGCTTCGCTGCGGCGTTTTTGCCGGAATATGAGCGGCGCAAGCAACTGCGCGGGTGGTTGGACTTTGACGACTTGATCCTACGCGCGCGGCGGGTGCTGAATGATCCCGCAGTTGCCGAATGGGTGTTGTACCGACTGGATGGCGGCATCGACCACATTCTGGTGGACGAGGCGCAGGATACCAGCCCGGACCAGTGGTACGTGGTCGAAAAACTGGCGCAGGAATTTACCAGCGGGGAAGGGGCCCGGTCCGGGGTTAAGCGCACAATTTTTGTGGTCGGTGACAAAAAGCAGTCGATCTATTCGTTTCAGGGTGCCGATCCGCAGGCATTCGATCTGATGCAAGCTGAGTTTGGGCGAAAACTCTTGGAATCAGGCTCTAAACTGTGGGATTCCACGTTAGAATACTCATTCCGATCCTCCAGTGCGATCTTGTCCTTGGTCGACATCCTGTTTGAAAACCGCGTTGAGGCCGGGTTTCATAAGGAAAGCCAACACCGCGCGTTCAAGGCTGATCTGCCCGGCCGCGTGGATTTGTGGCCCGTGGTTGAAAAGGTCGAAGACGATGACGATACCGACTGGACCGATCCGGTAGATCGGCCTGGCGCACGGCATCACACCGTCATTCTGGCCGAAAAAGTGGCGCAGTCGATCAAGGCAATGATCGAACAGGGTGAGACGATCCCTGAGGATGGCGAAACGCCCGGCACATTTGTGCGGCGTAAGGTTCAGCCAGGGGATTTCCTGATCCTCGTTCAGCGCCGCTCGGACCTGTTTGCCGAGATCATCCGCGCCTGCAAAGCCGCTGAACTGCCGATCGCTGGAGCAGACCGGCTTAAGGTCGGCGCGGAATTGGCGGTCAAAGACCTGGCGGCGCTGTTAAGCTTTCTGGCCACGCCTGAGGATAGCCTGTCGCTTGCCACGGTTTTGAAATCGCCCCTGTTCGGGTGGGGCGAACAACAGTTGTTCGACTTGGCACATCGGCGCAAAGAACAGTTCCTTTGGGCGGCTCTACGTCAACGCGCCGATGAGTACCCTGAAACACTGGCCGTTCTGCACGACCTGCGCGGGCAGATCGACTTTCTGCGGCCCTACGACCTGATCGAACGCATCCTGACTCGCCATGAGGGCCGTCGTAAACTGTTGGGCAGACTGGGCGCCGAGGCCGAAGACGGGATCAACGCGTTGCTGTCGCAGGCGCTGGCCTATGAGCGCACAGATATCCCCAGCTTGACCGGATTTCTGGTGTGGATGCAGACCGACGATCTGGAAATCAAACGGCAGATGAGCGGTGTGGGCAACATGATCCGGGTGATGACCGTACATGGCTCCAAGGGGTTGGAGGCGCCGATTGTGATCCTGCCGGACACGGGTAAACGGCAAGCTCCGCGCGATGCCGAGATCCTGGTGGCCGAGGGCACACCACTTTGGAAAGTTCCGGCAGATGCTTCTCCGGCATTGATTGCGCGCGCGCGCGGCGAGGCCCGTGAACGGGAAGAAAATGAGCGGCTTCGCTTGCTCTATGTGGCTCTAACTCGGGCTGAAAAGTGGTTGATCGTGGCGGCTGCCGGCGATGTCGGTAAGGATGGGACCAGCTGGTATCAGATGGTTCAGGCCGCGATGGAACGGGCAGGGGCGCTGGCGCTGCCCAGTTCAGAAACGCTGCGATTGTCACATGGTGATTGGAACGCATCGCCGATTATTGAGTCCGCAGAGACCTTAACTGCCGTGACGGACCTGCCAGCCCCGTTCCTGTCGCCCGCCACACAACCAGAGCCTGAAGCGGAAACGCTCAGCCCTTCCGATTTGGGCGGCGCCAAGGCTTTGCCCGGCGATGCAGGTCAGGACGAAGAGGCGGCAAAGCTGCGCGGCACGCGGTTGCACCTACTGCTGGAACACTTGCCTTCGATTGCGCGGGAAGACTGGCCGCAGCTTTGCGCACGGGTTCTGCCCGATATGCAGGACGCGGAACGGCAAGAGTTGCTGGACGAGGCATGCGACGTTTTGACTGCGGCGCATCTTCGGCCTGTCTTTGCCGCCGACGCCTTGGCTGAGGTGCCCGTGACAGCCGACCTGAACGGACGTCGCATGCATGGGGTGATCGACCGACTGATCGTCACCGATACCGAGGTTCAGGTCATTGATTTCAAAACAAATGCAACGGTTCCCAACAGTGCTGAGACATGTCCTGAGGGGCTTTTGCGACAGATGGGGGCGTATGCCAACGCCTTGTCGCAGGTCTATCCGAACCACGAAATCCGCACCGCGATCCTATGGACCAGGACGGCAGATTTGATGTGGCTGCCACACGATCTTGTGACGCACGCCCTGTCGCGCACCCAGATATCTTGACCTTGGATTGCCCGGCCCCTACGTTCTGTTCCCGAGATACCCCATTCAGGAGACAGAATATGTCGACCGTTGCCGTTACCGACGATACCTTTGACGCCGAAGTCAAAAACTCTGATGTCCCCGTTGTGGTGGATTTCTGGGCCGAATGGTGCGGCCCCTGTAAACAGATCGGCCCCGCTCTGGAAGAACTGGCCAACGAATACGGCGGCAAGATTAAAATTGCCAAGGTGGACGTGGACAGCAACCCGAACGCCGCTGCCGCCATGGGTGTTCGTGGCATTCCTGCTCTGTTCATCTTCAAGGACGGTCAGGTTGTGTCGAACCGCGCAGGTGCGGCCCCCAAAGCCGCGCTGCAAAGCTGGATCGACGAATCCATCTGATCCGATGTGATCGGTTTTGATCAAGGGCGTCCGAATTTGGGCGCCCTTTTTTGTGACTGGCTCAATTGGGCCATCAATACAGGGAAATCAAATGGCGAAAACACGGGTTCTAGTGGAATTCGGGATGGGCACATCCCTGCGGCGCGAGGATTACACCGAGGCCGCCCTGCGGGCGATCAAGGATGCGCTGTGGCATAACTCGGTGAACATGGCCGAGCTGTTCGGGTTTCCGAAAGAGGCGATGATCATCGACGCCGAGGTGGGTGTGCAGCAGCCCGACAAAGTCGATACCGATACGCTGAAGGCGATCTTTCCGTACGGCCAACCCAACATCACGGTAACGCAGGGTGGTCTGGATATCGATAAGCCCCATACCGATGGCCGCACTGTGATCGCCAATGCGGCGGTCATCGTCTCATTCGATATGGAGCCCGCCCAATGACCGAAAAACGCATCATTCTGGAAGTGGGCACCGGCAACGATCTGTACGGTCAGGATTACACCAAAGCCGCCTGTCGCGCCGTGCAGGACGCGCTGCATCATTCGTCGATCACGCTGTTTTCCAAGCTTGGAATCGATCACAAGGAGATGCGGGTTCAGGTGACCATCGCCGTTCAACAACCTGACGAGGTTGACTGTGACAAGGTCGCCGCCGATCTGCCAAGGGGCCGCGCCCAAGTGCGGGCCGTCAAGGGTGGGTTGGATGTTGTGGATGACGCCGCTGGCACGCGCCATGTCATCGCCACAGCCGCGATCGAGGCGTTTTTGCCAGATCAGGCTGGTAAATACGTGCAAAGCTGACAAAGAAAAAGCCGCTCGGATACCCGGGCGGCTGCTTCAAATTCTGGTTCTGATTGCGGGATCAGATTTTTGCGATGTCCGCACGCACCAGACCGATGTCTTCCAGCTGTGCGTTGGTCAGACCCGACAGGATCTTGCGTGTCTTGCGGCTTTCGTTCCACTCAACAGCGGATTCGAAGACATTGATGAATGCATCCACTACGTGCAGGATGGTAGCTGCTCCGAGTGGGGCATGGATGTTTGCAGTTGTTGCCATGTTCCCAGTCCTTATATCTGAAACAGCCGACCCGTTGTCGGTTGTGAGCCTCATGTAGTCCCAAGCGCGAGGACTCACAATTGCTGGTCTGGTAACCCCGGTTTGCGTTTTGTGCATATCTTTTGGGCAGTTGTGCAACGGGTTGCGCCGATCCCGCGCCCGGCCCATATATAGCGACTGAGAACACGGAGGCTTTCATGGCGGACAGCGATTTTCCCGGATGGCACGGGACCACGATCATTGGTGTCAAAAAAGGCGGGCAAGTCGTTATTGCCGGGGACGGACAGGTCAGCCTGGGCCAGACCGTGATCAAAGGCACTGCGCGCAAAGTGCGCCGCTTGTCGCCGGGCGGGTTTGAAGTTGTCGCCGGATTTGCCGGTTCGACCGCTGACGCTTTTACTCTACTGGAACGGCTTGAGGCGAAACTGGAAGCGACGCCCGGTCAACTGGCCCGTGCCTCGGTCGAGCTGGCCAAGGACTGGCGCACCGACAAGTACCTGCAAAAGCTTGAGGCAATGCTGATCGTCACCGACGGCAGAGACCTGTTGGTTATCACCGGGGCGGGGGATGTGCTGGAACCCGAACACAACGTGGCCGCCATTGGATCAGGTGGAAACTTTGCCCTGGCCGCTGCGCGGGCAATGATGGGCGGCGATAAACCCGCCGAAGAGGTCGCGCGTGAAGCCATGGCGATTGCCGCAGACATCTGCGTCTATACCAATGGCAATCTGACGGTTGAGACGATCTAGGCCAACAGCGCCGAGATTTCTTTCCCCTTCCAGCGCCGGTACATGCCGACCAGCCCAAGTAGGGCGGTTGCGATGACGATGTAATAAGGCAGGCGAATGTCGATGCTCATCAATCCGCCGCCGACCAGGGACATGACACCGCCGGCAAGACAGAAGACCGCCGTCGTAACGCCCATGACCCAACCCTGATCCGCTTCGCCAACGCTGGACGAAAACAGACCTAGCAGGGTCGGGTAGGCGACGCCAAAGAAGAAATAGAAGAAGAAGACCGGGACGTAGCTCAGAACACCGCTGGGGCTGAAGGCGAAGCCAAAGCCGCAGATCACCATAACCACCAATGAGGTGTGGATGATGGAGTGTTTGCTGAACCTCTCTTGCGCCGGTTTCACAAGGAATGTGCTGGAAAACGCCAACGCAAAGCCGATGACCACCATCGCCATACTGCCACCGATGACACCATAACCCCAGGCGCTGGTCAGAAAGTTGTCGACGAAGACGTAGAACGTGACGTTGGCAATCATGAACAATGCGTAGACGGGCAGGATTTTCAAAACCATCGGATGTTCCCGCACTGCGATCAAGCTGTCGGTGATATCACGTGGACGGAATACGAAAGCCGCGCGTTCGGTGCGGGTGTCCTTGAAGTAGACGCTTACCAGGAAGATGGCGATCAACACCAGAACAAACGCGCCATAGAACGGCATCTTGAGCGTGGCATAGCTGCCCAGTATCGCCGCGTCGGACAGAACAGCCCCGATAATCGGGCCGCCGACCAGACCAAAGCTGACGCCGGTGATGATATACCCCATGTTTCGGTCGCGGTCGGCGGCATCGGTGCTGCCGTCAATCATCGCCGCTTGTGCAATGGGCTGATTACCCGCCGTAAAGCCGGTGATCGACCGGCCAACGATCAGCAGAAGCAAACTGTTAAGGTAGAGTGCCGTGATGGTGATGGCATAACCGGCCAGCGCGCCGCCTAAACACACCAGCAATGCATTCTTACGCCCGATGGAGTCCGAGACCTTTGAGACATAGACCACACCCAAAAACCAGGACAGAAAGAAACATCCGATCACCAGCCCATAGTAGAAATGGCGCTGACCCATAGATGTGCTTTCCGGCAGGAACCCGGATTTTGTTTCCATGATCAAAGAGTTGATGATGGGAAAGACCAGCCCTTGTCCGATCAGATCCACGAATACCACGAACAATAACGTAATCTTGGCAATCTTCGTCATGATACACACCTTGGAACTGGTTCCTTGAGGTGAGTGTAACAGACAGGCGCTATGGCACCTAACGCCTTGTCAGAGGCCGGTAATTACCGGCCTCCGGGCGCAATTCGTCGTTGGGTTACGAAAGCGCTGCAACGCCAAGCGGAACGCCGGCGACGTCACACCAGATGTAAACTTCGTTATAGCCCGAGATATCCATGGTCGGCGGTACCGCATAAGACTGCTTGCCCTTCAGGTTCAGCAGCGCGCCCAGTTTCGAGTTCGGGTCATAAGTGCCGTCCTTGCCGAAGGCCACGCGCGGGTCCGGACCGTTATCCAGCGAAAAGTCATCGCCCAGTTCAACGATATAGCGCTCACCGTCCTTGACCACTTTGACCGAACCGGTGGTGATATGTTTCGAGCGGCCCTCGAATGTACCCTTTTTCTTGGCACCGCCGGCGGCAGCGACATTGGCGCTGGCCAGTGTCAGAGCGGCGCCTGTTGCAGCGGCATTCAAAAAGAGCGAACGACGAGTCATCATGATGTGGGTCTCCATTTCAAAGTGCAGGCGAACTTGCCCGTCGCCGCAGACTATGCGCAGCAATTTTCTGTCTGGCGATTCACAACACCACGATTTTCCGTGTGCAGACCGTGTGTTGGCGTGAGTTTTTCGTGATCAGCTTGTGTTTTTGTGGCTTATGATTAGGTTCCGGTGCGAAACAATTGGATAGAACTCACATGACCGACCTGACCCCGCGCGAAATCGTCTCGGAACTGGACCGTTTCATCATCGGGCAGAAGGATGCCAAACGGGCCGTAGCCGTTGCGCTGCGCAACCGCTGGCGGCGCAAGCAGTTGGCTGACGACATTCGGGACGAGGTCTATCCGAAGAACATCCTGATGATCGGCCCCACCGGCGTCGGCAAGACCGAGATTAGCCGTCGTCTGGCCAAACTGGCCCGCGCGCCCTTCATCAAGGTTGAAGCCACCAAATTCACCGAAGTGGGCTATGTCGGTCGTGACGTGGAACAGATCGTGCGCGATCTGGCCGACGCCGCCATCCTGCAAACCCGCGAATACATGCGCGAGGATGTCAAAGCCAAGGCGCATCAGGCCGCCGAAGACCGCGTGATCGAAGCCATTGCAGGCACCGATGCACGCGAAGGCACACGCGAGATGTTCCGCAAAAAGCTGAAAGCGGGCGAGTTGGATGATACGGAGATCGAGTTGGAGCTGTCAGACTCGTCGAACCCGATGCCAATGTTCGATATTCCCGGTCAGCCCGGCAGCCAGATGGGTATGATGAATCTGGGCGACATATTCGGCAAGGCCTTTGGCGGGCGTACCGTGAAACGCAAGATGACCGTCGCCGATAGCTATGAAGCACTGATCGGAGAAGAGGCCGACAAGCTGCTGGATGATGAGATCGTTAACCGCATCGCGCTGGAATCCGTTGAACAGAACGGCATCGTGTTCCTGGATGAGATCGACAAGGTCTGCGCCCGCACTGACGCGCGGGGTGGCGATGTTAGCCGCGAAGGGGTACAGCGTGACCTCTTGCCTCTGATCGAAGGCACGACGGTATCCACCAAGCACGGTCCGGTCAAAACCGACCATATCCTGTTCATCGCGTCGGGCGCGTTCCACATCGCCAAACCGTCGGACCTGTTGCCGGAACTGCAGGGCCGCCTGCCGATCCGCGTGGAATTGCGCGCGCTAACCGAAGAAGACTTTGTGCGCATCCTGACCGAAACCGACAACGCGCTGACCCGTCAATACACCGCCCTGATGGGCACCGAAGAGGTCACGGTCAGCTTTACCGATGACGGAATCGCGGCCCTTGCGCGTATCGCGGCCGATGTGAACCAAAGCGTCGAAAACATCGGTGCGCGCCGTTTGTACACGGTGATGGAGCGCGTGTTCGAAGAGCTGTCCTTTACCGCGCCCGATCAGGCCGGAATCTCGATCACGGTTGATGCGCAATTCGTGGACGACAATCTGGGCGAATTGACCAAATCTACTGACCTCAGCCGTTACGTTTTGTAACATCGCCAGCCGGTTTTTGCCGCTTCGGCAGTGTAGTGCCGCTGGACGCCGGGCCAGAATGAGATAGCGTAGTCGCAACTCACCCAGAGGGCTGACCAGTGCTGCGCTATTTAATAATTCTGATTACATCCCTGACGCTAAGCGCCTGTGTTGATCGGACGGTAACCGAGATTGTTCCATCGGCCGCAACTGTCGGAACGCCTGAAAAGATATTCGCAGCCACGACGCGAGCTCGTCAAGCAGACGGAACTTATGGATTCAAGCGTGGGGAAGCGCTGAAGTTTTTGGAAACAACAGTGTCGATCCCGCCATCACACACGCCGGGAACATTGAAATTCTCTTATGCGAATCCGAACCCGAAAAAAGAATTTGTTCTTACAAATGTTACCGAACTGGGCGGGCCAAAGGGCTTACGCGAACATTTGCGCGGCGAAGACGATGTTACGATTTTTGTACACGGCTACAACTCGACCCAAACCGAGACGATTTTCCGCGCGGCTCAGCTGACCCATGACATTGGCCTTCCGGGATCTACTCTGGTCTATTCCTGGCCCAGCCGCGCGACCGGGTATGGATATGCCTATGATCTCGACAGCATGTTGTTTGCCCGCGACGGGTTGGAGCAGACAATCCGTGAACTGAAATCCATGGGTGTCAAACGCGTCATTCTAGTCGCGCATTCCATGGGGGGCGCATTGACGATGGAGATGATGCGCCAAACGGAACTGCAGGAACCGGGTTGGGCGAAAAGGAACCTCGAAGGGGTCGTGCTGATCTCGCCCGATCTGGATCTGGATCTGTTTCGCTCCCAGATGAGGCGGATCGACAATCCTCCCGACCCATTTATCGTAATGGTCTCGCAAAAGGACAAAATCCTGAACATTTCCGCCCGCCTGCGCGGCACGGATGAGGGTGTGCGGCTGGGAAACATCACCTCACTCGAGTCCCTCGAGGAGTTCCCGATTAACGTGATCGATACAACCGCGTTTAGCAGCGATGCGGAATCCTCGCATTTTGTGGCGGCGACTTCCCCGGCTCTGTTGTCGATCCTTAGTTCGTTGCGGCGCGTCAATAACACGTTCGGACGCGAAGACAGGCCCGGAATCGATATACTGGTGCCGCCCAGCGAGCGTAATCCAGACGGCGCCACGGAAATCGTTCTGACAGAAACAGGGCAGGCTCAGGTCACTACCCCGTGACGCAGTTTAGTTTGCGTGAATATTTTCGGGACAACGCGACCTGGTTGGGTGCGGGGGTCCTTTTGACCTTTCTGTCCAGCTTTGGGCAGACCTTCTTCATCTCGATCTTCGCTGGAAACATCCGCGCCGAATTTGGTCTTGGGCACGGCGCGTGGGGCGGTCTTTACTCTTTGGGCACCACCGTTTCGGCCATCGTTATGATCTGGGCCGGCGGGCTGACAGATGTTTTCCGCGTCCGTGTATTGGGGCCCTCCGTTCTGGTCGGCCTGGCCGTGGCGGCAGTGGCCATGGCCGTGAACAGCTGGCTTGTCCTGTTACCGCTGGTGGTCTTTTTATTGCGCCTGTTCGGGCAGGGGATGAGCATCCATCTTGCACAGGTCGCCATGGCGCGATGGTTCATCGTTACACGTGGCAAAGCCCTGTCGATTGCATCGGTCGGCTACGCGATTGGAGAGGCGCTGCTGCCGCTAGCTTTCGTGGCCGCGATGGCGTTTCTGGACTGGCGATGGCTTTGGGTGTTGTCCGCAGTGGTTGTCCTGATGGGGATACCCGTTCTGACGCGACTTTTGCGTCAGGAGCGCACGCCGCAGAGTCTGGCGGATGCCTATTCAGCGACAGGGATGCAGGGCCGCCATTGGACCCGGAAAGACGCGCTGTTTCACCCTCTGTTCTGGTTCATGGCCCCGACTATTCTGGCCCCATCGGCCTTTATTACTGCGTTCTTCTTCCATCAGGTGCATCTTGCCCAAGTCAAGGGATGGCAGCATATCGAACTGGTCGCCCTGTTTCCGGTTTTCACCGGCGTATCCTTGATTGGGATGTTTGCGGCCGGCTGGGCGCTGGACAAATGGGGCACCGCGAGGCTGATGCCTTTTTACCAAATCCCGATCGCAATAGGTTTTGTGATCGCAGGAATGACAAACTCGATCGGCGGGGCCTTGATTGCAATGATCTTTCTGGGACTGACGGTTGGAGCAAACAACACACTACCAAGCGCCTTCTGGGCAGAATTCTACGGCACCAGGCACATTGGGGCGATCAAGGCGATGGCCACAGCAGTTATGGTTTTGGGATCAGCGATCGGCCCCGGCCTGACCGGGATATTGATCGACGCCGGTATACCGCTGAGCACACAGTTCCTGTGGATCGGAGGTGTTTTCATTCTTGTATGCCTGTCGGCTAATATCGGAATTACGCGCGCTGTGCGCTCGCTTTAACGCGTCCGGCGCAAATAGACGTAGTAGGCCCCTTCGCCGCCGTGGCTGATATGGGCTGGGGTCACTTGCAAAACGGCCTGCGCAAGCGGCGGCAAGGCCAACCATTGCGGCACTTGGTTGCGCAATACACCGCGCGGCGTGGGGATAGGACCGGGTTCATCCCTGTCCTTTCCTTTTCCGGTGACAACCAGAACAAGGCGCTTACCTGACGCCTGGGCCGTCAGAATAAACCGGGTGAGCGCCGGATACGCAGTGTCCATGCGCATGCCATGCAGGTCCAGTTTCCCTTCAGGCTTGATCTTGCCGCGTTTCAAACGGCCAAATGCCTTGGTGTCCATTTGCACCGGGCTGGTACGCAAACTTTCACTGATCGAGGGCTTCAGCGCATTTCGCACGGGTTTACCGGGCGCGTTTTGTCCGACCTCGAATGCCTCAAACCGGGGTTTTGGGGGTTTGTTCGGCTTGGGTTTGGGCAGTGTGACCGGGTGGACCGATTGTGGAATTTCGGGATGCAGCCGCTCAGCCTGTTTGGCGACCTTGCGCCACAGCTCGACCTCGTCTGCCGTCAGTTTGCGCCGGGACATCAGAATTCATCCGGTAGTAAGGCATAGGCCCGTTGGATCGGCAGCAACAGCACCATCCGTCCCGGATCCCTGAGGCGCCCGGCGGCCTTTCCGGCGTCATCACCTGTGCCAAAGAAGATATCCGCACGCTGCGCACCTTTGATGGCAGCACCCGTGTCTTGAGCAATCATCAAACGCCGCAACGGAGTCTTGCCATCTTTTTCCACCCAGACAGGGGCGCCCAGCGGCGTATAAGCCGGATCAGCCGCAATGCTGCGCATCGTGGTAACTGATCTGTTCATGGCACCCAACGGCCCAAGCTCGGGCGCAACGCGCGAAACTTCGCGGAAGAACACGTAAGAAGGGTTGTGAAACAGCAGTTCAACCCCGGCTTCAGGGTTCTTGCGGACCCATGAGCGGATCATCTGGGCACTGACTTCATGCGCGCCCAGCGCACCCTGCCGGATCAGCTCAGCCCCAATGGAACGATAAGGGTGACCGTTTGCCCCGCCATAGCCCACGCGCAGGGCACTGCCATCTGGCAGGCGCACACGTCCCGAACCCTGAATTTGCAGAAAGAACAACTCGACCGGGTCATCCACCCAAGCGATCTCAAGGCCGCGACCCTGCATCGCGTCGCCCGTCAGGATTTCGCGACGGCTGAGCCATGGTCCTTCGGCACGCGCTTCGGGTGGCATTTTGTAGATTGGATACTTGAACCGGTTGGTCCGGGTTTTAGACCCATCCAGTTCCGGTTCGAAATAACCGGTGAAAAGGGCGTCGTCGCCGTCCTCGACCAGAACCGGGCGAAAGAATAACTCAAAGAACGACCGCGCCGCGTCTGCCTTGTATGTTCGGGCCACGTTGCATAGCGCTTGCCAGTCCGGATTATCCAGATCGCCGCAGGTGTTCAGAAATACCGAAAGGGCCGCCCCATGATCATCGGCAGCCCATCCATCCAGATCGTCAAAGGAAAGAATTGATCGCGTCGGTTCAGCGCTGGTGGCAGTAGTCATGACTGCCACCAGTAATAGCGACCGGAGCGCGCCAATCATGCGTCCGTGGCAACAAGCAGCCAGTTTGGATCATCAGCACCCATCACACGGGCAAAGGTCCAGCTGTCCTTTTGGCGTTTTACGGTGTTCGGGTTGCCTTCGATGATGTCGCCACCGCGGTCGCGTACGACCGAGGTCAGCTCGCCCACAAACCGCATCGTAATCTCGGCTTGGTTTGTGTCTTTGTCGAAGGTCACATCCGCCAGCGCGGTTTCGCGGACGCCGATAAACTCGGCCTCGATGGTCAGGCCCTGATCTTCACGGGCTGCCACAACTGAAACAAAAGTGTCGAACACCTCTTCGGACAGGAAGGGCTGAATTTCATCCAGATTCCCCTTTTCGAACCCCATGACGATCATCTCATAGGCACCGCGCGCGCCCTGCACAAATTCAGTGACCGAGAAGCTGGGCTCAACCCGCTTCATCGCGGCCAGTGTTTGCGCCTGTTCGCTGTCTTCGGCAACATGGTCTGTAATGTCATGATCCGGGCCGCCTTCGATCACCTCGAAGCCGCGACGCGACTTGTCCGCCTCGGGTTGCTGTTGAACAGGGGGTTTCTCAAAACCCTCACGTGTACCCAGCACGCTTTTTAGGCGCAGGATCAGGAAAACGGCAATTCCGGCCAGGACCAGCAACTGGATCATCGGTTCGTTCATTTCATCCTCTTTTCAGACCGCGGCTTTGTATACGCGGCCTCATGCCACTATGTAGGTGACAGATCGTGGCAAGTCCACAGCCCGGCCTAAGGGAAAGGATAAAGCAAATGTACTTGTTCTTGGCATTTTTATTGGTGCCGATCATCGAGATCGCCCTGTTCATACAGGTCGGCGGCCTGATCGGACTGTGGCCGACATTGGCGATCGTCGTTCTGACAGCCGTTATCGGCACCTTTATGGTCAGGACACAAGGTCGCATGGCGCTGGTCAATTTGCAGCGATCCTTTTCTGAACTTGATGACCCGACAGAGCCGCTGGCCCACGGTGCCATGATCTTGTTGTCGGGTGTATTACTGCTGACGCCAGGATTTTTTACCGATGCCGTTGGATTTGCACTGCTTATTCCCGGCATTCGCGTGGCGGTGTTTCGGTATCTCAAGTCCAAGGCGACCATCACTCATTTCCAGATGGGCACCGGGGCACAATTTGGAACCGGTCCCACCCAATTTAATCAGGATGACGTGATCGACGGTGAATTTACCGAAGTGCGTCCCCGTCAAAACCCTTCAAAGCCATCCAAATGGGTCGAAGGTCCGCCTCAGCATTGAGGTGCAGCGCCCAACTTGCTAAGCAGTGGCGAATTTCATTTTCGGAGTAGATCCATGGCTGACGAAAGCCCTGCAGAAAACACCGCGGCACAGACCGCCCCTCAGATCCAGATGCGTGTTCTGGGACAGTTCATTCGCGATATGTCTTTTGAAAACGTGATGGCACAAAAAGGCGTGTCTGGTGACGTTCAGCCCGAGATTGCTGTTCAGGTGAACCTGGACGCCAAAAAACGCCCGACCGAGCATCAGTTCGAAGTTGCCGTCAAACTGAACCTGACCTCCAAAGCCAAGGGCATGGAAGACGTTCTTTTCCTGTGCGAGCTGGATTATTGCGGTCTGTTCCACATCGAAGGCGTGGCCGAAGATCAGTTGCACCCGTTCCTGATGATCGAATGCCCGCGCATGCTGTTCCCGTTCCTGCGCCGCATCGTCAGTGACATCACCCGTGACGGTGGTTTCCCGCCGGTCAACCTGGACAATATCGACTTTGTTGCGCTGTACCGCAACGAGCTGATGCGCCGTCAGGCCGAAGCTGAGAAAACCGAAGCCTAATCGGTTGCACCCGCGCCGGGCAGGGGCTCAGGCGCGGGTCCACAGGGCGTTTTCGCCCAGCTTTTCCACAAATGTCTCATGTGCCGCGCGTTCTTCCGCGGTGATTTTCGACGCCAGCGGCGTCGGGCGCGCAGCGGGCCGCCAATCGTCCCCTCCGCCACCGGCAGAAGCCGCGCTGGTGGACAGGCCAAAGTCCGGCTGTCGCCCACCAATCAGTTCCAGATACACCTCGGCCAGAATTTCTGAATCGAGCAGCGCCCCATGCAAAACACGGTTCGTGTTGTCGATGTTGAACCGTCGGCACAACGCATCCAATGATGCAGGCGAACCCGGAAACCGTTTGCGCGCAATCGCCAGTGTGTCCAGCGCCTGATCCATCGGCAGCTGCGGCAAACCCATCCACCTGAGTTCCGCATTCAGGAATTTGATATCGAACGAGGCGTTGTGGATCACCAGTTTGGAATCCTGAATGAAATCAAGGAACCCCTGACCAACCTTGGCAAAAACCGGCTTGTCTTTCAGCGTGACCTCGCCCTTTTCCGGCGGGCGCGGAGTGTCCAGCAGGTCGGGGCCGATACCGTGCACACCAAATGCCTCTTCGGGCATCGAACGCTCGGGGTTGATGTAAACGTGGTAAGTCTCACCTGTGGCCATATGGTTCCACAGTTCGACTGCGCCGATTTCTACGATCCGGTCGCCGCTTTCGGGATCAAACCCCGTGGTTTCGGTATCGAGTACAATCTCACGCATTAGCCATCCCCGCCCGTATCTGTCTGACAACATCCTGCACCTGCGCGCGGGCGTGGTCCAGCGTGTCCGTCACGATCACAAAGTCCGACCGCGCGCATTTTTCATCATTGGGCATCTGCTTGGCGCGGATTTGTTCGAATTGCTCTTCGGTCATCGTTCCGCGCTCCATCACACGTCGCTTTTGCTCGGCGGCCGGGACCTGAACACAAGCAACCGCATCCATCGCCGCATTGCCGCCTGTTTCAAACAACAAAGGGATGTCGAAAACCAGAATGTCCGCCGTGGCGCTATCCCGAAAACCCACCCGGTCGGCGGCCACCAAAGGGTGAACGATGCCTTCGATCACTTTCAATGTTGTTGGGTCCGCGGAAATAGTTTGTTTCAAAGCATCCCGGCTGACCGCGCCATCAACAATTGCCTCAGGAAAGGCAGCGCGCATCGGTTCTACCGCAGCGCCGCCCGCTGAATACAGCCGATGCACAGCCGCATCCGCATCCCAAAGCGCACAGCCTTCATCCACGAACATTTGCGCCGTCGTGCTTTTGCCCATTCCGATCGAGCCCGTCAGGCCAAGAGCAAAGCTCATTCCAGCACCGTTGCGCGCAACTCATCCGTTACCTCGGGTCGTTTTCCAAACCAACGCTCAAAGCCCGGAACCGCCTGGTGCAGCAACATGCCCAGACCGTCAACCGTTGTGCACCCGGCCTCTTCGGCCGCTTGCAGAAGCTTGGTTTTCAGAGGGGCGTAGACTAGGTCGGTAACCACAGCACCCGGCTGCAAACCATCCAACGGCACACGCAATTCGGGCTGTCCCTGCATACCCAGAGATGTTGTGTTCACCACCAGCTCCGCATTCTCGATCACATTGCCGGCCTTGACCCAATCAACCACTGTAATGCGCGGCCCAAATTCTTCTTTCAATTGGTCGGCCCGGGCACGCGTGCGGTTGGTCAGCATGATCTCGGGCACTCCGGCATCCACCAGTGCCTGCAAAACGGCGCGCGCAGCCCCGCCCGCGCCGAAGACCACGGCCGGCCCATCCTGTGGGTTCCAGTCGGGCGCCCCTGCAAGCAGGTTTTCCATAAATCCGTAGCCATCGGTGTTGTCTGCGTGGATCGAGCCATCGGGCTGAAAGACAAGTGTATTTGCCGCACCAATCTTTGCCGCCCGATCCGACACGTGATCCGCAATCTGCAAGGCGGCTTCTTTATGGGGGACGGTTACATTTGCGCCGACATACCCGGCTTTGGGCAGGGTCCGCAGAACACTCTCCAAATCCTCGGGTGCGACATCCATAGGGACATAGTGCCCGGGCAGCCGATAGGTCTTTAGCCAATGTCCATGCAGTTTAGGGGATTTTGAATGTCCAATAGGATGCCCAATCACGCCGGCCAATGGAATTTGGTTATCCGTCATTGATCAATCATCCCTTTCACAGCCAGAAAATTCAGCAACTCCAACAGGGGCATACCCAAAACATTAAAATAGTCGCCGTCAATGGTGGCGAACAGGCGCACACCTTCCTCCTCAAGCTTATAAGCCCCGACCGCATGGCGAATGCTGTCCCAGTTGCGGTCAATATAGTCGCGCAGATAGGTGTCCGAGCTCATGCGCATCCGCAGACGCACCTGACCAACATGGCGCCAGATGGGTTCACCATTCTGATAGATCACGGCCGCAGACAACAGCATATGCCGCTTGCCCCGCATTGCCTTCAACTGCGCCAGCGCGTCCTCGGGTGTTTCTGGTTTCGACAAAAGCTGGCCATCGAAGTCCAGCACCTGATCACAGCCCAAAACCATCGCGCCCGGGTTCTTGTCACTAACCTTGCGGGCCTTCATTTCTGCCAAAGTGTCTGCGATATCTCGTGGGGGCGCATCCTCGGCCAGCAAGGCGCGTTTGGCTGTATCTTCGTCAACGCGCGCGGGTTCCACTGTGAACGGCACGCCCGCATTGCGCAAAAGCTGCGCGCGGATAGATGACCCCGAGGCAAGGATGATGGGGACAGACATGTGGAAAACCCCCTTAGCAAATCGTTGAGCGTTCTAGGAAGGTTTGTATGGTTTTCCGGTTGACACGCAACCCCGGGAATTTCGCCTAAAACTTCCCTGAGTCGTTCGAAGACCGTCCTTTTGGGACAAGGATAACTTTGCTGCACGGGAAAACTGGGATTTCCTGTCTTACCCAACGAGTTATCCCCAGACAAGCTTGAGTGGTATCGGACTAATATACTGAAATTAAATAATAAAAACTGAAATCAACAGAATCATCTATTTACGGCACAATTCTATCCACCTGGGGAAAACACACGCGTAAAAAAGTAATCCACGGAATTTACTCACCCTACAAAACCATCATCCTTTTTCTTTTCCTATTTTTTTATTAGGGAGGGTTCCAACCAAAGTCCGGAGCCAGAATGACCGATCTTCTTTTCACGATTTACCCGTGGGTGAAGTCATTGCACATCATGGCTGTGATCTCATGGATGGCAGGTTTGTTCTATTTGCCCAGATTGTACGTCTATCACGTCGAGAAAGCCCAAAAGGTCGAAGGCGCAGAAACTATCTTCTTTGAGATGGAAGAGAAGCTGCTGCGGGTGATCATGCGCCCTGCAATGTATGTTGCGTGGCTTTGCGGGCTGATCATGGTTTTCACGCCCGGCATCGTGGGGTGGGATTGGTCCTGGCCCTGGATCAAGGGTGCTGCCGTAATTGGTATGACCTGGTTCCATCATTGGTTGATGGCGAGACGTAGGGATTTCCTAGAAGGCCGAAATAAGCTTACTGGACGGCAATTTCGCATGATGAACGAGGTTCCGACTGTTCTGATGATTATCATCGTTCTGGCGGTCGTTGTGAAGTTCTGAGGGGCTGTTTGACTCCGAGGGCAGTCGCGCTTATGTAGGGATCAACACGCCCGTCCGGGCGGCGTATCTTCCGTACTGAAATTCCACTTCGTGCCGCAATGTCAGCGGCGAAGGTATATATCATGTCCACTGAATCCCTGAATCTGGCCGACCTGAAGGCCAAAAGCCCCAAAGACCTTCTGGCGATGGCCGAAGAGCTGGAGATCGAAAACGCCTCGACCATGCGAAAAGGCGAGATGATGTTCCAGATTCTGCGCGAACGCGCGGATGAAGGCTGGACCGTTGGCGGAGACGGCGTGCTGGAAGTGCTGCAAGACGGCTTCGGCTTTCTGCGCTCGCCCGAGGCAAACTATTTACCAGGTCCGGATGATATCTATGTCTCGCCCGACATGATCCGCCAGCATGCCTTGCGCACCGGTGATACGGTCGAAGGGGATATCAAAGCGCCTGATGACAATGAACGTTATTTTGCGCTGATCAAGGTCACCAAGATCAACTTTGAAGAACCAGAAAAAGCCAGACACAAGATCGCGTTTGACAACCTGACGCCGCTCTATCCCGATGAACGTCTGAAGATGGAGATCGAGGATCCCACCATCAAGGACAAGTCGGCGCGTGTGATCGATCTGGTGGCCCCGATCGGTAAAGGCCAGCGATCGCTGATTGTGGCGCCGCCGCGGACCGGTAAAACGGTGATCCTGCAGAACATCGCGCATTCGATCGAACAGAACCACCCAGAGTGCTATTTGATCGTTCTGCTGATCGACGAACGCCCCGAAGAGGTGACCGACATGCAGCGTTCGGTGAAGGGTGAAGTTGTATCTTCAACCTTCGACGAACCCGCAACTCGCCACGTGGCGGTATCTGAGATGGTCATCGAAAAGGCCAAGCGTTTGGTTGAGCATAAACGAGATGTTGTTATTCTTCTCGACTCGATCACAAGACTTGGTAGGGCCTTCAACACTGTGGTGCCATCATCGGGCAAAGTTCTGACCGGTGGTGTAGACGCGAATGCTCTGCAACGGCCCAAACGGTTCTTTGGTGCCGCCCGTAATATCGAAGAAGGTGGCTCGCTGACCATCATCGCCACCGCGCTGATCGACACCGGCAGTCGGATGGACGAAGTTATATTCGAAGAATTCAAAGGCACCGGTAACTCGGAAATCGTTCTGGATCGCAAGATCGCAGATAAGCGCGTGTTCCCGGCCATCGACATCCTAAAATCCGGCACCCGGAAAGAGGATCTGCTGGTCGACAAGGGCGATCTGGCCAAGACATTCGTCTTGCGTCGTATCCTCAACCCGATGGGCACAACCGACGCAGTCGAGTTCCTGTTGTCCAAGTTGAAACAGACCAAGACGAACGGTGAGTTCTTCGATTCGATGAACACCTGACACCGGTCTTAAACGACGCGAGGCCTTCGAATGGATACGATATTCGCCTTGGCCAGCGCGCAAGGCAAAGCCGGGGTGGCGGTCATCCGCCTCTCGGGACCACACGCGCATTCCGCAGCTGCCAGCTTAACCGGAAGCCCGCTGCCGTCTCGTGGCATGCGGGTCCGTACGCTGTACGCCACCGATGGTGCGCGGTTGGATGACGGGCTGGTTCTGACCTTTCAAGCCCCGGCCAGTTTTACCGGTGAAGACGTGGCCGAACTGCAGATCCATGGTAGCACCGCTTCGGTGAACGCAGTGATGCGATGCCTGTCCGATATGGACGAGCTGCGACTGGCGGAGCCTGGTGAGTTCACCAGACGCGCGCTGGAAAACGGCAAGATGGACCTGACACAGGTCGAAGGTCTTGCTGATCTGATTGATGCGGAAACCGAGGCGCAGCGCAAACAAGCACAAACTATTCTGGCTGGTGATTTGGGTTTTCTGGCGGAACGGTGGCGACGCGATCTGATCCGTGCTGCATCCTTGCTGGAAGCTGTCATTGATTTCGCGGATGAGGATGTTCCAACAGATGTCACGCCCGAGGTTAAATCGCTTGTGAACGGCGTTATGGCTGATCTGCAACGTGAAGCGGATGGCGTAAAGATTGCAGAGCGCATTCGAACGGGGTTTGAAGTCGCGATTGTTGGTCTTCCGAATGCCGGAAAATCAACCTTGCTAAACGCTCTGGCAGGGCGTGAGGCGGCGATTACTTCGGAATATGCCGGAACTACTCGCGATGTGATCGAGGTTCGAATGGATCTTGCAGGACTTCCGGTCACGTTGCTGGACACCGCAGGATTGCGGGAAACTGAGGATCACGTTGAAAGCCTGGGAATCGAACTGGCAAGAAAGCGCGCCGATTCAGCGGATCTGCGTGTGTTCCTGACAGATGACCCAAAGGAACTGGGTGTTCAAATGGTGAAAGGCGATATACAGGTTTTGCCGAAATCTGATCTTCGCGATCTATCTGAGGGTGGAATATCCGGAAAGACCGGGCAGGGTATTGATCAACTCATTTCCCAGATTTCGGATGTGCTTAGCAACCGAACTACAAGCAGTGGTATTGCGACGCGGGAAAGGCACCGGGTTGCTTTAATCAAATCGCGAGAATCCCTAGGTTCTGCCATGGCGGTTCTGGAATCAGGTCCAGACTTGTATGATATCGCAGCAGAAGAATTGCGCACGGCAATCCGTGCACTTGAAACCTTGGTTGGCAGAATCGGCGTTGAAGATCTTTTGGATGAGATCTTCTCGAGTTTTTGCCTGGGTAAGTAAGGAGTGTTTCACGTGAAACATTCAGATTTCGATGTAGTGGTCATTGGCGCGGGACACGCGGGCACCGAAGCCGCGCATGCGGCAGCGCGTATGGGCGTCAAGACAGCACTGGTTACATTGTCCGCATCAGACATAGGCGTCATGTCCTGCAACCCGGCAATTGGTGGGTTGGGTAAAGGCCATTTGGTCCGTGAAATTGATGCCCTGGATGGGGTCATGGGACGTGTTGCCGATCAGGCCGGCATTCAATTTCGCTTGCTTAATCGACGTAAAGGACCAGCTGTTCAAGGCCCCAGAACTCAGGCAGATCGTGCGCTGTACCGCGCGGCCATGCAGAAAGAGACGGATAAGCAGCCAAATCTGTTCGTCGTTACCGGAGAAGTTGTCGATTTTCTGATGGAAGGGAACCAAGTTTACGGTGTGAAACTTGCTGACGGTTCTGAAATCAAGAGTAAAACGGTTATCCTGACGTCCGGTACGTTCTTGCGTGGTGTCATTCATATTGGGGACGTATCACGCCCAGGTGGTCGTATGGGTGATCGCCCGTCAGTCAAATTGGCAGAACGGCTCGAAAGTTTCGAGCTACCCCTGGGGCGTTTGAAAACAGGAACACCGCCGAGGCTGGATGGCCGGACGATTGATTGGAGTGATCTGGAACAGCAAGACGGGGATGATGACCCAACCTTGTTTTCATTCTTGTCAACAAAGGTGATTGCCCCACAGATTTCCTGCGGAATCACGCATACAAACGCACGGACGCACGAAATCATTGAAAAAAACTTGTCTCGATCGGCGATGTATGGCGGACATATTGATGGGGTGGGCCCCAGGTATTGCCCATCCATCGAGGATAAGATCGTACGATTTGCTGATAAGGAATCACATCAGATTTTCCTGGAGCCCGAAGGTGTCGATGATCACACGATCTATCCGAACGGGATTTCGACCTCTTTACCTCAGGACGTGCAGCTTGAGTATGTGCGTTCAATCAAAGGTCTTGAGGCGGCAGAGATCCTGCAGCCCGGTTATGCGATTGAGTATGACTATGTGGATCCGCGTGTTTTGACATCGACTCTCGCACTACCAGATGTCGAAGGACTATATCTAGCAGGGCAAATAAACGGAACCACAGGATATGAGGAGGCAGCTGCGCAAGGCTTGGTTGCGGGGTTGAATGCTGCGCTAAAGGTGCTTGACCGGGAACCGCTGCATTTTACACGTGCTGACAGTTATATCGGCGTGATGATCGACGACCTGACAACACGCGGTGTTGTGGAACCTTATCGCATGTTCACGTCACGCGCAGAATTCCGTTTGTCACTACGTGCGGATAATGCAGACCAGCGCCTTACGCCAATTGGGCTGGAAATCGGCTGTGTTGGCGGTGAGCGGAGCAGCATGTTTTCAAGCAAGATGGAGAGGTTGTCCGCCGCAAAGTCCCAGCTGACAGAAAAAACCTTTACTCCAAAAGAAGTTCGAGCAGCTGGTATCAATGTCAATCAAGATGGAAACCGCAGGGACGGGATGGCTATTCTGGCGTTCCCGGATGTTCACTTTGGTGATCTTGTTCCTCTGATGCCCGAGATTGAGAGTGTTGATGAGGAGATCCGTCTGCAAGTAGAGCGGGACGCTTTGTACGCAAACTACATTGCCCGGCAACAAAAAGATGTTGAGGCAATGAAACGCGATGAATCATATGAGATTCCACGGGGTTTCGACTATTTTGCGATGGAAGGGCTATCTTCTGAAATGAAGCAAAAGCTTTCAAATGCAAAGCCGGAGAACATTGCACAGGCGGGGCGTGTCGAAGGAGTTACCCCTGCGGCACTGACGTTGTTATTGGCTAAGCTTCGTCGCGATCAGAAGGTCCGCAAGGTATGAATGGGACCACTATTGATGATTTGGATGTTTCACGTGAAACATTCGAGCGTCTCACAACCTATGTAGAGCTTGTGAAGCGGTGGAACCCGAAGATTAATCTTGTTTCACGGAAAAGCTTGGATGACATCTGGCTTCGGCACATAAAGGATTCCGTACAAGTTTATAGATGCGCAGACCTATTCAAAAACTGGGTAGATTTGGGTAGTGGAGGCGGATTCCCCGGGATGGTTTGTGCCATAATGGCCATTGAAGACGCACCAGATGCCCAGTTCACCTTTATTGAAAGTGACCAACGAAAGTCCGCCTTCCTGCGCAACGTTGCACGTGAGTGCGGCGCGAAATGCACTGTTGTTTCCAAGCGAATCGAAGTGGTTGAACCGTTGAGCGCTGATATCCTTTCTGCGCGGGCTCTTGCTGATCTTCCTACGCTATTGTCCTTTTGCGACAGACATTTGAGCAAAAAGGGGCTGGCGCTGTTGCCGAAAGGCGAAAGGTGGAAAAAAGAGCTGGAAGAGGCGCAGGAAGAATGGAATTTCGACGTTGACCCGATTACAAGTTTAACTGAGCCTCAGGCCGTTATCCTTAAAATCAAAGGAGTATCACGTGGTTGATTTGTCTCGTCCCTCAGGGCCCCGGATTATTGCGGTAGCCAATCAGAAGGGCGGGGTTGGGAAAACCACAACGGCGATCAACCTTGCGGCCGGTCTGGCCGAGGCTGGATGCAAAGTGCTGGTTGTCGATCTTGATCCTCAGGGGAACGCGTCCACCGGATTGGGGGTCGAAGATCGGGATTGGACGACGTATGACCTGATATTGGATGATGCCCCTTTGGAGGCGGTCGTTCAGGAAACCGAAATCGAGGGGTTGTTTGTTGTCCCGGCGACGGTTGATCTAAGCTCGGCGGATATTGAGCTGATATCCAATGAAAAACGCAGCTATCTGTTGCATGACGCACTGCGTCAAACCGCAATCGACAAGTTTGACCTGGATTTCGTGCTAATCGACTGCCCACCTTCGCTAAACCTTCTGACCGTCAACGCCATGGTTGCTGCACATTCTGTTCTGGTGCCGTTGCAGAGTGAGTTCTTTGCGTTAGAAGGATTGTCGCAACTGATGCTGACCATCCGAGAGGTGCGCCAAACCGCGAATCCGGACCTTAGAATCGAAGGTGTTGTGTTGACCATGTATGACAACCGCAACAACTTGTCCCGTCAGGTCGAAAAAGACGCGCGTGACAATCTGGGTGAGATGGTATTTAAAACCAAGATACCCAGAAATGTACGGGTCAGCGAGGCTCCGTCTTACGCGTTGCCCGTATTGCAATACGACTCGGGATCACTGGGGGCGATGGCTTACCGGCACCTGGCCCGGGAAGTCATGCACAAGAACAAGAAAGTCGCCGCCTAAGCGACAGTGAGGAGGGCACCGTGGCCGCCAAGAAAACAAAACCCAGAGGTTTGGGCCGGGGACTTTCCGCTTTGATGGCGGATGTGACGCAGGATACCGAAGGGCTTATTTCCTCGGATCCGCGCCGTCCGGATATGAAAGTCCCGATTGAAAAACTGCGCGCGAACCCGAACCAGCCACGCAGAACCTTTCAGCAAGAGCGATTGGATGAACTTGCCGCCTCGGTCAAGGAAAAGGGCATCATTCAGCCGCTGATCGTGCGTGAGGTTCGCGGTGGCGACTATGAAATCGTGGCAGGGGAACGCCGCTGGCGTGCGGCTCAGATGGCGCAACTGCATGATATCCCTGTGATTGTGCGGGATTTTGACGACACCGAAGTTCTGGAAGTCGCCATTATCGAGAATATTCAACGCGCAGACCTGAATGCTGTCGAAGAGGCCGCGGGGTTCAAGCAGTTGATGGACCGTTTCGGCCATACACAGGAAAAACTGGCCGAAGCATTGGGTAAAAGCCGCAGCCATATTGCGAACCTTTTACGTTTGCTGTCGTTGCCTATGGACGTTCAGAAGCTTGTTGTTGAAGGAAAACTGTCCGCCGGTCATGCCCGGGCGCTGATCACAGCTGAATACCCCTCTGAGCTGGCGAAGATCGTCGTCAAGGATGGGCTAAGCGTGCGTGCGACCGAAGCGCTGGTGAAAAAACAACAGCAGGGGGATGCTCCTCAGGCGGCGCCGCGGTCCAGAAACCTGAATGCTGGCAAGGATGCGGATACACGCGCGTTGGAGAAGGATCTTTCGGCCATTCTGGCGATGAAAGTAGCCATCAACCACAAAGCGGGATCGGAAGCGGGGCAGGTCGTGCTGACCTACGAAAACCTCGATCAATTGGACGATCTGTGCGCCAAGCTCAGCCGTTAGGGCGGGTCCAGATAAAAATCATAACGCCGCTGAGGACGACTGCCTGAATGATCAGGACGTGGCTTGGAAGTGCAAGAATCACAGACAATCCAAAAACGGCGGCAACCGATAGGGTGGCCGCCTTTTTTGCGGCCGGACGAATGGCGCCCGAGCGTTGCCAATCCAAGATCATCGGTCCGAAGGTTCCATGACTGACCAACCAAGTGTGCAGTCTGGAGGAAGATCGGGCAAAAAAGAACGCGGCCAGCAAAAGAAACGGTACCGTCGGCAGTAGTGGCAAGACAATGCCGACAACAGCCAACCCGACGCAGATTAACCCCATTGCGGCCCAGAGGTACTGCATCGCTTATCCCAATAACTCTCGGATGACCGCGTTTAGGACTGCGCGGCCATCTTTTGTGGCGATCAATCGGCCGTTTGACCGGCGTATCATGCCAATTTCTTCTAGGTCACTAAGCCTGTTTTCCGGCAGTGTGAGGTCGGAAAGCGCATTGAAACGATCAACATCTAGTCCTTCGGTAATTCTCATACCCATCATAAGGTATTCGCTGGCCTGATCTCGCGCGACCAGCGATGATCTCTCTTTCTCGCCATTTCCTTGTTCAACTGCGGCAAGCCAGGCGTTGGGAGACAAATAGGTTTCTGTCGCTATCTTCTGGCCGTTCAGCGTAATGCGCCCATGCGCGCCGGGACCAATACCGACGTAATCTCCGTAGCGCCAGTAGATCAGGTTGTGCCGGGATTCCGCCCCTGGTCGTGCATGGTTGGAAACCTCATAGGCGGGCAGGCCGTGGGCTTCGCAGATCTCTTGTGTGGCCAGATACATGTCGGCTGCGTGGTCATCCTCGGGCAGTCCACGCAGCTTGCCGACTGCATACCGGTCCCCAAAGGCGGTGCCTTCCTCGATCGTCAATTGATAGAGCGAGAGGTGATCGATGGCCATCGACAGCGCTTGGGTCAGTTCCGCTTGCCAGGCCTTCGGGGTTTGATGCTGACGCGCGTAAATCATGTCAAAGCTGACACGGTCAAAGCAGTTGCGGGCGATGTCAAAGGCGGCGCGGGCCTCGGCGACCGTGTGGATACGACCCAACCGGCGCAGATCTTCGTCATTCAGGGCCTGAACACCCATGGAAACGCGGTTCACGCCCGCATCGCGATAGGCGGCAAACCGGCCTGCCTCGACCGATCCGGGGTTGGCCTCAAGCGTGACTTCCATGTCGTTCGCAGGGCGCCAAAGCTTGCGCGCCTCGTCGATAATGGCCGCCACCGTTTCTGGTGCCATAAGGGACGGCGTGCCGCCGCCAAAGAAGATTGTGTTCAAAACCCGGTCAGGGGTTTCAGATGCCGAGCGGTGCAGTTCAGTTAAATAGGATCTAAGCCATTGTTTTTGATCAATATTTTTCGAACCATGGCTGTTGAAATCGCAATAGGGGCACTTAGCCTCGCAAAAAGGCCAGTGAACATAGAGACCGAAGCCTCCATGCCGCCAGTCATCCACCGAAACAGCCTTGAACAAAGGCGTTTACGGCGCGTCCGCGATGGCTGATTTTGTGTTTTTCCGCTGGAACCATTTCCGCACAGGTCACATCGTGCCCGTCCGGTTGGAACATTGGGTCATAACCGAAGCCGTTTTCCCCACGGATGGGCCAGACAAGCTGACCGGGCATGACACCCTCAAACACTTCGTCATGACCATCGGGCCAGGCCAGAACCAGCGTGCAGCGAAACTGTGCAGTGCGTGGATGGGGCGCTTGCGCGGCCTCGAGCTCATCATGTGCGCGGGTCATCGCCATCAGGAAATCGCGGCCATTGCCGGTTTCTGCCCAATCGGCGGTGTAGACACCGGGCGCGCCGTCCAGCGCGTCAATGGTGATCCCGGAATCGTCCGACAGGGCAGGCAGGCCGGTAGCTTGTGCCGCCGCATGGGCCTTGATCCGGGCGTTACCGACGAACGTATCTTCGGTCTCTTCCGGTTCCGGCAGGTTCATCTCTGCCGCGCCAACAACCTTCACGCCGAAGGCCTCAAGGAGATGGGTCATCTCCTCAAGCTTGCCCTTGTTGTGCGTGGCCACCAGCAGCCTGTCACCGTCGAACTTGCGGGTCATGCGGTGGCGGCCTTTTGGGCTGCGGCCAGCTCACCGACGCCTTTTTCGGCCAGATCCATCAGTTGATCCATCTGGGCGCGGCTAAAGACCGAGCCTTCGGCGCTCATCTGCACTTCGATCAGTTTGCCCGAACCGGTCATGATAAAGTTGCCGTCAACGCCGGCTTCGCTGTCTTCGGGATAGTCCAAATCCAGAACCGGCTGGCCCGCGTAGATGCCGCAGGATACGGCAGCGACGGGATCGACCAGCGGGTCGGAAATGACGTCCCCGGTTTTCATCAGCTTGTTCACGGCCAGACGCAGCGCGACCCAGCCACCAGTGATCGAGGCGCAGCGGGTGCCGCCATCAGCCTGGATAACATCGCAGTCTACCGTGATCTGACGTTCGCCCAGTGCAACCCGATCCACACCGGCGCGCAGGGCGCGACCGATCAGACGCTGGATTTCCACGGTGCGACCACCTTGCTTGCCCGAGGCCGCCTCGCGCCGCATGCGGGTGTTGGTTGCACGGGGCAGCATGCCGTATTCGGCAGTGACCCAACCGAGGCCCGAGCCTTTGATGAACGGTGGCACGCGATCCTCGATCGTGGCGGTGCACAGAACATGGGTGTCGCCCATTTTGATCAGGCAGGAACCTTCGGCATGTTTGGTAAAGCCCGTCTCGATTGAAACGGCGCGCATTTCGTTTAAATCACGTCCTGAGGGTCGCATGGAAAATCCTTTGTTTGCTGGGTTGGGGATAACGTCCCCGTGCCTTAGGATGCAACCCCGATTGACCTTTCAGATGTCTGCGATTTAATGCCGATCCAGCAGAGGATTGCCGATGAGCAAAGCAAGTAGAGTTCTGGACGAAATGAATGACCGGTCACGTGAAGTGTTCCGGCTG
This sequence comes from Ruegeria sp. CDSB029, assembly GCF_059611125.1. Lineage (NCBI taxonomy): Bacteria > Pseudomonadati > Pseudomonadota > Alphaproteobacteria > Rhodobacterales > Roseobacteraceae > Ruegeria > Ruegeria sp. CDSB029. Next base: position 48,455 of record NZ_JBXWOX010000002.1, read on the forward strand.
ATCGTCGAGAGCTATCTGGACAGCGGCGAACCGGTTGGAAGTCGCACGCTGACGCGCACGTTGTCGGAAAAGGTCAGCGCGGCGACCGTGCGAAACGTCATGCAGGATCTGGAGTTTCTGGGTCTGCTCGACAGCCCTCATGTCAGTGCGGGGCGGATTCCAACGCAGCAGGGGTTGCGGATGTTTGTCGATGGGTTGCTGGAAGTGGGTGATCTTGGTGTAGACGATCGGCAGAAGTTGGATGAGACATTAGGCTCTAACGCGGGTGATGTGGGCGGGATGCTGGACCGAGTTGGTTCGGCCTTGTCACACGTGACACATGGCGCATCGCTGGTTCTGACCCCAAAGCAAGAGTCTGAGATCAAGCATATTGAGTTCGTCTCGCTGGCCCATGACCGCGCTTTGGTGGTTCTGGTCTTTGCGGATGGGCATGTGGAAAACCGTCTATTTACGCCTCCGCCGGGCCAGACACCCAGTTCGATGCGAGAGGCGGCGAACTTTCTGAATTCCCTGATCGAAGGACGAACGCTCAGCGAAGTACTGCGTCAGATGCAGACCCAGATTACCGCGCGCAGGCAGGAAATTGATATTTTAGCGCGCGAGATGGTCGAAAGCGGCATGGCCGCTTGGGATGGGGATGGGACCGACTCGGCCCGTTTGATCGTGCGCGGGCGGGCGAATCTGCTGGGGGAGCCAGGCGAAGCCGAGGAATTGGACCGAATCCGAACGTTGTTTGACGACCTGGAGCGAAAGCAAGACATTGCTGAATTCCTCGAATTGACCGAAGAAGGCGAGGGTGTGCGCATTTTTATCGGCTCTGAGAACAAACTTTTCTCACTTTCGGGTTCCTCTTTGGTGGTGTCTCCATATATGAACGCTGATCGAAAGATAATTGGTGCGGTTGGGGTCATCGGACCCACTCGTCTGAACTATGGACGGATTGTACCGATCGTGGACTATACGGCGCAACTGGTCGGCAAACTGATTTCCGACCGGAGCTAGAGGGTAAGAGATGGCAGAGCCCAAGAACGAAGAATTTCTGGACGATATCGCAACCGCTGAGGCGGAAGAACTGGCCGAGGAATTTGCCGAAATCAGTGAAGAAGCGCTGGAAATTGATGCGCTGCGTGCTGAGCGAGACGATTTCAAGGACAAGTTCATGCGCGCGCTGGCGGATGCAGAAAACGCGCGCAAGCGTGGCGACAGAGCGCGCCGCGATGCCGAACAATATGGCGGATCGAAGCTGGCCCGTGACATGCTGCCGGTTTACGACAACATGAAACGTGCGCTTGAAGCCGCGACCGATGAGCAGAAAGAAGTGGCGGGACCCCTTCTGGAAGGCGTCGAACTGACCATGCGCGCGCTGAAAGACGTGTTCCAGAAGCATGGGATCGAAGTGATCACGCCCGAAGTTGGCGACCGGTTTGATCCCAACGTGCATGAAGCGATGTTTGAGGCTCCGGTGCCGGGCACCCGCGCCGGTGACATCATTCAGGTTTCAGCCGAAGGCTTCATGCTGCATGACCGCTTGCTGCGCCCTGCGCAGGTTGGGGTGTCTTCAACCCCTGCAAGCTGAGCGATTTCAGTTCATACGAATAACGAGGCGGTCAGGTTCTGGCCGCCTCTTTTAGTTTGTAGAGCAGGTCTAGGGCTTCACGCGGGGTCAGTTCGTCCGGCAGGATGTCGTCAAGCATGTCGGTGATGGGTGACGCTTTGGGTGCCGGAGGCGGTGGAGGTGGTGCGGCGGAAAACAAAGGCAGGTCGTCAATCAATGTCTTTTGCTTGCCGCCTTCGCGTTCGGTTTTTTCCAACTGATCCAGAACTATACGGGCCCGTTCGACCACTGATGTGGGTAGCCCGGCTAATTGAGCGACCTGAACACCATAGGACCTGTCGGCCGCGCCCTTGTGAACTTCGTGCAGGAAGATCACTTCGCCCCCCCATTCTTTGACGGCAACGGTGGCGTTTTCTACGCCTTCCAGTTTGCCGGCAAGTGCGGTGAGTTCATGGTAATGGGTTGCGAACAGGGCCCGGCATTTGTTGGAGGCGTGCAGATGTTCCAGCGTGGCCCAGGCGATGGACAGGCCATCATAGGTGGCCGTGCCGCGACCTATTTCATCAAGAATAACGAGAGCGCGGTCATCAGCCTGATTGAGGATGGCGGCGGTTTCGACCATTTCGACCATAAAGGTCGAGCGTCCGCGGGCCAAATCATCCGACGCTCCGACGCGGCTGAACAGTTGGCTGACTAGCCCGACATGCGCCTGTTCCGCAGGCACGTAACTGCCCATCTGGGCAAGCAGGGCAATCAGGGCATTCTGGCGTAGGAAGGTCGATTTACCGGCCATGTTGGGACCTGTCAGCAGCCAGATCGCCGCGCCTTTATCAGCACTGAGATCGCAGTCATTGGCGATGAAGGCGTCGCCGTTTTGCTGGCGCAATGCCTGTTCGACCACCGGGTGTCTTCCGCCCTGAACATCGAACGCGCGTGAGGCATCAACTTGCGGGCGACACCAGTTTTCACCACGCGCCAGATCGGCCAGAGCAGTGGTCAGATCCAGTTCAGCCAAACCGCGCGCTGCTTGGTTGAGCCGTGCGGCCTTATCCAGAATTTCGCTAGAAAGCCTTGCATAGAGCCGTTTTTCTATCTCAAGCGCCAAGTTTCCGGCGTTTAGAATGCGGGTCTCGATCTCGGACAGCTCCACTGTCGTGAACCGGACTTGGTTGGCGGTTGTTTGGCGGTGGATATAGGTCTCAGAAAATGGAGGATTCAGCATTTTCTCGGCATGGGTAGCCGTTGTTTCGATGAAATAGCCCAGCACATTGTTATGCTTGATCTTCAGTGACGTGATGCCGGTGTGTTCCGCATATTTCTGCTGAAACCCGGCAATGACGGAACGACCTTCGTCGCGTAGGGTGCGGGCTTCGTCCAGTTCGGCATCATAACCCGGGGCGATGAACCCGCCGTCTCGGGCCAGCAATGGTGGTTCGGCCACAAGCGCTTCGTCAAGCAGGTTCAGTAGGTCGTCAAATCCGACCAGATTTTGAAGGGCAGTGGCCAGAAGAACCGGCAGGTCTTGACCCGCGCAGAGTTCAGCGATTGCGGCGGCCTGTGTCAGGCCGTTGCGAATGGCGGTCAGATCCCGCGGGCCACCCCGATCCAGTGACAGTCGGGACAGCGCCCGGTCCAGATCCGGGGTCTTGCGCAAAGCCTCACGCAGGTCTGATGTGATCAAGCTGTCTTCGGCCGCAAAAGTTACAGCATCCAGCCGCCCATGGATGACGTCCAGATTGCGGGATGGGCTGGAAAGCCGCTGGTCCAACAGTCGTGCACCACCCGGTGTGACGGTGCGATCCATCACAGACAGCAGCGAACCAGCGCGGCCACCGGACAGGGATCGGGTCAGTTCCAGATTGCGCCGTGTGGCAGCGTCGATCTGAACGACTCGGTCCTCGGATTCTTTCAGTGGGGTTTGCAGAAGCGGCAGTTTGCCTTTTTGCGTGATTTCCAGATAGTCGATCAACGCACCCATGGCCGAAATCTCAGCCCGGCCGAAACTGCCAAACGCGTCCAGTGCGCCCACATGAAACAGCCTGCAGATGCGCTTTTCCGCCGCAGTGCTGTCGAAGCTGGCCCGCCCGATTGGGGTCAGTGAGATACCCAGATCCATAACGGGTTCGTTCAGTTTGTCCTGCACACCATCGGCCACGATCAACTCGGATGGTGCCAACCGGGCCAGTTCGGGACTGAGGCGCACTGAGGTCAAAGGCATCACGTGAAACGCCCCAGTTGAGATATCGGCCCAAGCCAGCGCGGCCTCATCGCGAACCTCGGCATAGGCGGCCAAGAAGTTGTGGCGGCGAGCCTCAAGCAGGGCATCTTCGGTCAACGTGCCTGGTGTCACCAGACGCACAACATCGCGCTTTACGACCGATTTAGAGCCTCTTTTCTTCGCTTCAGCCGGGCTTTCCATCTGTTCGCAGACGGCCACGCGAAACCCTTTCCGGATCAGCGTCAGCAGATACCCCTCGGCCGCATGGACGGGCACGCCGCACATCGGAATGTCGGTGTCGTTATGCTTTCCGCGTTTGGTCAAGGCGATGTCCAGCGCTTCGGCGGCGTTGACGGCGTCCTGAAAAAACATCTCGTAAAAGTCGCCCATGCGGTAAAACAGCAAGGCATCGGCGTGCGCCTCTTTGATTTCGAGATATTGCGCCATCATCGGCGTGACTGTGGACAAGGCTGACCCCTTTTGGCGTATTCCGGTCGCGACCTTACAAATCCACACATCTCGACGAAAGGCGAAAAGTATTCTCGTTGAGGCGCGCGCCCGCCTGCGCTATGAGGCAAAAGTCCCGCAGATGTAAAGAAACGACCCATCACATGCCTAAAGCGAAGATCACCAAAGAAGAGGCGCTGGCCTTTCACCTCGACCCGACCCCCGGCAAGTGGGAGGTGCAGGCCACTGTTCCCATGACCACGCAGCGCGATCTGTCGCTGGCCTACAGCCCCGGTGTGGCCGTTCCATGTGAAGCAATCGCCGAAGCGCCGGAAACGGCCTATGACTATACCAACAAGGGTAACCTTGTTGCGGTGATTTCAAACGGTACAGCGGTTCTGGGTCTTGGCAATCTGGGCGCGCTAGGCTCGAAACCGGTGATGGAGGGGAAATCAGTCCTGTTCAAGCGGTTTGCCGATGTGAACTCGATCGATATCGAACTGGATACTGAGGACCCTGACGAATTCTGCCGTGCCGTGCGTTTGATGGGGCCGACATTTGGCGGCATCAACCTTGAGGACATCAAGGCGCCCGAATGTTTCATCATCGAACAGCGCCTGAAGGAAGAGATGGACATCCCGGTCTTCCATGATGACCAGCATGGTACTGCGGTGATCTGCGCGGCGGGTCTGCTGAACGCGCTGCGTATCTCGGGCAAAAAGATCGAAGACGTGAAAATCGTCCTGAATGGCGCGGGTGCGGCGGGTATCGCTTGTATCGAGCTGCTCAAGTCGATGGGTGCAAAGCATGAAAACTGCATCGTCTGCGACACCAAGGGCGTGATCTACCAAGGCCGGACCGAGGGCATGAACCAGTGGAAATCGGCTCATGCGATCACCACGGATCTGCGTACTCTGGAAGAGGCCATGAAAGGCGCGGACGTCTTCCTTGGTGTGTCGGTGAAGGGTGCTGTGACGCAGGACATGGTCGCTAGCATGGCGGACAATCCGGTGATCTTCGCCATGGCGAACCCGGACCCGGAGATTACGCCAGAAGAGGCGCATGAGGTTCGTGTTGATGCCATCGTCGCCACCGGGCGCAGCGATTATCCGAACCAGGTGAACAACGTTCTGGGTTTCCCCTACCTGTTCCGCGGCGCGCTGGACATTCACGCCCGCGCCATCAATGACGAGATGAAGATCGCTTGCGCCCATGCGCTGGCCAACCTGGCGCGCGAGGATGTGCCGGATGAGGTTGCAATGGCCTACGGCAAGTCGCTGACTTTTGGCCGGGATTACATTATCCCGACGCCGTTTGACCCGCGCCTGATCCATCGTATCCCGCCTGCGGTGGCAAAGGCCGGGATGGACACCGGGGCAGCCCGCCGTCCGATCATTGATATGGACGCGTATGAGCTGAGCCTGAAATCCCGCATGGACCCGACCGCCAGCATCCTGCGCGGCCTGAACGCCCGCGCACGTCAGGCGCAAAGCCGAATGATCTTTGCCGAAGGCGACGATCCACGCGTCTTGCGCGCGGCGGTGATGTATCAGCGATCCGGCTTTGGCAAGGCTCTGGTTATTGGTCGTCCAGACGATGTGAAGGAAAAGCTGGAAGCCGCCGGTCTGGAGGACGCGGTGCGCGAGTTGGAGGTGATTAACGCCTCCACCACCACGCATCTCGAAGCGTATAAAGATTTCCTGTACAAACGGCTGCAGCGCAGTGGCTTTGATCGCAAGGATATCCATCGTCTGGCCGCGCGGGATCGCCATGTGTTCTCTTGCCTGATGTTGGCGCATGGTCACGCCGACGGCATGGTCACCGGTGCAACGCGGAAATCGGCACATGTGCTGGAACGCATCAATCATGTGTTTGACGCTGATGCCGAACATGGCGCCGTTGGTGTAACGGCGCTGTTGCACAAGGGTAAGATCGTTCTGATTGGTGACACGCTGGTCCATGAATGGCCGGATGAGCATGATCTGGCCAATATCGCCGAACGCTCGGCCTCGGTCGCGCGGCATTTGGGGCTAGACCCACGCGTTGCCTTTGTCAGCTTTTCCACCTTCGGCTATCCGGTATCTGAACGGGCTGAGAAAATGCACGTAGCGCCCGAGATTCTGGATCAGCGCGGCGTCGATTTCGAATATGATGGCGAGATGACCGTGGATGTGGCGCTGAACGTGGAACAGCAAGAGGCTTATCCCTTCTCGCGTCTGACGGGCCCGGCGAATATCTTGATTGTACCCGCACGGCATTCGGCCTCGATCTCGACCAAGCTGATGCAAGAGATGGGTGGCGCGAACGTCATTGGCCCGATCCTTACCGGTGTCGATAAGCCGATTCAGATCTGTTCGACTGGCTCGACAGCAAATGACATTCTGAACATGGCCATTCTGGCCTCTTGCGATATTGGATAAACCGTGACGATCTGGAACCTAGGCTCGATCAATGCGGACATAGTCTATGCCCTGCCGCATCTGCCCACTGCCGGTGAAACGCTGGCCGCTTCGAACTTGGAGCGGTTTCTGGGTGGCAAAGGGGCCAACATGTCCGTTGCAGCGGCGCGTGCCGGATCGCGTGTGGCGCATATCGGTGGCATTGGGCCGGACGGGCGCTGGGCCCTGGATCGCATGACCGAATATGGCGTCGACACCCGGTTCATTGCCGAGGTCGACGTGCCTACAGGTCACGCGATCATTGCGGTGGACAAGCAGGGTGAGAACCAGATCATTCTGTATCCCGGCGCGAACCACGCCATCGCGCAGGATCAGCTGGGACAGGCCTTATCGCAGACTGTTCCCGGCGATCTGCTGGTCATGCAGAACGAGACCAACGCCCAGGTCGAGGCCGCCCGCATGGGCCGTGATCTGGGACTGACCGTCTGCTATGCCGCAGCGCCGTTTCAGGCTGATGCCGTGCAGGCGGTGCTGCCCTATCTGGACTTCCTGATCCTGAATGAGGTCGAAGCAGAACAGCTGCGTGAAAGTACGGGGCAATCCGTCGCTGAATTGCCCGTCAAGCATGTTCTGGTCACGTTGGGGTCTAAGGGCGCGCGCTATCTACCCAAAGATGGCGACGTGCTTGAGATTTCGGCACACAAGGTGAAAGCCGTGGACACGACCGGCGCAGGGGATACCTTCACCGGTTACGTTCTGGCCGGAATGGACCGCGGGTTGCCGATGCCGCAGGCGATTGCACAAGCAAATCGTGCCGCGGCCCTGATGGTCACGCGGCACGGTACGGCTGATGTTATTCCCGACCTCAAAGAGGTGCTTGAGGCCCGGTTCGGTTAGGATCCGGCGAATGGCGCGTTGCCGCCCCACAGCTGTTTGACCCGGGCGTCCCGACCGCAGGCTTTGCGGTAGGCTTTGTATGCGTTTTTCTGGCGTTTCGGACCAAAGCGGGTAAACACCAGCTTGTCGCCCTTGTAGTAATCCTGATGGTAGGCTTCGGCTGGGTAAAAGGCGCCCGCGTTCAAGATGGGCGTGACTACGGTTTGACCCAACGCTTGCTGCGCATTGGCTTTGGCTCTCTGCGCCAATGCCTTTTCGCCTGTGTTAGAGACAAAAACAGCAGTGCGATAGCTGTTGCCGCGATCACAGAACTGGCCGCCTGCGTCGGTTGGATCAACGGAACGGAAAAACATGCTCAGCAACGTTTCACGGGAAACCCGCGCAGGGTCGAAGGTGATCTGAACAGCCTCGTAATGGCCAGTACCGCCTTTGGTTACTTGGTCATAAGTCGGATTGGCTGTCTTGCCGCCGGTAAAGCCGGATACGGCGCCAATCACGCCGGGAACCGATTCAAAATCGGATTCAACACACCAAAAACACCCTCCGGCGACGGTCAGGGTTTCGGTGCCGGCAGCTGGTGCGGGCAGGGCGCGCAACATCGCAGCCAGTGTGATCAGGACAAACAGAAGCGACGGTTTAACGAAACAGAGGTATGCGGTCCGGGTCATGGCAGATCTCCTTCTGAGATCAGGCTGCCCCGACTTTTCTACGGTTGCAATCCGCTGACATGGTTTGTCACGCGCTGGTGAGACGAGTTTATCGGCGCTTACCCCAGCAACTGTCCAAGTTTCATCGCCACACCCATATTGCCCGAGATCTTGAGCTTGCCCAATGCCACACCGGTCATCGGGTTCAGCTTGCCGGTCAGCAGTTTGGCCAGATTTTCCTGTGAAATTCGTATTGTACAGTCTGCATCCTGATCTTGCGTCGTCGCTTGATTGTCGATCAGCACGATCACCCCGTCATCACCGCAATCGAACTTAAGAGAGCCGTCAAATGACTTGCCATTCAGGCCTTTTTGAATTCCGTCAGCGATGTCCTGAAGCATGGTGTACCCTTTCCTGTTGACCTTTGCGTAAAGACAAACAGGCAAAGCAGGCAAGGGTGACGCTACTGGAACTGACTTGTCAGCGAAGACAAAGAAAAACCCGGCATCCTTTCGGGCACCGGGTTCGTCGTTGCAGCGATGGCAAAAATTACTTGGACAGACGCTTCTCGCGCGAGGCCAGCAGTTTCAGACGCAACGCGTTCAACTGGATAAATCCGGCTGCGTCTTTCTGATCGTATGCCCCGGCATCGTCTTCAAAGGTCACGTGTTCCTCGGAGTAAAGCGAGTGATCCGACCAGCGACCAACGGTTGAAGCCAAACCTTTGTAAAGTTTCACGCGGACGGTGCCGGTGACGTGTTCCTGCGACTTGTCGATTGCAGCCTGCAACATCTCACGCTCAGGCGAGTACCAGAAGCCATTATAGATCAGCTCCGCATATTGCGGCATCAACTGGTCCTTCAGGTGCATTGCGCCACGGTCCATGGTGATGGATTCGATACCACGATGTGCTTCCAGCAGGACGGTGCCGCCGGGCGTTTCGTAGATGCCACGCGACTTCATGCCCACAAACCGGCCTTCGACCAGGTCAAGACGCCCAATGCCGTGCTTGCCGCCGTATTCGTTCAGCTTGGTCAGGATGGTCGCGGGGCTCATCGCCTCGCCATTTATGCTGACCGCGTCGCCTTTTTCAAAGCCGATCTCGATGAATTCGGGTTCATTCGGCGCATCCTCGGGGTGGACGGTGCGCTGATAGACGTAATCGGGCGCCATATCGGCGGGGTCTTCCAGAACCTTACCTTCGGACGAGGTGTGCAGCAGGTTGGCATCGACCGAGAAGGGCGCCTCGCCACGTTTGTCCTTGGCAATCGGGATCTGGTTCGCCTCGGCAAACTCCAGCAGTTTGGTCCGGCTGGTCAGATCCCACTCACGCCAAGGCGCGATCACCTTGATGTCGGGGTTCAGCGCATAGGCCGCCAGTTCAAAGCGCACCTGATCGTTGCCCTTGCCTGTCGCGCCGTGGGCGACGGCATCGGCACCGGTTGCCTCGGCAATCTCAACCAGACGTTTCGAGATTAGCGGACGCGCGATTGAGGTGCCCAGCAGGTAAAGACCTTCGTATTGCGCATTGGCGCGGAACATCGGGAAGACAAAGTCGCGGACAAACTCTTCGCGAATGTCTTCGATATAGATGTTTTCGGGCTTGATCCCCAGCAGCTCGGCCTTTTGGCGGGCGGGTTCCAGTTCCTCACCTTGACCCAGATCGGCGGTGAAGGTCACAACCTCACAGCCATACTCGGTCTGCAGCCATTTCAGAATGATCGAGGTATCAAGGCCACCGGAATAGGCCAGAACAACTTTCTTGGGCGCGGACATCTGACTTCCCTTTATGCGTAGAACGACTGGCCCCTAGCGGGTTTTGGACGCGGGGGCAAGCTGTGTGGATTGACGCAGGCCCGGAATTGGGGTGAAACGGTCGGATAGAGAACAAGGATTGGTTGAGAGGGCGGTTTTTGTGTTGGGACTAGAGATTTTGGTGCATTCGGTGAAGATGGTTCTAAGGAACCTTAAACAAGCGCTGCAGATTTCAGTTGTGCCTGCGCTCATCGGCGGGCTTCTGGTCATCGGATTGTTTTTTCTGTTCGGCATCCCTTTTGAAGAATTCGACAGTGAAACGAACGGCTTCCCTGAAGGCGTAACAGCGGTTTCCTTCGCGGGGTTTCTGTTGTGTTTAGTGGTGGTTATCTTTGGGGTTATGCTCTGGATTGTCGTGTCGTGGCACCGGTTTGTTCTGCTTGAAGAATACCCGACCGGGTTGGTTCCACCTTTCCGGTTCGACCGAGTTCTCGCCTATTTCGGGCGTCTTCTCATGCTTTGCCTCATAGCTTTTGTAATCATGATACCGGCGGTGCTGATCATGGGTATGATGGCGCAAGCTTCAGCAGCGTTGGGAATTTTGGTCTGGGTGGCTTTGGTAATCTTTCTCACCATCGGGTTTTATCGGGCATCCCCTATTTTGCCCGGCGCAGCCATCGGAAAACCACTAAAACTTTCTGAGGCTTGGCAGGCAACTTCGGGTGCCAACGGTGCAATTGTGCTTCTGGTCATTTTATCCATTCTCCTCCAGTTGTTGCTTCAACTGCTGGCGTCGCTGTTGCTCTTTGTTCCGGTAGTCGGCGTCCTGATCGTGTTGTTTGCCAGCATGCTGGTTGTCCCATTGATCAATGTCAGCATCCTGACCACGATCTACGGCGTCTTTATCGAAAGACGCCAGCTCTCGTGAGCCGTACACATATGTATTCCTTGCCCTTTTGGTCGGGATAGGCCACTGAACGGGTCATGTGTGATTTCGTGACCCGCGCCCGCGCTGCCGAACAGGCGATGCGCTCTGTGTTTCCAGCGACGCCGCTGCAACGGAATGCCCATCTGTCCGACCGCTACGGTGCGGACATCTGGCTCAAGCGCGAAGACCTAAGCCCGGTGCGGTCCTACAAGATCCGTGGCGCATTCAATGCCATGCGCAAGCAGCAGGGGCAGGACCTGTTCGTCTGTGCCAGCGCGGGCAATCACGCGCAGGGTGTAGCCTATATGTGCAAGCATCTGGGTGTGAAGGGGGTGATCTTTATGCCGGTGACGACGCCGCAGCAGAAAATCCAGAAGACCCGGATTTTCGGCGGCGACAATATCGAGATCCACCTGACCGGAGACTATTTTGACGATACTCTGTCTGCGGCGCAGGACTGGTGTGCCCAGCAAGGTGGATATTTCCTGTCGCCGTTCGACGATGAAGATGTGATCGAAGGGCAGGCTTCCTTAGCGGTTGAGATTGAGGAACAGCTTGGACAGGTTCCCGATCATGTCATCTTGCCAGTGGGTGGTGGTGGCATGTCGTCTGGCGTGGCCACGTGGTTCGGGGATCGCACCCATTGTCTATTTGTGGAGCCGGCGGGTGGCGCCTGTCTGCGTGCTGCATTGGCGGCGGGTCATCCGGTGGCTCTTGATCACGTGGACACGTTTGTCGACGGTGCGGCCGTGGGTCGGATTGGGGAAAAGCCATTTGAGCTGTTGAAATCCCGCCATCTGTCCGACGTTTTGGTTCTGTCCGAAGATCGCATCTGTACCACCATGATCGAAATGCTGAACGTCGAGGGCATCGTACTGGAACCTGCGGGTGCTCTGGCGGTCGAAGCCGTCGGCGACGTGCAAAGCTTCATTCGCGGTAAGACCGTGGTGTGCGTCACCTCGGGCGGCAATTTCGATTTCGAGCGCTTGCCCGAGGTTAAGGAACGGGCGCAGAGGTATTCGGGTGTCAAAAAATACTTCATCCTCCGCCTGCCACAACGTCCAGGCGCGTTGAAGGAATTTCTGGGCATTCTAGGTCCTGAGGACGATATTGCCCGCTTTGAGTACATGAAAAAATCGGCCCGCAATTTCGGATCTGTCCTGATCGGTATCGAAACGCGAAAGCCTGAGAATTTTGTGCGCCTGTTCGCGCATCTTGATGATGCGGGCTTTACCTATACCGACATTACCGAAGACGAAACGCTGGCGCAGTTCGTGATCTGACGGGCGCAAACGCGACGGCTGCTGGATCACGGGCCGGCTTGTGGTGTCGTCGTTCGCTTGGCAGCGTGGGTGCAGGTCAAAAGAATGGGAACGCTTCTGTCCAAATTCCCTCTAGAGACAACTCCGGTTGCCGGATAGTGTACAGCCACCAACACCCTCAGATAGCTTGATCAAAATGACATACGTACAAGATGCCGAACACAACATTTGGGTTCGCAACGATTCCGCAGACATCCTCTATTCGGATGGTGTCGCGAAGGAAGATAGACTCTTTAGTGGTGTATCAAGCTGCAAGGACCGATCCGTAAATTCATCCGAGATCGACGCATTGATCACGGATTGGGCTTCCGAATACCATTTCTCGGCCAAGCGCCACTTTGTTCTCAAAGGCTTGGACTTCAAGAAAAACCAGTCGGTACTGGAACTAGGTTGCGGTTGCGGTGCCATTTCAAGGTATCTGGCAGAGCAGGGCGTGGATCTAACGTCCGTCGAAGGAACGGTCTCGCGTGCGCGAACCGCATCAAAACGTTGCGAAGACCTGCCGAACGCCGAGTTTTATGTCGACAATTTCACCAAGTTTCAGTCCGACAAAAAATTCGATTGGGTCCTCTTTATTGGTGTGCTGGAGTATGCGCCGTTGTTTGGTGACCAGAATGACCCGTTCGGTTCTTATTTGGAAGTGGCCAAGCGGCACCTAAAGCCTGGCGGTAAAATGGTCATCGCGATCGAGAACAAGCTTGGTTTGAAGTACTGGAACGGGGCGTCAGAAGATCACGTGGGAAGCCCTTACTACGGAATCCACGATTTGTATGATGGGGGCTCAGCTGAAACATTCAGTAAGCGGGAAATAGCGAACCTACTGTCTGACAAAGGTTTTGAACATCAAGAATTCCAATACGCTTTTCCAGATTACAAAGTTTGTGAGACTTTGCTTACCGAGGCCGGCCTTATTGCTCCTGGCTTCAATTCCTCTGATCTGCTTCTGGGCACCCGTTCACGCGACTACAGCCGAAAGTGGGAGCCAGCATTCACAGACGGTCTTGCCATCTCTACTCTGAACAAGGCCGGGCTTCTTGGTGAGTTCGCCAACTCGTTTCTGATCGTTACAAGCTCTCGGAAATTCAAACACGCCACGAAACTTGCGTTCACGCATAACATCGGAAATCGGCACCTGGCATTTACCTGCGAGACCGCATTTGTGCCCCGCAGAGGTCAGATATCCGTTCAAAAAACGACAGCAATCTCAGAGCCGGACAGGAGAATTGACGTCGGCCCCTACACCATTTGTCACGACACCTCTTCCGCGCCATACGTTTCAGGCGTCAGTGAGGGTGGCCAGATTATCCGCCAGACGCACCGAACCCCACGTCCTGTCCGTCTTTGGCGGAGTTTTGTGCCTTGGGCAGAGCATCTGAAAGCCCAGTGCACGCAAGCAGCAGACAGCAACTCAAGTGAAGACTGGACCATCGACGGTTCTTATGTCGACGCTACACCATTCAATTTCATCAGAACCCCCAGCGGGCTAAAGCAAATTGATGTCGAATGGCGGGCAGAACAAGACATTCCATTGGGGTGGGTGATCGCGCGCGGTGTCAGGCAGGTCATGATGCATGGATCGCCCAAGATTTCGTACAATCAAGCAAGAATTTTTGGCACCGCAAGAATGGTTTTGGAAGGCATTGGTTTGACGCTGACGAATGACGAATATGATCGTTTCACACAGCTTGAGCGTTCTTTCATGCGTGCCGTCAAATCTGCCCCGGCAAAAAAAAAAGATCCTCAACATCGCGCAGAACTGACCCAGTCCTGATTGCTGTGAAATCACCCTATCAAGAAGGCAAGCAGCACAGTTGGGGGGAAAAAATATATGCACACAGCCTTGCTGACGCATTTTCCGACATTGGTCTTCCTGCGCGGGTAGATGACCACAACGAGTGGTCATCAAAATCTGACGCCGACGAAGCGGCCGTTTTGATTCGCGGTAAGTTGAAGTATCCGTATGAAGCAAAACAGGGCTCTGCCAGTTGGCTAATCAGCGAGATGATTCAGGGCGAGGTTTCAAAAGAGGCCGACAATCATACAGCCAACTTCTTTGCATCGCGTCTCTTTTTCGAGGGAATCAAAACTCGCCCTCAGGATTCCGTTCTTTTTCAGGCAACGGATCATCGCATTTTCTACCCGGGCGAGCGTGACTATGGTGGTCCTACGCTGTTTGTCGGAAACAATTACCGAAGATGGGAAGTTCGGCCGGTCATTCAAAAAGCATTAACCGAGGCATTGCCTGTCGAAGTCTACGGAGACAGGTGGGACAGGAAATTAACCTCGGATCGCCTTCGTGCTGCAAGCGTTCCGAACCTCCAGTTGGGTCAACTATATCGATCTGCGGGCGTCGTCCTGAACGATCACCGCCCCCCGATGCGTGAGAATGGTCTGATTTCCAACCGGGTCTTCGATGTGCTTGCCTGCGCAGTCCCGCTGATTTCAGATAGAATAAAAGGCCTGCCTGATGGGTTCGAGGAATTTATTTATATGTTTGATGATGATTTACCGCTGGCGGACTTAATCACACAGGCAAAAACGGAATCGGCTGCGAAACGCCGCAAGCGCGCAGACTTCGCGCACTATGTTGTGCAGGAGTACAGTTTTCTGGCGGCGGCAAAAACTATCGCTGCCAGCTTAGGGTTACCGCAGAAAGCCTAACCGGAACTGACACGCATTATTTGAAAGCCTTCAGATGGGTTTCTTTCTTTGTTCGACACTGATCAGAGTTTTGACAACTGGCAGAAAATGCACAGTCGCGCGCAGGAATGAACTCCAAGGTTCGCGCCAACTGGGACGCACGAGCAGAGAGCTGCAGTATGCAGGACGGTGTGGAGTTGTACCGACAGAACGCGTTGCGGATCCTGAAAAAGATGGGCGTTGGGTTTTTCACTCAGGATTGAGGATTGGAGTTCAACTTCAAGAAATCCCGTTCTTCGGACGGGTTTGCCATGAAAACCTTGCGCCTGAGGGTCCCGAATAAGACCTTGGGCGTTAAAGATCGCCCAACCCAGTCTTGAATTCACTGGCAGAGCTTTCGAATACACTGAGGATATTGGCAAGGTCGACCAACTGACTGTCCCCTTGCGCCGATTGTCGTTCCCCATCCTGACACAGCTTGGCCAAAGTCACGAACCCAAGGCTCAGTGCGCTGCCTTTTACGAAATGCAGGTTTTGTTCAAACTCTGTGCGGGCGGTGTCGTTCCGCAGCCGGGTAAGGGCTTCGTTCACCTCATCAAGAAAGATGTACACCACCTCTTCAAATTCGCTGGCGCCAACCTCGTCCCTTAGTTGCTGGACCCTGGACCAGTTGATCATGCCATCCTCGCTTTATCTGCCAGGGGATTTGGTACCGCAGAACCGGTAAAGAGCAGGTTAAGCGGAATGAACTTCGGCTTTCACCCATTGTTAAACTGCGGCGCGATAGGGTCTTCCTATTCTGATAAGCGCCGCTGGGCAGAGGGTTAAGGTGACAAGGGTCAGTCAGGCAGACAGTGGGTCAAATCTGGATTTTGGTGTGATCCAAAAGGTGCTTGTCGTCGATGACAGCCGCTTGCAGCGCCGTATTCTGGTCGCCTCGCTCAAAAAATGGGGCTTTGACGTGCTTGAGGCCGATAGTGGCGATGTTGCGATTGAAATGTGCGCAGCGGACCCGCCGGATCTTGTCCTCAGCGATTGGGTGATGCCGGGGATGAGCGGGCTGGATTTCTGCAAGGCGTTCCGCGCCTTGGACAACAGGCAATACAGCTATTTCATCCTGCTGACGTCCAAAAGCGAAAAGCAAGAGGTGGCGCGCGGTCTGGATGCCGGTGCAGATGATTTTCTGATCAAACCGCTTGAGGCGGATGAACTGCGGGCGCGTATATCAGCCGGTGCGCGTATTCTGGATATGCAGCGCGAGCTGTCTAAAAAAAACCAGATGATCGAATCCGCGCTTGAGGAGCTGCGCGTCGCCCATGACGCGATCGACACGGACCTGATCCAGGCACGCAAGATACAGGAATCGCTGGTACCCGAACTGACCCGCGATTTCGGTAAGTCCCGAGTCAGCATGCTGCTGAAACCTTGCGGTCATATCGGCGGCGATCTGGTGGGGATGTTCTCTCCGGGTGTGAACAGGCTTGGTTTTTACAGTATCGATGTGTCCGGGCATGGCATCACATCTGCGATGATGACCGCGCGTTTGGGGGGCTATCTGTCCAGCAATCATTTTGATCAGAACGTGGCGATGGCGCGGCGTTTCGACAAGTTTTATGCTCTGCTGCCGCCGGAAGAAGTTGCCGAAACCCTGAACTCGCGGCTGATGGCGGATACGGGAATCGAAGAGTATTTCACAATGGTCTATGCCATCGTAGACCTGCGCAATGGGCATGTGAAAATGGTGCAGGCCGGGCACCCTCATCCGCTGTTGCTATGTCAGGACGGCAGAACTGAATTTCTGGGCGAGGGCGGGTTGCCTATCGGTTTGCTGCCGGACGTCACCTTTCAGCGGACCGAATTCTACATGCAACCCGGCGACCGGCTACTGCTTTATTCCGATGGGTTCACAGAATGCAGTCTCGCGGACGGTGGCCTGCTGGACGAGGATGGCTTACGCGAGATGGCGCTGGATTGCGGGCCCGATCGAAACGGAACGGAGTTCCTTGACGATATGTTCTGGCGGCTGACACAGGCGATGGCACCTGGCCGGGGTATGGATGATGATGTTTCGGCTGTTTTCCTTGAATACAACGGTCACTAAAGCCGCTTTTCATGCAGCGCGGCAAAGTGGCGATCTCCGTCATTGCCCAACAATTGGACCGCATCGGCGGTGTCCATCCATATGGCTTCATGGAACGGCTCAGACGGTGGACCCATGCGCTGGATGGGACGCGCGCGATAGATATGGCACAGCTTTTCGGCCCACAAATCGTATTCGGGCATATAAGTGAACCGACGAAAAGCGCCGATGCGGCGGGGCGACGCGATCAACCAGCCGGTTTCTTCGAACACTTCTCGGTGCAGGGCTGTGATGGGTGATTCGCCCGGATCAATTCCGCCGCCGGGCAATTGCAGATCGGGCCCGGGTTCTGTCTGACAGGTCAGTAAAAGGCTTCGACCTCGGGGCAGCAATGCATAAACACCCACCCGGCGTGTATATGTTCGCCCGGCTTGAGGGGTTTCACCAAACCGTCTGATCATGTATGGCCCCTTAAAACCCGAATAGTTCGACCTATATGCTGGCGGTATGCCAACCTGTGGCGTGTAAGGAAACCCCATGTCTCTTGGAACAAAAATCGCGTGGGACGATACCGTCCTGCCCTTTCAACTCGATGTATCGGATATCCGCGGCCGTGTGGCCCGTCTGGATGGTGTGCTTGATGGCATCCTGAGCCAGCATGACTATCCCGAAAAGGTCGAGGCGCTGGTGGCCGAGATGGCCCTGCTGACCGCATTGATCGGCCAGACTGTTGCGCTGCGCTGGAAGCTGTCGCTGCAGGTTCAATCCAAAGGTCCGGTGCGCATGATTGCGACCGACTATTATGCGCCTCAGCATGAGGGGGAGCCGGCCCGCATTCGCGCCTATGCCAGCTTTGACCGTGATCGCCTGACCGATGGTGCGCCGTTCGATCAGGTGGGCGAGGGGTATTTTGCCATCATGATTGATCAGGGTGAGGGAACCCAACCTTATCAAGGCATCACACCCCTGGACGGTGGATCGCTTAGCGCTTGTGCCGAGGCATATTTCGCCCAGTCGGAGCAGTTACCGACGCGGTTTTCGCTGAGCTTTGGCAAATCGACCGAGCCGGGCGTTGGCGAACATTGGCGTGCAGGTGGGGTCATGTTGCAGCACATGCCCAAAGCCTCGCCTTTTGTGGCCTCCGGTGAGGGCGAAGGGAACATCCTGACTGCAAATGATCTTGTTGATGGTGAAGAAGGCGAAAACTGGGGTCGCGTCAACGTGTTGTTGGACACGGTTGATGACCTGGAGCTGATCGGCCCGTCAATTGCACCGACGGATTTGTTGATCCGTCTGTTTCATGAGGAACAGCCGCGGGTCTACGATGCGCAGTCGGTGCAATTTGGGTGCACATGTTCCGAAGATCGTGTGCGGCAAAGTCTGTCGATTTATTCGGCTAAGGACATCGAGAAGATGACTACGCCCGAAGGTGACGTGACCGCCGATTGCCAGTTCTGCGGTGCGCATTACGTGCTTGATCCTTCCACGGTTGGTTTTGATGCGGACAACGCCTGATCCAACTGATCAGCTGCGGGCGGCCTTGCGCCGCCCCGGCGAAGGTTCAAGCGATTTCGACCTGAACCCTGATTTTGTTCTTCCCGAAGGTCGTAAACTCCGTCCCGCCGGAGTTTTGGTTCCGATTTCACTGGTGGGTGGTGTGCCCCGCCTGATCCTTACAAAACGATCTTCGGCTCTTAAACATCACCCCGGTCAGATTGCTTTTCCGGGTGGCAAACAGGATAAAGGCGATGCGGATGTAACCGCCACCGCTTTGCGCGAAGCCCAGGAAGAAATCGGGCTGCCACAGGAGTTGCCGGAAATTCTTGGCCACTTACCGACACATGAAACGGTGACCTCCTTCACGGTCACACCTGTGGTGGCGATCCTGCGGGAACCCTTCCAACCGGTACCGGAACCGGGCGAAGTGGCAGAAGTGTTTCCGGTTCCGCTTGCACATGTGCTCAACCCCGCGAATTATATCGTTGAATCGCGTCGCTGGCGCGGACAAAGGCGGTATTATTTCACGGTACCTTTCGGCCCCTACTACATCTGGGGTGCAACCGCCCGAATTTTGCGGGGATTGGCAGCACGGATTAACGAATGACACACATCATAGAAGACTGGGTGTCCGAACCTGCAACGCAAAGGTTCTGCGCCGCCCTGACCGATGCCGGTTTCCAGGCTCTGTTTGTCGGCGGATGCGTGCGCAACGCGCTATTAGGATCTCCGGTATCAGATATCGACATCGCCACCGACGCGCGGCCTGAAAAAGTGGTCGAGCTGGCGCAGAAAGCAGGGCTTAAGGCCATTCCCACCGGGATTGATCACGGCACAATCACCGTGGTTAGCCAGGGTATCCCGCATGAGATCACCACCTTTCGCCGCGATGTTGAAACGGATGGCCGTCGCGCTGTCGTCGCCTTTTCGGACAAAGTCGAAGAGGATGCCGCACGTCGCGATTTCACGATGAATGCGATCTATGCGAGGCCTGACGGTATCGTTCTGGACCCTTTGAATGGCTTGCCTGATCTGCAGGCGCGTCGCGTCCGGTTTATCGGCACTGCTGCGAACCGAATTCGTGAGGATTACCTGCGGTCGCTGCGCTATTTCCGCTTTCACGCCTGGTATGGGGATGCCGAGGCTGGGTTTGATCCCGACGCTCTGGCGGCCATTGCGTCCAACCTGGACGGTCTGGCGGGTTTATCCCGCGAACGCGTCGGGGCCGAGCTATTGAAACTATTGGGGGCACCTGATCCCGCGCCTTCCGTTGCCGCGATGCGCAGCGCCGGAGTTATGGTGCAGCTATTGCCGGGCGCAGATGATCGTGCATTGGCACCGTTGATCGCGTTGGAACAGCAGGCCGGCGCCGATCCGGATCCGGTGCGGCGGCTGGCGGCCATTGCGCCACCTGAGGTCGCGAAATCGCTGCGTCTGAGTCGCGCACAATTGCAGCGCCTGACCCGAATGCGCGATGAAGCATCCAGCCCGGCCAGCTTTGCCGAATTGGGGTTTCGGTACGGCGAAACAGACGGGCTGCATGAATCGCTTTTGCGCTGTGCCTTTCTGGAGCAGCCCTGGTCAGACACTATCAAACGCGATCTTCACGCAGGTGCTGCTGCGATCTTTCCGATCAAGGCAACAGATCTGATCCCTGAATTCACCGGCCCCGCGCTGGGCAAGAAACTGGCTGAGCTTGAGGCGCAGTGGATTGCGTCGGGTTTCATGCTGGGCCGCGAAGACCTGCTGGGCGAATAAAGGAAGTCTCAAAAGGGGATGACAAGCAAATAAGTTTATGGTTACTTGCCCCTGTCACATGAATGGAGGGATGCGAATGTATTACGGGATCTGGGACAGCTAAGGCTGGAACACTTTGACCCGTAAGGGTGGTGTTCTGACGCCATCTTTCTTCGCATGACTAATTTTCTGCTCAACCGGAGCACTCTCCATGTTTCGCTATTTCGAAAACCTCGTTGACCCTTTTGTTGCCTATAAGGAAACCGACACACCGCCGACGCGGTTGTGGCCGTTCATGCTGGACTACTCGCAACCGTTCATGCGGGTGTTCTTCTGGGCTGGTTTGATTTCCGTCGTTGTTGCGGCGGTTGAAGTTGGCCTGATCTACTATATGGGTCGCGTTGTTGACCTGCTGTCGGGTCCTCCGGCCGAAGTCTGGCAGACACACGGGACCGAACTGATATTGGTGGCGACGTTCGTGCTGCTG
Source organism: Ruegeria sp. CDSB029 (assembly GCF_059611125.1). NCBI lineage: Bacteria > Pseudomonadati > Pseudomonadota > Alphaproteobacteria > Rhodobacterales > Roseobacteraceae > Ruegeria > Ruegeria sp. CDSB029. Next base: position 69,064 of record NZ_JBXWOX010000002.1, read on the forward strand.
CTGCGTCCGATGCTGCATGTCGTGGACGTGCTGTTGTTAAACAACACGATACTGCCAAATTTCGGCACCCTGATCCGCTGGCGTGCGCACAAACACGTTCTGCGACAATCCGTTGGGTGGTTCGAGAATGACTTTGCCGGTCGCATTGCCAACCGGATCATGCAAACTCCGCCCGCTGCGGGTGAGGCCGTGTTTCAGGTGTTTGATGCGATCTCATTCTCAATTGCCTATCTGATTGGGGCGGCAATTCTGTTGATGGCAGCCGATCCACGGTTGTTATTGCCGTTGTTGATCTGGTTTGCGCTTTACGCTGTTTTGGTGCGCTGGACAGTGAAAAGGGTCGGTCCAGCCTCTCAGGCTGCATCTGATGCACGCTCGGCTGTGACGGGTCGGGTGGTGGACAGCTATACCAACATCCACTCGGTCAAGATGTTCGCCCATAACGACCAAGAGTTGGACTATGCCCGCGAAGCCATCGAGGAAACGCGTCGCACCTTTCAGGTCGAAATGCGGATTTTCACCATAATGGATGCGGTTCTGGTCGCGCTGAACGGTTTGCTGATCGTCGGCGTAGTTGGTTGGGCCATTTCCCTGTGGATGCAAGGGAGTGCATCTGTGGGTGTCGTTGCGGCGGCGACCGCTTTGACCCTGCGACTGAATGCGATGACCGGATGGATCATGTGGGCGCTGACCAGCTTCTTCCGCCAGCTTGGTGTCGTGGCCGAGGGCATGCAAACAATTGCCCAGCCGGTTGACCTGCTGGATGTGCCGGACGCCAAGCCATTGCAGCTGAGCAAGGGCCAGATCGACATCCGTGATCTGTCACACCACTACGGTCGCAAGACTGGGGGGCTGGATCACATCAATCTGACCCTCAATCCGGGCGAAAAGATCGGTCTGATCGGGCGGTCCGGTGCGGGAAAATCGACCCTAGTTAAGTTGCTTTTGCGGTTTTACGACGTTGAACAGGGCGCGATCCTGATTGACGGTCAGGACATTTCCAGGGTCACGCAGGACAGTTTGCGCAGCCATATCGGTATGGTTCAGCAGGACAGCGCCCTGTTGCATCGGTCGGTGCGTGACAACATCCTCTATGGTCGCCCCGATGCCACTGAAGAACAGATGATCGCCGCCGCCAAACAGGCCGAGGCGCATGAGTTCATCCTTGATCTGCAAGACCCAGAAGGGCGCACGGGGTATGATGCGCATGTGGGCGAGCGGGGCGTGAAACTGTCCGGCGGTCAGCGGCAGCGCGTGACGCTGGCGCGGGTTATCCTGAAGGACGCACCCATTTTGCTGTTGGACGAGGCGACATCCGCTCTAGATTCCGAGGTCGAAGCGTCAATTCAGGAAACTCTCTACGGTATGATGCAAGGAAAAACCGTGATCGCCATCGCCCACCGGCTGAGCACTATCGCGCAGATGGACCGTATTTTGGTCATGGATGGTGGTCGGATCGTTGAAGAAGGCGGCCATTCCGAACTGTTGGCGCAAGGTGGGCTTTACGCCCAGTTCTGGGCGCGGCAATCTGGGGGCTTCCTGAATCCGGAGGCCGCTGAATGAGGATTGCCGACCTCATAAATCCGTTCAAGAACATCGAAACGCCCCCGCCGCAAACGCTGGGGGCGTTCATTCGCTGGTGCCTGTCTGGCGCATGGCCAATGATCTTCGTCGCAGCGTTTTTCTCGGCTACTGCGGGTGCGATGGAGGCGGGCACTGCGTGGATGCTGGGCCTGGTCATTGACGCAGCAACCACAAGCGGACCCGAGAACTTTCTGACCGCCAACAACGTCTGGATGATCCTTGGGGTCGTTGCGTTTTTCATGCTACTGCGGCCAGCCCTGTTCGGGCTTTCGTCGTTGACCAACAACTATATCGTCATGCCCAATATCACGCCGTTGGTTCTGGCCAAGCTGAACCGGTGGACGTTGGGCCAGTCGGTCACATATTTCGACGACGATTTTGCCGGGCGGATCGCGCAGAAGCAGATGCAAACATCCAACGCGATGGCGTCGGTGGTGTCCGAGACGATCAGTGCGATCGTGTTTGCCTTGGCCTCGCTGGCGGGCTCATTACTTTTGTTAGGGTCTATTCATCCGCTGGTTATGCTGCCATTTGCGGCTTGGCTGGTCGTGTATTTCTTGCTTGTCCGTTGGTATCTGCCGCGCATCCGTAAACGCTCAGCGGCGCGGGCAGGCGCTCGCGCGATGGTGTCCGGGCAAGTTGTCGACACGATCACCAATATCAAGACCGTTAAACTGTTCGCCCATTCGGAATTCGAAGATCACGCCGCGCGAAATTCCATGGTTGATCTGCGTGAAAAGATGTTGGCGTTCGGAAGCCTGTCGGCCAGTTTCCGCTTTATCTTGATGCTGTTGGCCGGGGTTCTGCCAGTTTTGCTGATAGGTGCAACGCTGTGGCTGTGGCAAGCGGGGTCTGCGACAGCCGGTGACATTGTGGCCGCAGGTGCCATTTCCATCCGCATTGCCCAGATGACCGGCTGGGTAAGTTTCACCCTCATGGGTCTTTACGCAAATGTTGGCGAGATCGAGAACGGCATGAATACGCTGGCCAAGCGTGAACGGGTTGAGGATCAAACGGGCGCGGCGGAGTTGTCCGTACCCGAAGGCCAGATCACCTTTGACCATGTCAGCTTTGCCTATGGTCGGGATGTCGGTGGTGTATCAGGCCTGAACATGACCGTGCACCCCGGCGAGAAACTGGGCATTGTCGGCGCTTCGGGGGCAGGGAAATCAACCTTGGTTTCGCTGCTGTTGCGCCTGTACGACGGTGAAAAGGGCACGATCTTGATAGATGGTCAGGACGTATCCGGAATAACGCAGGACAGCTTGCGCCGTCAGATCGGCATGGTCACGCAGGAAACCGCGATGTTCAATCGGTCGGCGCGGGAGAATATTCTTTACGGCCGCCCTGACGCCTCGGAAGAGGAAATGATCGAGGCGGCCAAAAAGGCCGAGGCGCATGAATTCATCCTCAGCCTTCAGGATGCCCACGGACGCACCGGCTATGAAGCACATCTGGGCGAGCGCGGAGTGAAACTTAGCGGTGGCCAGCGACAGCGGATTGCGCTGGCGCGCGCCATTTTGAAGGATGCGCCTATATTGGTGCTGGATGAGGCAACCTCGGCGCTGGATTCCGAGGTTGAGGCCTCGATCCAGACGGCGTTGCATCGGGTGATGCAAGGCAAGACGGTTCTGGCTATCGCGCATCGGTTGTCCACACTCAGCGAGATGGACCGGATTATTGTCCTGGACCAAGGGCGTATCGTGGAAACCGGCACACATGACGCGTTGTTGGACCAGGGTGGGCTATATGCCCGGTTCTGGCATCGTCAGTCAGGCGGGTTCATTCAGGCCGAGGCTGCGGAATAAGGGTTTTGTTGCCGGCCAAGCCCCGGTATCAGGCCCTCATGACGCAAACCTACACCATTACCCGCCTTGGTCATCAAGGCGACGGCATCGCTGATGGCCCCGTTTACGCTCCGCGTACCTTGCCGGGTGAGGTCGTCAGCGGCACGCTGCTGGATCAATTTCTGACAGATATCCGTGTCGAGACGCCCTCGGATCAGCGGGTCAAGGCACCGTGTCGTCACTACAAATCCTGTGGTGGATGCCAGTTGCAGCACGCGGCAGATAGATTCGTTGCGGATTGGAAGGTCGAAGTGGTGCGCACCGCGCTGGCCGCTCAGGGGTTGGAGGCGTCGATGCGCCCGATCCATACGTCACCAGAACGGTCCCGCCGTCGCGCGACGATCGCGGTACGACGGACCAAAAAGGGCACTCTGGCCGGGTTCCATGGCCGCGCGTCAGACACGATCACCGAGATCCCGGATTGCCATTTGCTCGACCCGGCCCTGATCGCGGCCATTCCGGTGGCCGAAGCACTGGCGATTCTGGGTGGCAGCCGTAAAGGCGTGTTGGCGGTGACGCTAACCTTGTCCGAAGCCGGGCTTGATGTGGCGGTCAAAGGCGGCAAACCGCTAGACGGCCCGCTTGAGTTGGCTTTGGCACAAGCGACCGAGAAACACGGTCTTGCCCGGCTCAGCTGGGATGGTGAAGTAATTGCCATGCGCCAGCCACCCGTTCAGCGTTTTGGTCAGGCAAATGTTGTTCCGCCGCCCGGTGCGTTTCTGCAGGCGACAAAGGACGGAGAACAGGCTCTGTTAAAGGCCGTTTCCGAAGCTGTGTGTGGTTCCAAACGCATTGTGGATCTGTTTGCTGGCAGCGGCACATTCTCTTTGCCGCTAGCCGAGGGGGCTGAGGTTCACGCCGTCGAGGGCGAAGCAGCGATGACGCAAGCGCTGGATCAGGGGTGGCGCAGGGCGCAGGGCCTCAAACGGATAACGACCGAGGCACGGGACCTGTTTCGGCGACCGCTGATGCCGGATGAGCTAAAGTCTTTTGATGCTGTGGTGATCGACCCGCCACGCGCCGGGGCCGAGGCGCAAGTGACCGAACTGGCGCAGGCCCTGCGCCCGGTGATTGCCTATGTGTCCTGCAACCCTGTGACCTTCGCCCGTGATGCGAAAATTCTTGTTAATGCGGGCTACACCCTTGAATGGGTACAGGTTGTTGACCAATTTCGATGGTCGTCACACACCGAACTCGCGGCACGGTTCACCCTGAACCCTTAAGACTTACAGGAGACTACCCGAATGGGGATCACCCAACGCCTGCTGACCCTTGTCGAAGCACCAGCTTTCGGGAAGTTCATTACCGGTGTCATAATCTTCAACGCCGTGCTGCTGGGGATGGAGACATCACCCACCCTTATGGAAGTTGCAGGTCCATTGATCGTAACACTGGACAGCCTTTGCCTGACCATTTTCGTTGTTGAAATTTCGATTAAACTTCTGGCCACTGGGCGCAGGTTTTTCACCAACGGCTGGAATGTCTTTGATTTTGTGATTGTCGGCATCGCTCTTGTACCGGGTGGGTCCGGCCTTTCGGTGCTGCGGGCATTGCGGATTTTGCGGGTGCTGCGCGTTATCTCGGTCGCGCCACGCCTGCGCCGCGTGGTTGAGGGTTTTATTTCGGCCTTGCCCGGCATGGCCAGCGTGTTCCTTCTTATGGCGATCCTGTTTTACATCGGTGCGGTGATTTCAACCAAACTGTTCTCACAGACCTTCCCAGACTGGTTCGGCGATCTGGGCCTTTCAGCCTATACGCTGTTCCAGATCATGACGCTGGAAAGCTGGTCCATGGGGATCGTGCGCCCGGTGATGGAGATCTATCCTTACGCTTGGCTGTTCTTTGTGCCGTTCATCATGGTGACCACTTTTGCGGTGGTAAACCTGCTGGTCGGTCTGATCGTGAATTCGATGCAGGATGCGCACCATGCCGAGGACGAAGTCAAAACCGATGCCTATCGTGACGAAGTGCTAGAGCGGCTTGAAAGCATCGAGCGTCGCCTGACAGAGCAGCAAAACATCAAAAAGTGATTTCAGTTTTCACATTTTCTGGCATAATACAGAAAAAAAAGCAGCAGGCAGTGAACATGGATCGTCGAGCATTTGGATTGGGTGCAATGGCAACGCTGAGCCTCTCAGCTTGTGCCTCGGCCAACCCCAGAATTCTAACTTACAACGGACCCGAAGTGACCTCTCTGGTCATCAACAAGGGCTCGCGGAAACTATATCTTCTGCACAATGATAAGATCCTGAAAGAATACAATGTTGATCTTGGATTTGCGCCCAACGGCACCAAAGCCAAGCGCGGTGATGGGCGTACGCCGGAAGGCAGCTACCTGATTGATCGGCACAATCCAAATAGCCGCTATCATCTGTCGCTGGGGATCTCGTACCCGAATTCTGAAGATGTCGCGAAAGCGAAGGCCATGGGTGTCGATCCGGGCGGCGATATCTTCATCCACGGACAACCGAACCGTCGCAAAGAGCGTAAGCGCGCTAAAAAGACGTCGGATTGGACCGCGGGCTGCATCGCCGTCAAGAATGACGAGATCGAAGAGATCTATTCGATGGTAAACCGGGGCACGCTGATTACTCTGCGTCCCTAATCGGTTTCCAGGGCCCAAATCCGAACTGCATATAGTCACGCTGGTACGCCTGGGCGGCCAGCGTTTCCAGTTTGTCGTCATAAATCTCGGCCAAGGTAAACGGTGTATCCGGTTCGCTGAGTTCGGGTAGGGGCGGTGTGCTGTGCCCCATCCGGCGCGCCAGGTCGGGCAGGGCTGTCGTGACCTCATCCTCCCTCAGGATCAGGTCGGGCAATGCGAAGGGCGCCATCCCCTCAAGGGCCTGCGACTGACTGCACCATGCTGCATCCACGCGTATGGCGGTCTGTAGGGCAAGGTTCTGACGCAGGAATGTCAGGAACGCCGAAAACGCCTCGTAGTGCTGCTCAACCGGGTAATTGCCGTCGCGCAATTGCCCGGGGATCGGAATCTTTAACCGGTTGCGCAGGACGTGTCGGATTTTCGGATAGGCGCCGGAACCTGTGTTGAGGATATGTCTGCAAAAGGCCCGATGCGCGCGCGCCATTGGGTGTTGCAGTACGGCGAACTTTCGATGCCCGGGATTGGACAAAAACCACTGACGCGTCTGCTTTCTGTTCTGGTTGGTGAGCAATTGTTCGACATCAACTTGGTCCAGTGCGGCCATCCACCTTGTTACCGGGCTTTCCATTCCCCCGCGGATGGGCATGTACATCAGTGGTGTCTTTGGTGCGGCAACGTAGTTCGCCACCAAGGGGCGTCGGCGTGGTTCGAAATTCGGAGTGCTGTGCAGATTAAAGCTGTCGATCTGTGACAACGCCTGCTCCATTTCGTCGGGGTTCGTCACCTTTGCCAGCGCAGGCTCGGGGTTTTGTGGTTTGAGTGTTTCGTCGATCGCCGACAGCCTGCCGGACACACCCAGCCAGGCGGCAAGACCATTCAACAGGTGCACCTGGTTCAGGTCTTCATAGGCAATGTAAAATGGGGTCTGGCCGCTTTGCTGCAAACGCTGCGCCAGCATCAGGTGGTATTCATGCTGCCGGTTCAGGTATTTCATGAACGCTTCGGCATCGAACTCAACCTGTGCTTCGCGACGACGCTTGATGTTCTTCAGCTGCCACTGCTTGGTTTCGCGCGCAATCTTCAATGAGATGAAACTGTCCAGAGGGTTTCGGGTCAGAATGATCTTGGCGCAGCGCGGATCGCCCAAAGCTGGCTCTAACACACGTGGATCATGTCCCTGAAAAAGGCGAAACCCGTTCAGTTCCCCTGGTGCCTGCCGGATTGCCTCAAGCAATGTGGAAGGGTCACGATCCCGCTCTTCCATCGAGATGCCCAGCAGGGTGTCGGATTTCAGACGCCCGATGAAATGGGGATTGAACGCCTCGCCGTGGCTGGTGACTCCTTCGATGGCGTTCAGGTTCGCCTCTAGCAAGTTGGAACCGGTCCGCATGGCTGCAAGAATGATAAAATAGTCAAATTGGGGCGTCATTTATCTTTACTGCACCAGATAAGGTTTTCGATATGGCCGGACCCGGTCCGTAAAGCTGTCGTCCGGTGGGAAATCGCCCATCAGATAAGGGTGCATGCCCTGGTTCTTCAGGTTTTGCAGGAACTGGCCAAATCCGGACAGATCCACCATTTTTGGCGCTTCGGTCAGGTGGCTGGTTTGGGTGGTTCCGGTATCCTCGACCGCGGTCTGTAAAGGCTCGACCGGAGATTCAACGAATTCTGCCAGTGTCCACCTGCGAACCCGCGCCTTGGTCCAGACAGAAGACAGGATTTCCAATTGCTTGGTTTCGATCTGCTGCAGCCGCGCGGCCTCGGCGCGGATATCGGCAAAGTTCAGGTTTGATTTAAACAGCGGGATTGCCCAGGCCCCGGTTATGACGGAAATCAGCGCATTCTTGTCCCGAGCCAAGAGCCAGTTGATCTCTTGCGTGTCAGCGGGGCCGAACTGAAAACACTGTTTTTCGCCGCGTGTGTTCCAGATCAGGTTCGAAAGGAAAGCCGTTGGGTTGTAGTCCCGCAGCCTTGCGCAGTCGCTGAGGCCGCCGTTGACGATTGTTTCTCCGCCGGCGAATTCAGCGCGCTTCGGGTCAAACAGATGCCCGTGGACACGCGCGCCAGTGATGTTGCTCAACCAGGGTTCAAAATCTTCGAACACTTCGGTAAAGCCCTGAAAAACTGAATACGGAGAGGACGTCAGCCCGTTTTCGTTGCCGTGCCGTGGAAACCGGCTTTGCATGTACAACCCGTCCCGCCCACGTGTGCGCCGTTCGACTGCTTTGGAAAACACCCGGTCAATTTTGCTCGGGTTGGGCTCTGTGGGTTTCATGGCTCCGGCCTGATCGGTCAGAAAGGCCTGATACAGGCGATCCGCGTCGGGCCAGGCTTTGCGGGCAACAAAACAGTCGGATCTGCGCAGCAGCTGCAGGTGATCGTCATAGAAAATATGCGGACGACCCTGATAGTCGAATTTGGACAGGGTCAGAGACCGACTTTCGATATGGGTCGAATACAGGCGCGCCAGCGTCTGGAAGTAACTTTCGTCGGGAATCCAGACGCGCCGGAAATACCGGTCATAGGTCTCGCGTTTTGGATCCTGCAATATGGCTGACAGGGTTTGGCGGGTAAGGCACCACCACTGACTACCCATATGCGGCACCAACCCTTCGGGTATGTGGCGTCGAATGCGCAATGCGCGCTGCAGTTTCACATAGGCATCGAACAGTTTGCGGTTCTTGCGCCACGAGAACGGAAATCTCAGGGTAAAGCGTTCCTGATCCAAGCCCCCCATAGTCCAGCTTACATCAGAGGTTGTGGCGCTTTCGATGAAATCCACGCGCGGCCGGTCCGAGAGGTAATTGACCAGTTCATCCACTGGTCGCAACGGAAGACAGGAGCCCGAAGTCAGGAAAACATGGCGGACATCGGGGAATGTCTCAAGCATCAGCGTGGCGGCAGATTGCGAGGCGGCAACGATGCCCCACCCACCCCAGTTGCAGACATGACGGTCAGAAAACCGGATCAGCGGGTCATTCGCACAGGCGTCAACGAATTCCGCATAGACCTTGTTTGGCACCTTGCGATCCACATGGATCACCACCGGGCACCCCGAAGAGGTCCAGTGTCGGGCCACTTGCCCGGCCCGGTTCAGCGCGGTGTGAACCAGCATAATGATGCCTAGGTCGCTCATGCCCAGTTTCCTTTCGACATGAGGCCCAGAATCTCAAGCTGTCGCCAGTTGATGTAGGCTTCGGATTTGTCGCACCAGAACTCGGGCATGTCTGCCAGATGTTCGGCATAGGCGCGATATTCGTCAGAGCTGCGGTAATGCTGGCCGCGCTCCATCTCTTCCTGGGCCTTCTCGCCCAATGTGCTGATAAGTTTGGCGTGCAACAACGCACCGCTTGTTTTTTCGCCACCCCATTCATCAAACACCTGGTTCAATCCGCGTGGAAGCAGCGCATGGGTCGAGCTGACATAGACATAGCGCTTGTCCCATTTCACCAATGGTATCTTGTTTAGCGCAGGCGCTTTTTTCGGCGTGTCCTTAAAGAACACACGCGCGCGGGGTCCGCCTTGAATCCAGAGATTCCCGTAGGTCGGGTTCTTTGTGATCGTATAATTGCCTGCATCAAACCATTTGGCGATTTCGAACGGGTTTTGTCCCTCAGAATAGATGGCGTCTTCGACTGGTCCTTCGGGATACATGTCGATCAGCATTGCACTGAAGCTGCGCACGGCGCAGCCGTCCAGCCAGTCGGTCAGGGCACGGATCGGCCGGGTATCGCAGAATGGATAGATGAAGAATTCGTCCGGATCGACGGTCAGAACCCAGTGGCGGTGTGCATATTTGCGCAGCAGGTAGTTTGTCCAGTCCACCCCAAACGACGCACGCTTATAGCTTGCATCGGCTCGCCAGACCGAGACGTCGGATTGACCCGCCAGATATTCAAGTGACCCGTCATTGCTGGCGTTATCAACGAACAGAAAATGGTTTATGCCCAGCTGCCGGTAGTAGGCCAGAAAATATGGCAGGCGGATTTTCTCATTCCGTATGACGCTGACCAGCAGGACGTCTTTCCGTTTTATCGAATTTGTATTTACGGAAACGGGAATAAGGTCGCGCCGCTTTCGAAGACAGCGCAGGATACGGCGCTTGCGCCGCAATCTCATTCGGTATGAATCCAATAGGCCCACGCGACTGCCCAACCTTTGTTATTTACGCGAGCGTGCCCGGAGGCTGTACAAGCCAGAGTGGTACCGGACAATTGCCGTTTTATGCCATTTTTCCATCTTTCGAAGCAACGACTTTAAAAACCGTTAGTTCGAGTTGTGACTTTACCAGTCAATTATTCCCATCAGGCCCAGCTGCTGCAAAGATTCCCAACCAGTGTATCGCTTGGAATCAGGCGTCCACATGACAGGGTGTTCCATGATGCCGTCATAGTAGTCTGCAAACTGTTCAGGATCGTGAAAGTGTTGCCGGCGCTCTTTCTCGATCTTTGATTTTTCCACAACTTCGGGCAGGAATTTTGTGTGTAACAAGACACCAGATGACGCTGTGTCGCCGGGCCCTCCGTAACTGGCGTTCAAGTAGCGTGGCAATGCGGAATGGCACGAATTCACATAGGCGTAGCGCCGCGACCACCGGACCAGTGGGATTTTGTTCAGCGTCGGAGATCGGCGCGGGGTGTCGGCAAAAAACATGCGCTCGCGCGCGCCGCCCTGTACCCAAAGGTTGCCCAGCGGGCTTTGCCTTTGTGCCCGGTAGGGGGCGGCATCAAACCACCTCACCACGTCGGTCGGGTCGGTTTCAGGATCGTAGCCTTGTTCCCCCAGCGGGCCATTGGGATAAAGATCCAGCATCAGCGCGCCGAATGCCACACGTCCCTGATCATCCAGCCATTTCGTCAGGTCGGGTAGGGGCCGGGTGCCATGATCGGGGTAGATCAGCAACTCATCCGCGTCGACCATCAGGGTCCAGTGGTCGTGCCCATAGCGCATTTGCAGCCAGGTCAGCCAATCCAGCCCATAGCGCGACATGCGATAGCTGTCCCGGGTCTGCCACAGTGACACGTCCGGCTGTTCCTTGAGAAAGGGCACCGAGCCATCGTCACTGTCATTGTCGACGATCAGAAAGTGATCAACCCCCAATGCACGATAATGGCGCAGGAACCAGGGCAGGCGGGTGATTTCATTGCGCAGTGTGGTGAACGCCAGAATGCCACCGGCTTTGATGTTCGCCGTGCGGTCGTTCAGGCAAGACAATTGATGGCGGCTGCGAAAGGACCGCCACAACAACCGCTGTCGTTTTAGCCGCAACTTGTACATTTGCACCCATGAGATGGGCGGAAGCGTATCTTCCCCTGTACCAGTCACAATAAGCTCATTTTTCGTAATGGCCGTTCTGATGCCAGCGCCATGCATCGGCAATCATTGTCTCTAACGTTGATCTTTCCGGGGACCAGCCAAGCTCGTTACCCGCACGAACAGAACCGGATACCAGCTTGGTGCAATCGCCCGCTCGACGCGGTCCGATCGCGAAAGGCACGTCGCGGTTGGTGACGGCCTTGGAATGGCTGATCACATCCATCACCGAAAACCCCGACCCGGTGCCAAGGTTGAACACGCGGCTGCCCTTGTCTTGCTCCAGCCAGTTCAGCCCCAAGACATGGGCGTCGACCAGATCGCAAACGTGTACATAATCGCGGATGCAGGTGCCGTCTGGTGTGTCGTAGTCCGTCCCGAATACCGTCAATCCGTCGCGCTTGCCGTCGATGGCATCCAGCATCAGAGGCACAAGGTGGGTTTCCGGGCGGTGGAACTCACCCACCTCGCCATCAGGGTCGGCACCGGCCACGTTGAAATACCGGAAGATCACATGGTTCAGCCCGTGCGCGGTCTCGAAATCGCGCAGGATATCTTCGATGGCACGTTTTGAGGCGCCGTATGCGTTCAGCGGCAGTTGCGGCGTGTCTTCGTCCAGCACCACATTGTCATGCTCGCCATAGGTGGCGCAGGTGGACGAGAATACAAAGTTCTCACATCCGGCGGCCACCGTGGCTTCGATCAAATTCAGCGAACCGGTCACGTTGTTGGACCAGTATTTGCCAGGCTCGGACATGGCCTCACCCACTTGGCTGAGGGCGGCAAAATGCATCACGGCCAAGGGTTCGTATTTGGCGAAGACCTCATCCAGCCGGGCACGATCCAACAGATCGCCTTGTTCGAACGGCCCGAATTTTACCGCTTCCTGCCAACCAGTTGCCAGGTTGTCGAAAGTGACCGGTATGTAACCGGCCCGAGACAGCGCTTTGCATGCATGAGATCCAATGTACCCGGCGCCACCGGTGACAAGAATGTTTTTCATAATTCGTTCCGAATTGTAGTACCGCGCTCAGTTAGACGATGTCTTGGACGAAATTTCAGGGGAAAAAGGTTCAATCCAACCCCATCGCGGCCATCATCTCTTCGAGTTTCGGCACATCCTGCGGATTGTTCAACTCCCAGAACTGACGCCCCTTGGCCTCGACCTCGACGCACAGAACCTTTCGACCGTTTTCCATAAACCGCAGCTGTTCCAACCCTTCCAGCTGTTCCAACGGTCCGACAGGCCAGGCGGGATAGGCGGCAAGGGCATCCGGTCGATACGCGTAGACGCCGACATGGTGGAACACCGGGGTCGGCTTGTCGCCAGAAAACGTTTCTGCGGTAAAAGGCACGACCTCTTTCGAGAAATACATCGCGCTGTGGTCGGCTGCGAACACAGCGGTTGTGCCTCCAACGCGCCCGTGTTTGCGATCGTTCAGCAGGCTGTTCAGAGCGTCGCCGTCACAGCGGAGTACCGGTGTGGCGACGCCGGCCTCGGGCGCGGCACGCAGACCGGCAATCAGGTCTTCTACAAACCAATGAGGCGTCAGCGGCGCATCCCCTTGCAGGTTCACTACGATCTCGTAGCCCGCACCCAGCGCAGCGTGGGCTTCGGCGCAGCGTTCCGTGCCATTGCCACAGGCCTCGGATGTCATCACCACTTCTGCCCCGAACCCTTCGGCCACGTCGCGAATGCGGTCGTCATCGGTGGCGACAACCACTTTGTCCACACCCGATACGGAACAGGCGGCGCGCCAGGATCGTTCTATCAGGGTCATCGCATTGCCATTCGCCCCGGTCAGCGGAACCAGCGGCTTTCCTGGGTAACGGGTCGAGGCATAGCGTGCAGGGATCGCAATCAGAACAGACATCAGGCCTCCTTCAGGTCAACGCCCGGAGCGTAGGCGATAAAGAACGGGTTTGCATAGTCGTCCTTGCCATAGGTCAGCGGCGTGTGGTCATCGAACCGAACAACCTTGCCACCGGCACCGGCCAAAACGGCGTGACCAGCGGCTGTATCCCACTCCATCGTGCGCCCGACGCGGGGATAAAGGTCCGCCTCGCCAGTGGCGACCAGACAGAATTTCAGCGACGAGCCCGCGCTTTTGCTGTCTTTGACCTGATATTTGTTGATGTAATCCTCGGTCGCCTGATCGCGGTGAGATTTTGAGGCGACGATCAAAAGTGCCGAATTGTTTGGTTCAGACACCGAAATCGGGGTTACGTCACCGGCCTGTGCCTTGTTAAGCGCGCCGGTTTCTTCAACCGATTGACCGTCTGCTTGCGTGTAGAACAAGCGCCCCTTGGCCGGTGCATACACAACGCCCCGAGTTGGCACTCCGTTTTCGACCAATGCGATGTTCACCGTGAAATCACCGCGCCGGTTGATGAATTCCTTGGTGCCGTCCAGCGGATCGACGATCAGGAATGTGTCGCCTTTTTCGGAATGTGATGCGGCCTGTTCTTCGGTCACCAGCAGAATATCCGGGAACGCGGCGCGCAAGCCTGCCGATATCAGGGCATCGGCTGCCTCGTCCGCTTCGGTCACGGGGCTGGCGTCGGATTTGACTTTGACGTCGAAATCATCCGACTCGTAGATCTGCATGATCGTGTCCCCGGCTTCCAGCGCCAGACGTCTGATTACGGGAATAAGGGCGTCGTAGGTCACAAAAATGCTCCGTTGCTGTAGTTTGTTGATCGAAATCCTTGTGGGTCTTATGCTGTGCCGGTTACGGAACGGCAAGAATTTCGTGGCAGTTTGCAGGTAATTCAGCGGGAAAGAGTGCACTGAGTGTTTTATTTTAAGCGGAATCAGACGCTTCTGGGCGGCGCTTTCACGACTTCCGAGCTTATCTTCCATGCGGTGGCGCATGGAATACGGTCCAAACACTCGAATGCTGTGATCGCGATCATTGTGAATATCTTGCAAATTCTCGCACTTGTGACCGTGTTTTACCTGATCATGTCGATGCTGGGCGCGCGGGTCGCCAAGATCAGGGGTAACATTATCCTATTTCTGTTGTCAGGTGTCTTTCTGTTCCTGACCCATATCAAAGCCGTCTCGTCCGTCTCTGGCGTGGCAACAGGAAACAACCCGATGATGCTGCACTCTCCGATGAACATGATGGTTGCGCTGTTGGCAACCGCATTTGGGTCGCTTTACACGCAGTTGGTCTCGATCCTTGTGATCCTTTTCATCTACACTGTCGCAGTTGAGCCATTGGAGATCCAAGAACCGGGTGGCGCGTTCTATATGTTGATATTGGCCTGGTTTACCGGATGCGCGGTGGGCGTCGTGTTTATGGCAATCTCGCCATGGCTTCCCACCACCACGGGAATTCTCAGTACAATCTATCGACGCCTGAACATGATTTTTTCTGGCAAAATGGTTGTAGGGAACGCGCTGGGTGGCTTCATGCTGAGCTTCTTTGCCTGGAACCCGTTGTTTCACATAATCGACCAGTGCCGCGGCTTTGTCTTTCGCAATTACTTTCCGCGAAACACCAGTTGGGAATATGCGATTTGGGTTGGAATGGCCTTGTTGATGATTGGGTTGCTGGGTATCTTTTTCACCCGTCAGCATGTGTCGGCCAGTTGGGGCGCGCGCCGCTAGTTTGCCACCCGTAAGGTCAGGTTGATCCGTCCACCTTTGGGCAACAGTTTGGATGAACCGAAACGGATGCGGTCTACCCCGTGATAGGTCAGGCGGGCGGGGCCGCCCATGACTACGACGTCGCCGGAGTTCAGCCAGATCGACTCGGTCTTGCCGCCCCGGGTTTCGTTTCCGATGCGAAAAAGGGCATCGTCGCCCAGCGAAATGGACAGGACAGGCCATGAAAAATCTGCCTCGTCCTTGTCTTGATGCAGCCCCATACGCGCACCTTCGCCGTAATAGTTGATCAGACAGCAATCCGGATCGCGTTGGGTGCTGGCAAGCTTGCGCCATATGCTCAGTATCGTATCGGGAATGTCAGGCCACACCGTTCCTTTAGGGTGTTGCGCCTGATATCGGTAACCCCCTTTGTCGGTGACCCAGCCAAGCGCCCCGGCCGAGGTCATACGCACCGACATTTCCTTGCCCGAAGGCGTAACCGGCCGGAACAGCGGCGCAGATTTCAGAATCGGGCGCAACGCCTCAATCAGTTGCGTTTGTGCCGCAACGTCCAGATAGGTTTTTCTGATGTCAAATCCGCGCAAAAGCAGCCGCGCCATTGAAGATTCCCCAATCCTTGCCAAAACCTTGCCAAAAAGGCCGCAGATTCCCGAAAACCTGCCTTTTACACCGCTTGCAGGCCTCTGATCTCGCCCTTATATACGCCGGGACGCGCGATGGTGTAGTGCTGTTGCGCAAACCAGATCGGGGCCGGATGCCATAACGGGTCCGGACCTCGAGACATCGCCTTGAAGAGAAAGGGATTGAACATATGGGAAAAGTAATCGGTATTGACCTCGGGACCACCAACTCGTGTGTGGCCATCATGGACGGCTCTCAGCCGAAGGTCATCGAAAACGCAGAAGGGGCGCGGACCACGCCTTCGATCGTCGCCTTCACCGAAGATGAGCGTCTGGTCGGTCAGCCTGCAAAACGTCAGGCGGTCACCAACCCCGACAACACGATCTTTGGCGTCAAGCGTCTGATCGGTCGTCGTGTGGATGATGCAGAAGTCCAGAAGGACAAGAAAATGGTGCCGTACGCCATCGTGGATGGCGGCAACGGTGACGCGTGGGTGGAAGCCCGCGGTGAAAAATACTCCCCAAGCCAGATTTCGGCCTTCACTCTGGGCAAGATGAAGGAAACTGCCGAGAGCTATCTGGGTGAAGAAGTCACGCAGGCGGTCATCACCGTTCCGGCATATTTCAACGACGCACAGCGTCAGGCCACAAAAGACGCCGGCAAAATCGCCGGTCTGGAAGTGCTGCGGATCATCAACGAACCGACAGCGGCCGCGCTGGCCTATGGTCTGGACAAGGAAGAAACACAAACCATCGCGGTTTATGACCTTGGTGGTGGTACGTTCGACGTGACCATTCTGGAAATCGACGACGGGCTGTTCGAGGTCAAATCGACCAATGGTGACACCTTCCTGGGTGGTGAAGACTTTGACATGCGCATCGTCAACTACCTGGCGGACGAGTTCAAAAAGGAACACGGTGTCGACCTGTCGCAAGACAAGATGGCCCTTCAGCGCCTGAAAGAAGCTGCTGAAAAAGCCAAGATCGAGCTGTCCTCGACCTCGCAGACCGAAATTAACCAGCCGTTCATCTCGATGGGCGCTAATGGTCAGCCGCTGCACATGGTCATGAAACTGACCCGTGCCAAGCTGGAATCGCTGGTTGGCGACCTGATCAAGAAGTCGATGAAACCCTGTCAGGCCGCATTGAAAGACGCCGGTTTGTCGGCGGGCGACATTGACGAGGTTGTTCTGGTCGGTGGTATGACCCGCATGCCGAAGGTGATCGAAGAGGTCACCAAATTCTTCGGTAAAGAGCCGCACAAAGGTGTGAACCCGGACGAAGTTGTTGCAATGGGTGCCGCCATTCAGGCCGGTGTTCTGCAAGGCGACGTCAAAGATGTGGTTCTGCTGGACGTAACCCCGCTTTCGCTGGGGATTGAGACGCTGGGTGGCGTGTTCACCCGTCTGATCGACCGCAACACCACGATCCCGACCAAAAAGTCTCAGGTCTTCTCGACTGCCGAGGACAACCAGAACGCTGTGACCATCCGCTGCTTCCAGGGGGAACGCGAAATGGCTGCGGACAACAAGATCCTGGGTCAGTTCAATCTTGAAGATATTCCGCCCGCACCGCGTGGCATGCCTCAGATCGAGGTGACTTTTGACATCGACGCCAACGGCATTGTCTCGGTTTCGGCCAAAGACAAAGGCACCGGCAAAGAGCAGAAGATCACCATCCAGGCATCGGGCGGTCTGTCCGACGAGGATATCGACAAGATGGTCAAGGACGCCGAAGAGAACGCGGAAGCCGACAAGGAACGCCGCGAACTGGTCGATGCCAAGAACCAGGCCGAAAGCCTCATCCATTCGACCGAAAAGTCTATGGAAGAGCATGCCGACAAGGTCGACCCGACCACCATCGAAGCCATCGAGCTGGCGATTGCCGCGCTGAAGGACGAGCTGGAAACTGAGAACGCCGACAAGATCAAGTCCGGCATTCAGAACGTGACCGAAGCGGCCATGAAGCTGGGCGAAGCCATCTACAAGGCGCAGTCCGAGGAAGCCGAGGATGAGCCTGCGGCAGCTGATGAAGCTCCGGCTGGTGATGACGACATCGTCGATGCCGAGTTCGAAGATCTGGACAACGACAAGCGTAACTAACGGGTAACCGGGCCAATTCGGGCCGGTCCGGTTGCCGGGCCGGCCCGATTACGTTGAGGCAGAAGGAAATACTGATGTCCAAACGCGACTATTACGAAGTGCTCGGCGTGTCCAAGGGCGCTTCGGCGGATGAGATCAAGAAAGGCTTTCGCAAGAAGGCCAAAGAACTGCATCCAGATCGCAATAAGGACAATCCCGACGCCGAAGCGCAGTTCAAAGAGGCGAATGAGGCCTATGATGTCCTGCGCGACGGCGACAAAAAAGCGGCTTACGACCGCTTTGGTCACGCCGCTTTCGAAAATGGAATGGGCGGCGGTGGCCGACCCGGCGGCGGATTTGGCGGGCAAGGCGACTTCTCCAGCGCATTCTCGGATGTGTTCGATGACTTGTTCGGCGACTTCATGGGCGGTCAGCGCGGTGCAACTAGCGGTGGCCGGCGTGCCGCGCGCGGCTCGGACCTGCGCTATAACCTGAGGGTGACGTTGGAAGAGGCGTTCTCGGGGCTGCAAAAGACGATTAGTGTACCTGCCGCCGTGGCCTGTTCGGCCTGTGACGGATCAGGTGCGGAAGGTGGGGTGGAGCCCACGACCTGCCCGACCTGTTCCGGTATGGGAAAAGTTCGGGCGCAGCAGGGTTTTTTCACAGTCGAACGGTCCTGCCCGACCTGTTCGGGTCTGGGTCAGATCATCAAGAATCCTTGTAAATCCTGCGGAGGCGCCGGGCGCGTTGAAAAAGAGCGTGCTCTGTCGGTCAACATTCCGGCCGGTGTCGAAACCGGCACCCGCATTCGTCTTGCCGGTGAAGGTGAGGCCGGGATGCGCGGTGGCCCTCCGGGCGACCTGTATATTTTTGTCGAAGTTTCGGACCACAAGCTGTTCGAGCGCGACAGCGTAAACCTGTATTGCCGCGTTCCGGTCAGCATGGGGAAAGCCGCGCTGGGTGGTTCGATCGAAGTGCCCACAATCGACGGTGGCCGTGGCCGTGTACAAATCCCGGCGGGCAGCCAGTCAGGCCGTCAGATGCGATTGCGCGGTAAGGGCATGCCCGCCCTTCGCGGCGGTGGAATTGGCGATATGTTCATTGAACTGGCGGTGGAAACCCCGGTCAATTTGACCAGCCGCCAGAAAGAGCTGCTTCGCGAGTTTGACGATCTGGGCGAAGACAACCACCCGGAATCAAAAAGCTTCTTCTCATCCGTCAAATCTTTCTGGGACGGCATGAAGGGCTGAACCAGCACTTCGTAAACTTCTGTCGCAAGCCGGCCCATCGAGGCCGGCTTTTGCATTTTATAAGTCCAGTTTGACCGTGATCTGCCCCAAAATTGGCCCTTGATTCCCCCGCCATCCCCTGAGAGTGTCGCCCCAACCGTTGGGGTGCCCTGCTTGGGGGCTGAGAGGCGTGAACGCGCTAACCCATCGAACCTGATCCGGGCAATACCGGCGTAGGGAACGGTCTTATAGTGCTTAGACGTTTTCCATGCCCGTTGCCCATTTTGAACCGGAGCAACGACATGGCACCAATTGCCTTAACAATCGCAGGATCTGACAGCGGTGGCGGGGCCGGAATTCAGGCAGACCTCAAGGCCATGTCCGCGCTTGGCGTCTACGGTGCCAGCGTAGTTACCGCAGTGACGGCGCAGAATACTCGTGCAGTTACGGCCGTGCATGGCATCCCTCTGGACGTCATTGCAGCCCAGATCGAGGCTGTTCTAACCGACCTGGATGTTGGTGCGATCAAGATCGGAATGCTGGCGACCCCTCAGATCATCCAATGTGTCGCAGACAGTATCGCGGATTTTGACGGGCCGGTGGTTCTGGATCCGGTCATGATCGCGAAATCCGGCGATGCATTGCTGGCAGAAGAGGCGATCCAAACGCTACGCGACGTATTGTTGCCGCGCGCGACCGTGTTGACGCCAAACCTGCCAGAAGCGGCCCGTTTGCTGGGCGCTGAACCAGCGGACAGCTTCGAGCAGATGATTACACAAGGGCGCGAGTTATGCGCATTGGGTGCGGGTGCGGTCCTGATGAAGGGCGGTCATGGGAAAGGCGACATCTGCCACGACGTACTGGTCTCAGATTTTGGCGTGATGGACCAATTTCAAGCGCCGCGCCGACAGACAAGCAACACCCACGGAACGGGATGCACGCTGTCCTCATCCATAGCGGCCGGATTGGCCAAGGATCTTTCGCTGCCCCAGGCCGTGGCGCAAGCACATGACTATCTGCAGGGCGCCATCGCTCAGGCTGATGCTCTAAAAATCGGACAAGGTCACGGGCCTGTTCATCACTTCCATCAGGTTTGGTCCGCGTGACCGTCTGTTCGATCATAGGGGCAGGCGTGGTCGGGTTGGCCGTTGCTTCCGAACTTGTCGCGCGCGGGGCCAAGGTTCAGGTGTTTGATCCCGGTGGTGCACCGGGGCCGCATGGCTGTTCCTGGTGGGCGGGCGGAATGTTGGCACCTTGGTGCGAGTATGAAAACGCCGAGGAACCTGTCCTGCGTCTGGGGCAATTGGCAATCGACTGGTGGGCCAAGCGCACTCAGGTCCACAGGCGCGGCACATTGGTTGTTGCTAACCCACGAGACCTGCCGGATCTGCGTCGTTTCGCCCGCAGAACGGAGGGGTTTTCTGAAGTTGATGACAGAGAAATAATTTTATTAGAGCCTGATCTGCATGGTTTCAAAAAGGGTCTCTACTTTGCTGCGGAAGCCCATTTGGATCCGCGTCAGGCCTTACTGGATCTGTCGCACCAGCTTCAGGATCACGGTGTTGAATTCCATCATGCGCGCGCTCCGACGGGATTGGACAACGCCATTGATTGCAGAGGTCTGCACGCGCGCGAATATCTGCAGGACTTGCGCGGCGTGAAGGGTGAGATGCTGGTGATACGGTGCCCAGACGTGACACTGACCCGGCCTATACGCCTGCTTCATCCACGCGTGCCGCTGTATATCGTTCCACGCGGCGACGGCGTCTACATGCTGGGCGCGACAATGATCGAATCCGAGGATAGCAGCCGAATTACCGCACGCTCGATGCTTGAGTTGCTGAGCGCAGCCTACGCCCTGAACCCCGCCTTTGGTGAGGCTGAAGTGTTGGAAATCGGCGTCGATCTGCGCCCCGCTTTCCCCGACAACCTTCCACGTATTCGACGGCTGGGACCGACAATCTATGCCAACGGCCTCTACCGCCACGGCTACTTGCTGGCCCCTGCACTGGCCAAGGGCGTGGCTGACCTAGCGTTGGACAACAAACATTCGGAGATGGTCGATGAAGATCGTACTTAACGGCGAGATGCGCGACGTGCAGGCCGAAACTCTTTCCGGCCTTTTGCAGGAATGTGGGTTTTCGGGCCGGATGGCGACGGCTGTGAACGAGGGTTTTGTGCCCTCAAGCTTGCGCAAAGCTCGCAAAATCAAGGACGGCGATCGGATCGAAGTCGTCGCCCCGATGCAGGGGGGCTGAGCGATGAAGACCTTCTACGGCACATCACTGCCGAACCCGTTGATGCTGGGCACCGCGCAATATCCAAGCCCCGCAATCTTGGAACAGGCATTTCGGGACAGCGGGGCCGGGGTGGCCACCGTATCGTTGCGACGCGAAGCAGGCGCAGGACAAACCTTCTGGCAGATGGTCCGCGATCTGAGCGTTCTTGTCCTGCCCAACACAGCAGGTTGCCATACGGTGAAAGAGGCTGTGACCACCGCTCATATGGCGCGAGAGGTGTTTGACACCAAATGGATCAAGCTGGAACTGATCGGGCATACCGACAGCCTGCAGCCCGACGTGTTCCAATTGGTCGAGGCCGCGCGCATTCTGAGCGAAGACGGGTTCGAGGTGTTTCCGTACACCACGGACGACCTGATCGTGGGTGAGCGCCTTTTGGCGGCAGGGTGTGAAGTTCTGATGCCTTGGGGGGCCCCGATTGGTTCGGGCCGCGGTCTGAACAACGAATACGCCCTGCGCGCAATGCGCGCTGAGTTTCCCGAAATACCACTGGTGATTGACGCTGGTATCGGCCTGCCCAGCCACGCCGCACATGCGATGGAGCTTGGGTATGATGCCGTTCTGCTGAACACCGCGGTGGCACGGGCCGGCGATCCCGCCGCAATGGCCAAGGCGATGAAGCTGGCCATCGAGGCCGGGCGATTGGCCTATCAGGCCGACCCGATCGAAGCGCGCGATATGGCCGAACCCTCGACCCCTGTTATTGGAAAGGCGTTTTTGTCATGAACCTCGACCGGTTTTATCCAATCTTCGACCATTCCGACTGGTTGCGCCGGATGCTGCCCTTGGGCGTGAAACTGGTGCAGTTGCGGATCAAGGACCAAGCGGATGCGGTCGTGCGTGAACAGATCGCGGTTTCGCGGGATCTGTGCCGTGCGCATGGGGCTGTTCTGGTGGTGAATGACCATTGGCAGGTTGCCATCGACGCAGGCTGCGACTGGATTCATTTGGGACAAGAGGATCTGGATGACGCAGATCTGAAGGCGATCCGACACGCAGGGCTGAAACTGGGTGTCTCGACCCATGACGATGACGAGCTTGAGCGTGTTCTGGCCATGAGCCCCGACTATGTTGCGCTTGGGCCGGTCTACCCAACGATCCTGAAAAAGATGAAATGGAAACAACAGGGCCTGCCGCGTGTCACTGAATGGAAAGCGCGCGTGGGGGAAGTCCCTTTGGTCGGTATTGGCGGGATGAGTGTCGAGCGCGTGCCGGGTGTGTTGCAGGCCGGGGCGGACATTGTCTCAGTCGTGACAGACATCACCTTGAATGCAGACCCAGAAGCCCGCGTACGTGCGTGGATCGAGGTCACCACATGAGCCGCTACGCCCGTCAGATGATCCTGCCGGAAGTCGGCGCGCGTGGACAGGCCCGCCTGTCCGGCGCGCGGGTTCTTGTGGTGGGGGCCGGGGGGTTGGCAGCACCGGTTTTGCCTCTGCTGGCTGGTGCAGGGGTCGGACATTTGACCATCATGGATTCCGATGAAGTGGCCCTGTCGAACCTCCATCGCCAGACCTTGTTTGCTGAAGGAGACTGTGGCCGCCCCAAAGCCGAAGTCGCGGCTGAGCGTTGTCAGGCCTTAAACTCTGAAATTACGATCTCCACGAAAAATCAGGCTCTAACTAACCTAAATTCGCAACGATTTGCCTCACAAGTCGATGTCATCCTCGATTGCGCAGATAGCTATGCGGCAAGCTATACGCTGTCGGATACGTGTCGCGCGCTTGGCAAACCGCTGATAAGCGCCTCGGTCCTAGGGTTGTCGGGTTATGTCGGCGGTTTCTGCGGCGGTGCCCCATCTTTGCGGGCGGTTTTTCCCGACGCGCCGGGCAGCGGTGAAAGCTGTGCCACCTCGGGAGTGTTGGGCCCGGTCGTCGGAATGATTGGCGCAATGCAGGCGCAAATGGCGCTGAGCGTTATTCTCGGGCTGGACCCTTCGCCACTCGGGCAGATGATTCAGTTCGATGCCCGCACGATGCGAAGCAGCACGTTCGGCTTTGACGACGCGCCCGAGCCCAACCATCACTTCCCGTTTGTGTCGGTTTGCCAATTGACCACCGATGATCTGATCATCGAGTTGCGCAGCCCGGATGAGGCCCCTGAACCCATTCATCCCAAAGCGCTCCGCGGGTCTTCTGAATTGGTGAAACCAGAGCCTAACAAAAACAAAAGGCTGGCACTGTGCTGCGCCACTGGTCTGCGTGCGTGGCGTAGTGCCGAAAAATTGCAACCGGATTGGCCGGGCGAGATCGTTCTCGTCGCGGCCTCAACCTCGTGAACGAAAAGGATACGCGAGATATGAAAAAGCTGATGACAGCAATTGCTCTGCTGGCCGCCGCGCCGGCCTGGGCCGAAGACAAGATGACCGTTCTGTTGGACTGGTTCGTTAACCCCGACCACGGGCCCATCATCGTGGCGCAAGAGAACGGATACTTTGCCGACGAGGGGCTGGAGATTGAGATTGTACCACCCGCCGACCCATCGGCCCCTCCGCGTCTGGTTGCCGCCGGGCAAGCTGATCTGGCGGTATCCTACCAGCCGCAACTCCACTTGCAAATCCATGAAGGCCTGCCGCTGAAGCGCGTCGGTACCTTGGTCGCGACGCCGTTGAACTGCCTGCTGGTGCTACAGGACGGTCCGATCAAAACGCTCGCCGACCTCAAGGGCAAAAAAATCGGCTTCTCGGTCGCGGGCGTGGAAGAGGCGGTGCTGGGCGCCATGCTGAACGCCCATGATGTCGCGCTGGATGATATTGAGATGGTCAACGTCAATTTTTCGCTGTCGCCATCGCTGATGACCGGTCAGGTGGATGCGGTGATCGGGGCCTTCCGGAACTTTGAGTTGAACCAGATGGATATCGAAGGCGTCGCGGGCCGCTGTTTCTACATCGAGGAAGAAGGCGTACCGTCTTATGACGAGCTGATCTATGTCGCCAATCCCGACACGATGAATGCGGATAAGGTCGCCCGCTTCCTGGCTGCAACCGAAAAGGCGACCCAGTTCATCGTCAACAACCCGGAAAAAAGCTGGGAAATCTTCGCCGCCACCTCACCCGAATTGCAGGATGAGCTGAACGCGCGTGCCTGGGTGGATACACTGCCCCGTTTCGCGCTGCGCCCGGCGGGTTTTGATGCAGGTCGCTATGCCCGTTTCGAGGCCTTCCTCAAAGACAGCGGTATGATCGATAGCATCAATCCGGTCAGCGACATCTCAGTAGATGTGACCGTGCAATGAGCGACTATGGCAAAGCATTCGCGCTGATGCGTGAGGCGGCGCAGGGGCCGTGGCAGGATTACACCTGCCACGCTTTTGTCGAAGGGATGAAGGACGGCTCGCTGCCGCGTGCGGCGTTTCTGCATTATTTGCGGCAAGATTATGTGTTCCTGATTCATTTCTCGCGCGCCTGGGCGCTGGCAGTCGTGAAATCGGAAACACATGCGGAAATGTTGGCAGCCTCGCGTACCGTGAATGGGCTGATCAGCGAAGAGATGAAGCTGCATATCGGGATCTGCGAGGCCGAAGGCATCCCGCAGGACCAACTCTTTGCTACTCCGGAACGTGCCGAGAACCTGGCATATACGCGTTTCGTGCTTGAGGCTGGGTATAGCGGCGATCTGCTGGACCTGCTGGCGGCTTTGGTACCTTGTGTGATGGGCTATGGTGAGATTGGCACAAGACTAGCGGCTGAGGCGACGTCTGACACCTATCGCGATTGGATCGCCACCTATGCCAGCGATGACTACCAAGATGCCTGCGTGGCGGTCGGGGAATTGCTGGATTCGGCTCTAACAAGTCGTATTGGCGAGGATTTCGAAACATCCCCGCGTTGGACCCGGCTGTGCCACACCTTCCGTACCGCGACCGAGTTGGAGGTCAATTTCTGGCAAATGGGCCTGACCCCATGACCCTAGCCCCCGATCTAACCATCCGTGGTTCGGCCGCAATTGGCGACGCGTTATTGTTCGCGCCGTTGACCCTGACGCTAGCGGCCGGGCGGTGGACGTGTTTACTGGGTGGATCGGGGGTTGGCAAAACCACCATTCTGCGCCTGATTGCTAGCTTGGACACCGGCGCAGAGTTCACCGGTCAGATTACCGCCAGTGACGGGCAATCTGTGCGGGAGCGGGTAGCCTACATGGCACAGGACGATCTGCTGCTGCCTTGGGCCACCGTGGCGCAAAACGTCACGCTGGGCGCGCGGCTTCGCGGAGAAAAGCCGGACTTGACCCGTTGTGACCGACTGATCGAACGGATGCACCTGCAGGACCATATGGGCAAGAAGCCAGGCGAACTCTCTGGTGGCCAACGTCAACGCGTGGCTCTGGCCCGCACGTTGATGGAAGATCGGCCCATCGTTCTTTTGGATGAGCCGTTCTCGGCGCTGGACGCCCGCACCCGCGCGGATATGCAGGACCTTGCGGCCGAAGCGTTACAGGGCCGAACTGTTCTGCTGGTCACCCATGATCCGGGCGAGGCTGCCCGGTTAGGTCAATCCATCGTAGTCATGACGCAGAACGGCATAACGCCCTGCCAGCCCCCGCATGCGCCGGCCCCCCGCAGTGTCGATGATCTGGAAACGCTCGAGACGCAGGGCGCCTTACTGCGTCTGCTGCGTGAGGACGCGGCATGAAATTGTTATCAGCTCTTGCTGCGACTTTATTTGCATTGGCGATCTGGCAGGGGATCGTCTCCCTGACCGGTCTGCCGAAATTCATTCTTCCCGGCCCTGCTTTGGTGGCTGAGACCTGGTGGCAGAATCGCTGGGTTATCGCGGAACACACATGGGTCACCGCAGTCGAGGTTGTCATTGGTCTGGCTTGCGGTACGGTTTTGGGGGTTTTGACCGCCTTGCAACTGGCCAATTCCCGCGCCGCGCGGGTGCTGGTGCAGCCGATGCTGGTGTTTACGCAGGCGCTGCCGGTCTTTGCTTTGGCTCCTTTGCTGACCCTTTGGTTGGGTTATGGGCTGTGGTCTAAAGTCGCGATGGCGGTGTTGATCATCTATTTCCCGATCACCTCATCCCTCTTCGACGGGTTGATGCGGACCCCACCGGGATATCTTGATCTGGCACGCACCATGCAGGCCAGTTCGCGGGCGGTGTTGCGGCACATTCGCATTCCGGCAGCCTTGCCTTCGCTGGCGTCGGGCATGCGACTGGCGGCGGTCTATGCCCCGATCGGGGCAGTGATCGGCGAATGGGTCGGGTCGTCGCAGGGTCTGGGTTACCTGATGCTGCTGGCCAATGGCCGGGCAAAGACCGACCTTATGTTTGCTGCTATGCTGACTCTGGGGTTTTTTTCGATCCTGCTGCACCTGACCGTTCGACGGGCAACTGCAGGCATTGCGGGTGAGACGCGTTAACCATTCAGAAACCGATTCTGCGGCACGGTGGTCCCATGACACAGGACGCCTTTGCCGAAGCACCGATGCTGTTTGAAACCGACGAAGCCCCCGTGCAGCCGCTGCCGACGGGTCGCTTGCCGTCGTATATCAAAGATCACCGCAAACGATTGCGCGAACGGTTTATGTCTGGTGGGTCGGCGGCAATGCCGGATTACGAATTGTTGGAGCTTGCCCTGTTCCGCTCGATCCCACGGCAGGATGTCAAACCCCTGGCCCGAGCGCTGATGGATACGTTTGGCGACTTTAACCGCGTTTTGACTGCGCCCGAAGAACGGCTGCGGCAAATCAAAGGCGTAGGCGATACGGTGATCACCGACCTGAAAATCCTTGAGGCGTGTGCGCATCGGATGACCCGTGCGCGGGTCATGCAACGGCACGTCGTATCAGGCTGGGACGCATTGCTGGACTATTGTCATACGACGATGGCGCATCGCGAGACTGAGCAGTTCCGCGTGTTCTACCTAGACCGAAAGAACGTTCTGATTGCGGATGAAGAACAGGCCAAAGGCACTGTCGACCACGTTCCCGTCTATCCGCGTGAGGTAGCCAAACGCGCGCTGGAGCTGAATGCCTCGGCGCTAATCTTGGTACACAATCACCCATCGGGCGATCCGACACCGTCGCAATCGGATATCGATATGACCAACCGAATTCAGGATGCCTGCGTCGCGCTGGGCCTGACGCTGCATGACCATCTGATTATTGGCAAATCGAATGAGTTGAGCTTTCGGTCCGAGGGCTATTTGTAAGGGTTACTGAACCCAGACCTCAACCCTGCGATTGACTTTGCGGCCCCAGTCTGTGTCATCACAGGCCATGGGCATTGCCTCGCCAAATGCGTCCACGGCGATCTCGACACTATCCGGAATGGCTGTTTCTACCGCCGATAGCACCGCGTTGCGCACGGTTTTTGCCCGCAGCAAAGCGATCCTGGCATTGGATGAGGCCGCGCCGTCACCATCACTGAAACCGACAAAGGTCAGTTTGCGCGCGTCGATGGCTCCTGTTTCAAGGGCATGGGCCAGTTGCCGGATGTTGGAACGTGACTGCGCGTCGGGTCTGGAGGAACCTGCCTCGAACCGGAACGACAGAGACAGGCGCGATTGTGGGCGCAGCGTGTCGATCATGCGCTGTAACTCTTCCAACCCGACCTCGGCACCACCTGAAACCACTGCGTTGGCCAGACGATCCCCTTGCAACCCGATCCGCATGGTTTCGGGTTCTTGATCCACAAATCCGGCATCGCGGATCGCCATCTGTGCCTCGGCGTTTTGCGAATAGGCCAGGAATTGCCGCGCAATGCGGGGCAGGCGGATTTCCGGCAGATACAGGAACATCGGCGATGTCAGCGGATAGTCCTCGGTCTTGATGGATTGCCGCGTGGCGGTCAGCGCGTGACCGCAACCGCCGGTCAAAGGCAGGCCCCGGGCAGGCCCGACCTCGGCATGGCTGGCGATACCGATGGCAAAGGGGTCATCAGCGACAGCGCGCACCAGATCGCTGCTACGGGTGTGACGTATAATTCCCTCAGCTAACGTTGACTGAGCAGGGGTCAGCAACCGATCCTCAACCCCTTGCGCCAAACCGGAACCGGCGTCTGGTAAGTGCAGGGAAACGGGCGCATCAGGTCCTCCTAATTCAGCCCAGTTTTTGATCTCGCCGGAAAACACGCGCACCAGTTCTGCTGGCGAAATTTGCCGCGCCGGGTTTTCCCGGGCCACAATTGGGACCAGCGCGTCCAGCGCGATGACCCGGGATCGCCTTGCATCTGCCAGATCACCCAGACCAGCGGTCTGCGCAGCCTCCTGTTCCGATGGGCGAATTTCACGCAGTGCCATGACGATATCGGTCTCATCGGCGATCAGATCCGCAAAGCCGCCACCTGTGTTGTTGGGGGCGAAATAGAACCGTCCCAAAGGGGCATCGCGCCCGGTCTGGTGAAGCTCATAGGTGAATGCGCCGGAATCCAAACGCTGCGGCGTCGCCGACATCCCCTCTTGCTGGGCGAATCCAACGATCAGGGCCGGCAGTACCTTTTCCGCCATGACGGAGGAACCAGAGAACCGAACCTCGGCCACGAAATCCGTAAGGCTGGGGCAGGCGGGTCCTTCGCAGGTAACACCCGACCCATCCACGGTCAGCTCACCGAACTGCGTATCCACGCGATAGAACTCGCCATCAAAGCTCAGCAGGTTGCCGGTGACCTCGACCTTGCCGTCTTGCGAGGTCAGCGTGATATCCTGTGCGTGCACATAGGACGCCAGAGTCACCGAAATTAGTGTAGCCATTGCCACACGAAAAATTGTCATAAGAAAGTCGAGCCTGCCTGCGGTTTAATTTGCCGCGATTGTCAGGTCTTGGAGCAGATTATTCAACACCAGAAAATCACCGGCTTGTGCGCAATCCGGCATGGGCAGCGTCAATTCGCGTGACCGCAGGCGGCGATCGCCACGCAGCTCGAGCGATTGTACGGCTAAATCCCGACCGCAATTTGCTTCGGTCACTTCTGCTTCGATTGTCAATTCGATCGAACCGGTCTGGCTGGTTTCGCCTGCAGGGAAAGAATAGATTTCGATATTCTGCGCGTCGCCGAATGCCTGTTGTCCCAGATGCACGACTTTGCCCGCACCTTTCGCGTCAGGGTCCGACGATACATGTCCCGCTGTGCCATAGCTGGCCCCAAATTCCAGCGCATGGATCTGCAGGTCTGTCTCACCCTGCCATTGCAGTGCGATTCGGTTGTAGTTGGCCAGGTCGGGGATGTGAGTGGTGGCTACGGTCCCGGTCTGATCATCTACCGAGATCAGAAAGATCGCATATTCCGACAGGGCCGGGATCGTCAGATCCAAAGCGCCGTTTTTGTCCGTTCGTTGGGTAACTGTTAGTCCGCTGTGATGGATTTCGATCCGTTCATTGCCGTGGCAGGGGGCTTTGACGGTCAGGCGCGCCGCAGCGCCGGGGACGGATTTTGCGCGGGCACTGAGAGTGCAGCTTTTCTGATCAGAGGGGGTCGATCGGGCGGGTTGCAGGGCGCGCCGCGATGCCTTGATGTCGGTGGTTGCATCAGCGGCCGGAAGCGAGGAGGTCAGAACAATTCCTTCCAGCCCGGCAATCACCGAGGACTGATTGGCGGCAGCCACAGTTACAGGAGCCTGCGCGCCATCCGATTGCGCTGGCGATCCATTTTGCATCAGGTAACCAATGGCTAAGGCACAAGCGACGGTGCCGCCAGTGGTCACGTAATTCTTTATTACAAACAAAACACCCTCCCCAGTTGAAGGAGCGAGTCGCATCCTGAAGTTGAATCACGGCCAATATGTGGCCGTGAAACGGACTCAATGTGTTTTGATCAAGGTGACGTCAGGTCAGTCGGCCGTGGCAATGTTTGAATTTCTTGCCCGATCCACACGGGCAGAGATCGTTGCGCGACGGGTTCCCCCAAGTCGAGGGATCGTCTTCGACAAAGCCCGGGCGTGCATCGCCTGAAGCCTGAGCTTCGGCCAGTGCTTCGGCCTTGTCGGTGGCTTGATCCACTGCCTGTTGTGCCTGTGCTTGCTGTGCCTGCATCTGGGCCAGCATTTCGCGCTGTTCCTCTTCGGTCAGCGGACGGACGCGCGACAATTGCTGAGTCACGGTTTCGCGCAGACTGTCGAGCATGGATTCAAACAACTGGAAGCTCTCGTTCTTGTATTCATTCAGCGGGTCGCGCTGGGCGTAACCGCGGAATCCAACGACCGAGCGCAGATGTTCCAGCGTTAGCAGATGCTCGCGCCATTTACTGTCGATCGTCTGCAGCAGAACCTGCTTTTCGATGTTGCGCATATTTTCAGGACCAAAGGCCGCCGCCTTTTGCGCCATCATCTCATCGGCAGCATTGACCAGACGCTCGCGCACCTGCTCATCATCGACGCCTTCCTCGGCGGCCCAGTCCTGTACGGGCGCATCGATGGTCAGCTTTTCCTTGATTGCCGCGTGCAGGCCATCGGTATCCCACTGATCGGCATAGGTTTTCGGCGGCATGTATTCGTCGATCAGGTCGTCAATCACCTGTTCGCGCATGTCTGAGACGATCTCGGACAAGTCATCGGTCGACATGATTTCGCGCCGCTGGCTGAACACAACCTTACGCTGGTCGTTCATTACGTCGTCGAATTTCAGAACGTTCTTGCGCATGTCAAAGTTTCGACCTTCGACCTTGGATTGCGCCCGTTCCAGCGACTTGTTCACCCAAGGATGAACAATAGCCTCGCCTTCTTTCATGCCCAGCGTGGTCAGAACCTTGTCCAGCCGCTCTGATCCGAAGATGCGCATCAGGTCGTCTTCGAGGCTCAGGTAGAACACGGTGCGGCCCGGGTCACCCTGACGGCCCGAACGACCGCGCAGCTGGTTGTCGATCCGACGGCTTTCGTGACGTTCGGATGCCATGACATAAAGGCCACCGGCCGCCAGAACCTTTTCCTTTTCCTCGGCGTGGCGGACCTCTTCCTTGGCGCGCAACTCGGCAGGATCGGCCTCGGGGTTTTCGGCCAGCGCCTGAAGCACATTCATCTCGACATTGCCGCCCAGCTGAATGTCGGTGCCGCGGCCAGCCATGTTGGTGGCAATGGTCACCGCACCATATCGGCCAGCATCGGCCACGATTTGTGCCTCTTGCTCGTGCTGGCGGGCGTTCAGAACGTTATGTTCGATGCCTTCCTTTTGCAGCAGCTGGCTGAGCAGTTCGGATTTCTCGATCGAGGTTGTGCCCAAAAGAACCGGCTGGCCCTTTTCCTGCGCTTCCTTGGTCTCGTCAATCATCGCGCCGTATTTCTCACCGGCGGTGCGATAGACCTGATCGTCTTCGTCAAGACGGGCAATCGGCCTGTTGGTCGGAACCTCGACCACGCCCAGACCGTAGATTTCGGCGAATTCTTCGGCTTCGGTCAGCGCGGTGCCGGTCATGCCACCCAGCTTGTCATACAGACGGAAGTAGTTCTGGAAGGTCACACTGGCCAGCGTCACGTTTTCAGGCTGAATTTGGACGCCTTCCTTGGCTTCGATGGCCTGATGCAGACCTTCGGACAGACGGCGACCTGGCATCATCCGGCCTGTAAACTCGTCAATCAGAACGACGTTTCCGTCACGGACGATGTAGTCTTTGTCACGTGTAAACAGCTTGTGTGCGCGCAGACCCTGGTTGACGTGGTGTACCACCGTGGTGCTTTCGGGGTCATACAGAGAATGGCCTTCGGGGATCAGACCGTTGGCAATCAGCTGTTGTTCCAGGAACTCGTTGCCCTCATCGGTGAAGGTCACGTTCCGGGACTTTTCATCCAACGTAAAGTGATCATCGCTTAGCGAGGGGATCAGGGCGTCGATGCTGGTATACAGGTCCGAGCGGTCCTCGGACGGGCCCGAGATGATCAATGGCGTCCGCGCTTCGTCGATCAGGATCGAGTCGACCTCGTCCACAATCGCGAAATTGTGGTGCTTTTGGTAAATCTGATCCAGCTCCGCCTTCATGTTATCGCGCAGATAGTCAAAGCCCAACTCGTTGTTGGTGGCATAGGTGACGTCACAGGCGTACGCGGCTTTTTTGTCGGCATCCGGCTGACCCGACCAGATTACGCCGGTCGTCATGCCAAGGGCTCCGAACACTTTACCCATCCACTCGGCGTCACGCTTGGCCAGGTATTCGTTCACCGTGACCACGTGTACGCCCTTGCCGGTCAGAGCGTTCAGATAGGCCGGGAAGGTGGCAACCAGCGTCTTGCCCTCACCGGTCTTCATTTCCGAGATGTTGCCCTGATGCAGGAAGGCACCGCCCATCAACTGCACATCAAAGGCCCGCAGACCCAGCGCGCGCTTGGCGCCTTCGCGGACGTTTGCAAAGGCTTCGGGCAGCAGGTCGTCCAGCGCCTCACCATCCAGCGCACGCTTGCGCAGTTCGGCGGTCTTTTCGATCAGGCCCTCATCGGACAACTTTTCGAACTCAGGTTCCAGCGCATTGATCTTTTCGACCAGCGGACGGGTCGCCTTGATCTTGCGGTCGTTCGGTGTTCCGAACACCTTTTTGGCGAGCGTTCCGAGTCCCAGCATGTTCACTCCAGCGGATCTGTTCTTGTCTTGGTTGCGACAGGCTTGCCCACCTTGCTTGCAACCCATAGATACGGGGGATGAAAGGCGGCCCTGTCCAAGGCTTCAAAGCGATGTAAGCGGCAGGTCCCAGAGTGTCAACGCCACGCCCCGTCGCGGCAAAGAAATAGGATGATTCCATGCCCAAAGGCCTCACTTTTCTGCCATCGCTGGCTCTGGCTGCCGTGATGGCGATGCCGCTTGCCGCCGAAACCAAGCCGGACGCGGATACGGTTGTCGCCAATGTGAACGGGGATGAAATCACACTGGGTCACGTTGTTGCATCTGTCGCGGCCCTGCCTCCGAATTACGCCGAGGTCGAAGATGATGTTCTGTACGAATTCGTCATCGAGCAATTGATCCAGCAGCAATTGCTGGCGCAGCAGCAGGACGATCTGAACCGGCTGAACCAGTTGGGACTGGAAAACGAAGGCCGGTCCATGCGGGCGGTGCAGACGGTAAATGCGTTGCTGGGCGACGTCGTAAACGAAGAGTCAATTCAGGCAGCCTATGACGCGGAATTCGGCAACTTCGAAGGCGAAGATGAGTTCGACGCCAGCCATATTCTTGTAGCCACCGAAGAAGAAGCCAAGGAAATTAAAACTCTGCTGGATGACGGCGGCGATTTTGCCGAAACGGCCAAGGAAAAGTCGACCGGCCCATCGGGTCCGAATGGCGGGTCATTGGGATGGTTTGGCAAGGGCCAGATGGTGCCGGAATTCGAAAACGCCGTTGTTGCGTTGGAAAAGGGTCAGATTTCGGATCCGGTGCAAACACAGTTCGGCTGGCACCTGATCATTCTCAACGACACGCGAAAATCCGAAGCGCCGGAACTTGATGCCGTCCGTGAACAGCTGGCACAGTCCCTTCAGCAGGACGCGATTCAAGCCAAAATCGACGAGCTGACGCAGCAGTCGCAGATCGAACGCCCTGCTTTGGACGGTGTTGGCCCCGAGGTCATCCGTCAGATCGACCTGATTCAGGAGTAACCCCAGTGGCCGCGATCACCAAGGTTTCGCCGCTGGCTCCAGCGGCCTTCCCCGAATTGCCTGCGATTGACGGTGTGCGTTTTGCCACCGTCGAGGCTGGCGTGCGTTATCAGGGCCGTACCGACGTGATGTTGGCGGTTCTGGATCCGGGCACATCTGTGGCTGGGGTGTTTACCCGGTCCGCCACACGCGCAGCCCCCGTGCTGGACTGTCAGGACAAGATCGGCGGGTCCAGCGATGGGCCTGCGGCGATTTTGGTGAACTCCGGCAATGCCAATGCCTTTACCGGTCACTATGGCCAGACTTCAGTGGCCGAGGTGACGCAGGCCGTCTCCAAAGCCACCGGTGTCGCGGTAGAGCGGGTCTTTAGCTCATCAACCGGCGTGATTGGTGAGCCGCTGCCGCATGACCGCATCGTAGCACAGCTTGAGGCGTTGAAGATGGGCCTCAGCCGTCATGCCATCGAGGATGCGGCGCGGGCGATCATGACCACGGATACGTTCCCCAAAGGGGCCAGCGCAAAGGTCGAGATTGACGGAAAAACAGTCTCTATTGCAGGGATTACCAAGGGGTCAGGCATGATCGCGCCGGATATGGCGACGATGCTGGTCTACATCTTTACCGATGCACAGGTCGAACAGTCCGCGCTGCAGGCGATGCTGAGCGCCCAAACCGACCGGACGTTCAACTGCATCACCGTCGACAGCGACACATCGACCTCGGACAGTCTGTTGCTCTGTGCAACCGGGGCCTCAGGCGTGGACGCAACCGGCGATGCGGCGTTTGCCGAGGCGTTGGAGGGCGTGATGCTTGACTTGGCGCAACAGGTTGTGCGTGACGGCGAAGGTGCTACGAAATTCGTGGAAATTTGTGTAACCGGTGCCGCCTCGGATGCGGACGCCAAGGTGCACGGACTGGCGATTGCCAACTCACCTTTGGTGAAAACGGCCATTGCTGGAGAAGACCCGAACTGGGGCCGCATCGTCATGGCCATCGGTAAATCCGGTGCCGCCGCTGACCGCGACCTGCTGAGCATTTCCTTCGGGGATATTCTGGTTGCCGAAAAGGGCTGGGTCAGCCCGGATTACCGTGAGGATGACGCCGCCGCCTATATGAAAGGTCAAGACCTTGTGATTGCGGTCGATCTTGGGTTGGGCGAAGGCAAATCCACCGTTTGGACCTGCGATCTGACCCACGGCTATATCGAGATCAACGCGGATTATCGCTCGTGAAGACCTTACTGGTGTCCGCTGTCGCCCTGATCGACATTGAGGGCCGGGTGCTTCTGGCCCAACGACCCGAGGGCAAATCTATGGCCGGTCTCTGGGAATTCCCCGGTGGCAAGATCGAACCCGGCGAAACCCCCGAGGCCGCCCTGATCCGCGAATTGCATGAGGAACTGGGTATAGACACCTGGGCCTCATGCCTCGCCCCGCTGACCTTTGCCAGCCACAGCTATGACGATTTCCATCTGTTGATGCCGCTGTTTGCCTGCCGCAAGTGGGAGGGTATCCCGCAGTCTAACGAAGGGCAGGCGCTTAAATGGGCGCGCGCGAATGAGTTGCGGAACTATCCGATGCCTGCGGCGGATGTGCCATTGATCCCGATTTTGCGAGATTGGTTATAGAGGCAGCCCGTTTGCGGGCCCACTTCGGTCTGAGAGGAACTAGTCTCGAATGCTCAAGCGTTTTACAATCCTAACAGGTGTCGTGCTTATAGCTTTGGTCGGTTACTTGCCATTCGAACTCGCAGAATGCGATGACATGATGAGGCAACATGGGCCAGTCTTCATCTGCCTACCGATGACTTTTCTTACGATTCCTGCATTTCTCGCGGTTTTTTTGGTTCAATTGGTTTTCCTCTTTCGATTGAGGAAATGACAGTCGTAGCCAAATTTGCTCTTTTTGGCCGATTTGAATGCATCTTTTTCTGTAGGGAAAATCACTCCTTCAACCCTGTTACAATTCGTAAGAATTGAGAAAACATCAGGAAAAAGTTGACGCTGATCTTTCCTGCGTCCCTTATCGGGGCGTTGGCGTCCGGGGTTGATCCCTGGTCCGCCGTTTCCGGCCCGGAGGAGGGGCCGGATGGGGAGGAGAAAGAGATTGGCTCAGACGCAGTCGGGCGCTGAAGGGATGCACTCTCTTCCGGCGCTGCTACACCGCAATGCGACCCAGTTCGGGGACGCCCCGGCCTACCGGGAAAAGGAATTCGGAATCTGGCAATGCTGGACCTGGGCCGAAACGGCCAGAGAAATCCGTTCGATTGCCCTGGGCTTTCTGGAACTTGGCGTCGCAAAAGGCGACCACATCGCAGTGATCGGGCGCAATCGTCCGGCGCATTACTGGTCGATGGTTGCGGCTCAGATGGTGGGTGCCGTGCCGGTGCCGCTTTATCAGGACGCAGTCGCCGAAGAGATGGCCTATGTGCTGGATCATTGCGGTGCGAAATACGTCGTCTGTGGTGATCAGGAGCAGGTCGACAAGGTCATCGAGATTCAGGAGAACCTGCATCAAGTCAAACACATCCTCTACACCGATAAGCGCGGGATGCGGAAATACGATCACAGCCAGATGAACGCATTGGACGATCTGATGGCCGAGGGCAGTGCGGGGCACGCGCGCTTTGACGAGGAACTGGATCGTCGGATTGCCGAGATCGAATACGACGGCACCTGCGTCATGCTGTATACATCGGGCACCACAGGCAAACCCAAGGGTGTGGTGCTGTCGAACCGGAATGTGATTGAAAGTGCCAAGAACTCGGCCGAATTTGACCATCTGACCCGGAATGAGGACATCCTGTCTTACCTGCCAATGGCATGGGTTGGCGACTTCATCTTTTCCATCGGTCAGGCCTATTGGTGTGGTTTCTGCGTAAACTGCCCCGAAAGCGCCGACACGATGATGACGGACCTGCGCGAGATCGGGCCGACTTATTTCTTCGCCCCACCACGAGTGTTTGAAACTCAGCTGACCAATGTGATGATCCGGATGGAGGACGCTGGCAAGCTGAAGCAGCGTATGTTTCATCACTTCATGGCGCATGCCAAGAAAGTTGGCGGGCTGCTGCTGGACGGTAAGCCGGTTGGGTTCGGCGACCGCGTGAAATACGCGCTGGGCAACCTGCTGGTTTACGGGCCACTCAAGGATACACTGGGTTATGGCCGCTTTCGCGTAGGTTATACTGCGGGTGAAGCAATCGGTCCGGAGATTTTTGATTTCTACCGCTCTTTGGGCATCAACCTGAAACAGCTTTATGGTCAGACCGAAGCGACCGTATTTATCACGGTTCAACCCGATGGAGAGGTGCGCGCCGATACCGTTGGTGTGCCCGCCCCGGACGTTGAGCTGAAGATCGACGACAAGGGCGAAATCCACTACCGCTCGCCCGGTGTGTTTGTCGAGTACTATAACAACCCGGATTCCACGGCCTCGACCAAGGACGCCGAGGGATGGGTTGCCACTGGCGATGCCGGTTTCATCGAAGAAAACTCAGGACATTTGCGGATAATTGACCGCGCCAAGGACGTTGGCAAGATGGCCGACGGGTCGATGTTTGCGCCGAAATACGTCGAGAACAAGTTGAAATTCTATCCCGACATCCTTGAGGTTGTTTTGTTCGGAAACGGCAAAGACCGCTGCGTGGCCTTTATCAATATTGACCTCACAGCAGTGGGCAACTGGGCGGAACGCAACAACGTAGCCTATGCGTCTTATCAGGAACTGACTGCAAATCCCCGTGTGTTAGAGACGATTCGTAGCCATGTCGAAGAGGTGAACAAGTCTGTAGCCGCTGATGAGATGTTGTCGGGCTGTCAGGTGCATCGCTTTGTGGTTCTGCACAAAGAACTGGACGCGGATGACGGTGAGATGACCCGTACGCGGAAGGTGCGCCGCGGATTTGTCGAGGACAAGTTCAGTGACATCATCGATGCGCTTTATGACGGGTCCAAGCAGGTCTCAACCACGACCGAAGTGACCTATGAAGACGGCCGCAAGGGGTCGATCAGTGCCACGCTTGAAATCGTGGATGCGCCGGTCGTACCGGTTGCGCAGCACAAGGTGGCGGCGGAATGAGGGCCGGTCATGCGCCGCTCGACCTGCGGTCATCGCCCCGCCCGCCGTCCCGTTTTTCCGCAAGTCAGGGAGTGACTGATGCTGGATAACTCCGAAGGATATGTCACCGAAGATGGCCGCAAGATCGGCGGCGTGGTGATGGAGATGAAGAACATCACCCTGCGTTTTGGCGGTGTGGTGGCGATCAAGGATATCTCATTCGACATTCGTGAAGGCGAGATCCGCGCCATCATCGGTCCGAACGGCGCCGGTAAATCCTCGATGCTGAACGTGATTTCAGGGTTCTATATCCCGCAGGAGGGCGAGGTCTGGTTCCATGGGGCCAAGCGTCCGCAGATGCGCCCTTATGAAGTTGCGCGGCAAGGTATTGCCCGGACGTTCCAGAACATTGCCCTTTTCGAAGGCATGAGCGTGCTGGACAACGTCATGACCGGGCGGCTGAACTATATGAAAACCAACCTCTTTCAGCAGGCCCTGTGGAAGGGCAAGGCTGAGGCGGAAGAGGTTGAAAACCGCGAAGCGGTCGAGAAAATCATCGACTTTCTCGAAATTCAGCACATCCGTAAAACTCCGGTATCCCGTCTGCCATACGGTCTGAAAAAGCGGGTCGAACTGGCCCGTGCGCTGGCGGCGGAACCCAAACTGTTGCTGCTGGATGAACCTATGGCCGGCATGAACGTTGAAGAGAAAGAGGACATGAGCCGCTTTATCCTCGACGTGAATGACGAGTTTGGCACCACCATCGCGCTAATCGAGCATGACATGGGTGTTGTGATGGACCTGAGCGATCGGGTGGTCGTGATGGATTACGGCAAGAAGATCGGCGACGGCACCCCGGATGAGGTGCGCAGCAATCAGGAAGTCATCGACGCCTATCTGGGGGTAAGTCATGACTGAGCAACTGACAGACATGAGAGGGGGCGCACATGCCTGATCAGCTGATTTATGCTATGGAGGTTTTCCTCAACGGTCTTATGGCGGGTGTTTTGTACGCTTTGGTCGCACTGGGCTTTGTGCTGATCTACAAGGCGTCCGGAATCTTCAATTATGCTCAAGGGGTTATGGCCCTTTTCGCTGCCATGACTCTGGTGGGGATCATGAACGGGCAGGTCCCGTTTGCCCATCTGATCAACGCGACTTTCGGGACCCATATCCACAAGTTCGGATGGAATGTGCCGGCATTTCTGGCGATTATCCTGACTATGGGTGTCATGGTTCTGCTGGCCTGGGCGGTTCAGCGCTTTGTCATGCGGCATCTGGTCGGACAGGAGCCGATCATTCTGTTCATGGCAACCATTGGTCTGGCCTATTTCCTTGAGGGCGTGGCTGACCTGATGTGGGGCAGCGAGATCAAGACGCTGGATGTCGGTCTGCCACAGGGCATCAACCTATGGATCGATGAAACCACGTTCAACATCTTTGGCTACGGCTTCTTTATCGACAACCTGGACATTGTGGCGACGGTGATTGCCGCACTGCTGGTGACCGCACTGGTTGCGTTCAGCCAATACACCAAGCAGGGCCGGGCGATGCGCGCGGTGGCCGATGACCATCAGGCGGCGCTGTCTGTCGGAATTTCGCTGAACTTCATCTGGATCATGGTGTGGTCGGTTGCGGGCTTTGTCGCACTTGTTGCAGGCATCATGTGGGGCACCAAATCGGGCGTTCAGTTCTCGCTGTCCCTGATCGCGCTCAAGGCGCTGCCGGTGCTTATGCTGGGTGGGTTCACCTCAATCCCCGGTGCTATTGTCGGTGGTTTGATCATCGGTGTCGGTGAGAAACTGTTCGAGTTCGCCATAGGCCCATTGGTAGGGGGCGCGACCGAAAACTGGTTTGCGTACGTACTGGCGCTGATCTTCCTCGTGTTCCGGCCGCAAGGTCTGTTCGGTGAGAAGATCATCGAGAGGGTCTAGCGACATGACCAAACTGATCGCCATCATCAACGTGATCGCATGGGCCGGGTTCTGGGCTTTTGGCTACATCGCGCTCACTTCGGATGATTTAACCGAAGGTCAGTTGGTGATTGCAGCAATTCTGGCTTTTGCCGGGCTCGCCATGGGCATCCTGGCTTACATGAAACTGGTGCGCGCCTCAGAGGCGAGCGGATATGCAAAAGGCTCCAAGCAGCTGAACGCCGAGGCCCGCAACCGGGCGCAAGAAGAATGGGGAAAGTAAGACATGTTTTATCGTGAGGCCGGGGATTTCAAAACCTCCTACACAGATGACAGCCAGACCTTTCCGATCAAGTTCGACCGGTATCGGTATTATGTGGTTTTGGCGGTGGCGTTTGGGATCATCCCGTTCGTCATCAATGACTACTGGGCCAATGCGCTGTTACTGCCCTTTTTGATTTATGCCATCGCGGCGATCGGGCTGAACATTCTGGTGGGTTATTGCGGGCAGGTATCCTTGGGTACCGGTGGTTTCATGGCTGTGGGTGCCTACGCCTGCTACAAGCTGATGACCTCTTTCCCGGATGTCAGCATGTTCATCCATGTCATTCTGGCTGGCGGCATAACGGCCATTGTCGGTGTGCTGTTCGGCCTGCCAAGCCTGCGGATCAAGGGGTTTTATCTGGCGGTGGCCACGCTGGCGGCACAGTTCTTCCTTGTGTGGCTCTTTAACCGGGTGCCGTGGTTCTACAACTATTCGGCATCGGGTCAGATCAACGCGCCGGAACGGGATGTGTTTGGCATCATCATCACCGGTCCGAATGCCCCTGCCTGGGCCACCTATCTGTTCTGCCTGATCTTCCTGGCCGTCAGTGCCCTGATCGCGCGCAACCTGACGCGCGGCACGACGGGCCGGACATGGATGGCGATCCGTGACATGGACATCGCGGCCGAGATCATTGGGGTGAACCCGCTAAAGGCCAAGATGAGCGCCTTTGCCGTCAGCTCGTTCTTTATCGGCATCGCGGGCGCGCTGTTCTTTGCTGTCTATCTTGGTGCGGTCGAGGTCGGCGAAGTCTTCGGTATCCAGAAATCGTTTTTGGTGCTGTTCATGATCATTATCGGCGGCTTAGGGTCTATTTTTGGATCTTTCGCCGGTGCTGCTTTCCTTGTTCTGCTGCCGGTGGTCCTGAAGGTTGTTGGCGTCGACGTTCTTGGCTGGCCCACGGATATCGTGGCGCATCTGCAATTAGTGATCGTCGGCGCGTTGATCATCATGTTCCTGATCCTGGAACCGCACGGGCTGGCGCAGTTGTGGCGCGTGGCGAAAGAGAAACTGAGACTATGGCCGTTCCCGCACTAAGGGGTCGGCCCAATGAAAAAACGGGCGGCATAAGCCCGAACGCAACATCGGACTAACCAAGGGAGGAGACACCCGATGAAATTGAAACTGGCAACCGCGGCGCTAAGCGCCCTGATGGCTGCAGGACCCGCGCTGGCGGATCTTGTGATCCCCGATCTGAGCTATCGCACCGGGCCTTACGCCGCTGGCGGCATTCCGTTCTCGGATGGCTATAACGACTATTTCACCCTGCTGAATGAGCGCGATGGCGGCATCGGCGGTGTTCCGATCCGGATGGTCGAATGCGAAACCGGCTACAACACCGAAAAAGGCGTTGAGTGCTATGAATCCACCAAGGGCGAAGGCGCTTTGGTGTATCAGCCGCTGTCGACAGGCATCACCTATCAGCTGATTCCGAAAGTTACTGCGGATGATATTCCGTTGCACACGATGGGTTATGGTCGAACTTCGGCCAAGAACGGCGATGTGTTTAGCCACACCTTCAACTATCCCGCCAACTACTGGGACGGGGCCTCGGGTGCGGTAAACTATCTGCTTGAGGAGAACGGTGGCGATCTGAGCGGCAAGAAAATCGCGCTGGTCTACCACAACTCGGCCTATGGTAAGGAACCGATCCGCACGCTGGAAGAGCTGTCCAAGAAGCACGGTTTTGAACTGGTCGCCCTGCCGGTGGATCACCCGGGTCAGGAACAGAAGTCACAATGGCTGCAAATCCGCCGTGATCGTCCCGACTATGTCCTAATGTGGGGCTGGGGCGTGATGAACCAGGTTGCTGTGCAAGAGGCCGCCAACATCCGGTTCCCGATGGAAAACTTCATCGGTATCTGGTGGTCCGGTTCTGAGAATGATGTGCTGCCAGCGGGCGAAGCCGCCAATGGCTATAAGGCGCTGACCTTCCACAACGTGGGCACGGACTTCCCGGTCTTTGACGATCTGCAGAAACACGTTGTCGACGCAGGCAAGGCTGCAGGCGCGGGCGATCAGGTAGGCACGGTTCTGTACAACCGTGGCCTGTACGCGGCTGTTCTGGCTGCCGAAGCCATCA
Source organism: Ruegeria sp. CDSB029 (assembly GCF_059611125.1). NCBI lineage: Bacteria > Pseudomonadati > Pseudomonadota > Alphaproteobacteria > Rhodobacterales > Roseobacteraceae > Ruegeria > Ruegeria sp. CDSB029. The sequence goes on from NZ_JBXWOX010000002.1 coordinate 111,144, forward strand.
AGAAAGCCCAGGAAATCTCCGGCAATGCGGAAATCACCCCGTCAGAGATGCGTGCCGGTATGGAAGCACTGGAGATGACCGAAGAGAAGATGGCCGAACTGGGCCTGGCAAACTTCGGTCCGACCTTCTCGGTCTCCTGCGAAAACCACGGCGGCGACGCCCTTGTGGGTGTGACGCAGTGGGATGCAGCAAACAAGACCTGGACGCTGATCTCGGACTTCAAGCAGACCGATGGTGAAGTGATCGGCGCGCTAATCGATGAAGATTCTGCGGCTTATGCAGCAGAAAACAACATTGAAGGGCGTTGCTGATACAGCGCTTTGAACAACCCGGGGCGGCGGCAGACCGCCGTCCCGAACCCCACACTCGCTTAAGGACACGCGCAGATGCTGGATGCGGCACAAACCACTGACACCAAGTCGGAAACCCTGCTTGAGGTCAACAATATCGAGGTGATCTATAATCACGTGATCCTCGTTCTGAAAGGCGTCAGCCTGACTGTGCCCAAGGGCGGTATCACGGCCCTGCTGGGCGGCAATGGCGCGGGTAAGACGACAACGCTCAAGGCGGTGTCGAACCTTTTGCATTCGGAACGCGGTGAAGTCACTAAAGGTACGATCGAATATCGCGGCACCAGCGTGCATGAAAGCGATCCTGCCGATCTGGTGGAAAAGGGCGTCATCCAGGTGATGGAAGGCCGCCATTGTTTTGAACACCTGACGGTTGAAGAAAATCTGCTGACCGGGGCCTATACCCGCAAGGATGGCAAGGCCGCCATCCAGCAGGACCTTGAACTGGTCTACACGTATTTTCCTCGTCTGAAAGAACGCCGCCGGTCGCAGGCAGGCTACACTTCAGGTGGTGAGCAACAAATGGTTGCAATGGGTCGGGCTTTGATGTCGCGGCCCGAGACGATCCTGCTGGACGAACCCTCGATGGGTCTGGCGCCGCAGCTGGTCGAAGAGATCTTCGGTATCGTGAAGGACCTGAACGAGAAAGAAGGTGTTTCTTTCCTGTTGGCCGAACAGAACACCAATGTGGCTCTAAGGTTTGCCCATTACGGCTATATTCTGGAATCCGGGCGTGTGGTGATGGACGGCCCCGCCGCCGATCTGCGTGAAAATCCGGACGTGAAAGAATTCTATCTGGGCATGTCCGACGAAGGCCGCAAAAGCTTCCGTGACGTGCGGTCTTACCGCCGCCGCAAGAGGTGGTTGTAAGCGAATGGAGGATCTGGCGATGACCTATTTCGACGCTCTCGAAACCCGATCAGCCGATGAACGCTCCGCTGATCAGGCGCAGGCGCTGCGTACTCAGATTGACCGCGCCTTGTCCGCACCGGGCTTTGCTGCGCATCTGGCGGATGCGGATACCAGCGCGGTGATTTCAGCCGATGATCTGGTGAAACTGCCGGTATTGCGAAAATCCGATCTGGCGCAAGCACAGGCGTCGCGTCCGCCATTCGGCGGATTTACCGTCAAACCGGCCCGGCATTTCCATCATGTGTTCCAGTCTCCTGGTCCAATCTATGAACCTGGCAGCACGGATCATGATTGGTGGCGCATGGGGCGTTTCCTGAACGCCGCCGGAGTTGGGCCCGGCGATATCGTTCAGAACTGTTTCGGCTATCACCTGACGCCAGCGGGTATGATTTTTGAAAGCGGCGCACGCGCAGTAGGGGCAGCTGTGCTGCCAGCCGGTACTGGCCAGACCGAATTGCAGGTGACAGCAGCGCGCGATGTAGGCTGCACGTCCTATGCGGGCACACCGGACTATCTGAAGGTCATTCTGGACAAGGCGGATGAGATGGGCGTGGCCTTGAACTTCTCAAAGGCTGTCGTGGGCGGCGGCGCGCTGTTCCCATCGTTGCGTCAGGACTATGCCGATCGGGGGATTTCCTGCCTGCAATGCTATGCCACGGCCGATCTGGGCAACATCGCCTATGAAAGCGCCGCGATGGAAGGGATGATCATCGACGAACATGTCATCATCGAGGTTGTCACCCCTGGCACCGGAACACCGGTAGAGCCGGGTGAGGTGGGTGAGGTTGTGGTGACCTCTTTGAACCCCGATTACCCGCTGATCCGCTTTGCCACGGGTGATCTGTCCGCGATCATGCCGGGTGTTTCACCCTGTGGGCGGACCAACCTTCGGATCAAGGGTTGGATGGGTCGCGCGGACCAGACCACCAAGATCAAGGGCATGTTCGTCCGCCCAGAACAGGTGGCAGCATTGGTCGATAAGCACGAGGAAATCGTCAAAGCCCGCGTCATCGCCGCCCGTCAGGGTGAGATGGACACGATGACCGTTCAGATCGAAAGCGCAAGCGGAGACGACATGGCCTATGCCAAGTCCGTGGTCGAGGTGCTGAAACTGAAAGGCGCAATCGAGGTTGTAACCCCCGGATCACTGCCGAAGGACGGGTTGGTGATCGAGGATCAGCGCGTTTACGAATAACCCCGAGCCATGTCTGCGGCAGTATGTGCCGCAGATTTGTTTTTCCTGCACTGGTGTTTCTTAGCTTTTTGGTCGATTAAAGGCTGATCAATAGCCAACGCCAGTCACAATCCGGGTCCATGGCCGAAATCGACTATTCAGAACACGGGAAACGCAATCGCGGCGCGCTGGGCACCCGGTTGGTGGCCACTGTGGCTTATATGGTAGCAGCCGCTTGTCTTCTGCCCATGGTTGCGGTTGTTCTGGCGGCAGTGACGGGCGGTACGGAAACGGTCTCGCATCTGTTTGAGACGGTTTTACCCGGTTATGCGCTAACAACCGTGATCCTTGTCGTTTTGGTGGCTATCGGCACGTTCTCTATCGGGGTCGGCGCGGCGTGGCTGGTGACGATGACGCGCTTTCCTGGGGTGCGCTTTCTGGAAATTGCACTGGTCCTGCCGCTGGCCTTTCCAGCCTATGTTCTGGCTTATGCCTATACGTTCATTCTGGATCATCCTGGTATCGTGCAGACCACGCTGCGCGACGTGACGGGTTGGGGGCCGCGCGATTATTGGTTCCCGGAAATCCGCTCGACCGAGGGCGCGGCGGTGATGCTGATCCTTGTGCTCTACCCTTATGTATACCTGCTGGCGCGAGCCGCGTTTTTGCAACAAAGCGCCACCGCTTTTCTGGCCGCCCGTGCGCTGGGCAAAAGCCCCTGGCTGGCATTCTGGCATGTTTCGTTGCCGATGGCTCGTCCGGCCATTGCCGGGGGTGTCCTGCTGGCCATCATGGAAACCATCGCTGATTTCGGCACGGTCGCCTATTTCGGCGTTCAGACATTCGCCACGGGCATCTACACAAGCTGGTTCTCGATCGGCGACCGAGCGGCTGCGGCGCAGTTGGCTTTGTGCCTGCTGGGCTTTGCGCTGGTCATGGCCGTGGCCGAGCGGACGCAGCGCGGCAAGGCAAAGTACTATCAAGCAGGCAAAAGCCATGCGTCCCTGCCTTCGGCGCAGCTTAAGGGCTGGCAATCCGCAGCAGCCATAACCTTGTGCGCTATTCCAGTGGTGCTGGGGTTCTTGCTGCCGGTATTCATCTTGATCCAGATGGGCCTGACCTCGGAACAAAACCTGCTGTCTCGGCGATATATCGGGTTCATTCAAAACTCGCTGACACTTGCAGGAGTAGCCGCCGTGGTTACGGTCTGCGCCGCGATCTGTGTTGGGTTCTTTCAGCGCCTTCGCCCGGGTCAGGGATCATCGACCACAGGCTATCTGGCGCGGTTGGGCTATGCGGTGCCCGGCGGCGTGATCGCTGTTGGCCTGATGGTACCCTTCGCCAGATTCGACAACGCGCTGGATTCGTGGATGCGCCAGACGTTCGACGTCTCGACCGGCCTGCTGGTGACGGGTTCGATCTGGTTGCTGGTGGCAGCTTACATGGTGCGCTTTCTGGCGGCAGCGCTCAGCGCGTATGAGGGTGGGCAGAGCACAGTGCACGCCAATATGGATGCTGCGTCCCGGTCTTTGGGCCAATCGCCGCTGGGCACCTTGCGCCGTGTGCATTTGCCAATCCTGACACCCTCATTGCTGACGGCCTTGTTGATCGTGTTTGTGGACGTGATGAAAGAGCTGCCCGCGACCCTGATCATGCGCCCATTCAACTTTGATACGCTTGCGGTCCAGGCCTATCGTCTGGCCTCGGACGAACGGTTGGAAGGGGCAGCGGTTCCCTCGCTTGTGATCCTGGCCGTCGGGCTTTTGCCGGTGATTCTTATCTGTCGACAAGTTGGGCGGCGATAGGACGAAACGATTCAAAAATACCACACCTGTTGGCACCGGACTTGATTCAAATGCGTTTTCCGGCAAGGCTGAGGGTATGAACATGCAGCCTCCCAGCCGGTTTTCTGCAAACTCGGCCCAGATGCCCGTCGCGTTCGACCGGCGCGAGATGTCACATATCCTGTCCGTCTATGGCAAGATGGTCGCCGCCGGAGAATGGCGCGACTATGGTATTTCCAACCTGCGCGACATGGCGGTTTTTTCCATTTTCAGACGTACGGCAGAGCATCCGATCTACCGGGTCGAAAAACACCCTCGTCTGCGGTCCAAACAGGGGATGTATTCGGTGATCGGCATGGACGGGCGTATCTTGAAGCGAGGCCATGACCTGCGCACCGTGCTGCGAGTGTTGGAACGCAAGCTGATCCGGTCTGTCGACCTTGATTAGAGCCTTTTGTGGGCTGTTACAGACCCGTCGCCCTGCTCCAGAATCCGTGTGATTGCTTGATCCATCGGCTCGAACGTCACGTCCATGTGGTAGGCGTTGGCATGAAGCAGCATGTTCTCGCCATAGACCCATGCCACGTGGCCTTTCCAGAACAACAGATCCCCGCGTTTTGGTTCAGTTCCGGCAGGCAGCGCCGTACCCAGTTCGCGTTCCTGATCACTGCTATCACCGGGGCAGGGTATGCCGCAGGCCAGCAAACCGGCCTGAACCAACCCGGAACAATCAATACCGAAGCGACTGTTTCCCCCCCAAAGATAGGGTGTGCCCAGAAACAGCTCGGCCACCGCTACGGGATCGGTCAGGTGAGTTGCGCTGAGTTTGGCGTGAATCGCCGGAATGAACCCCAGTTCTGTTTCCAGAAACCTATTCTGTTCCGACAGCACGCATAATTTGCTGCCGAAACTTAGCGATACGCGGTCCGGGCTTTTCATGTCGGGCCGTTGATAGGCATGTGTCGCGGGCGCGGTGACCCAGTGGGTCTGTTGCGCCTCAGGCCCCAGTTGATCGGACCTGACCCAACCGGGATAGCCATCCTTGACCGAGGTGATCCGGCTCCACCCATCGGTATCGTCAACAACATCTACCGGGTCGCCAAACAACAGCTGCCGATCCCTTGGGCCATTCGGGCTGCGCAACAAATCAACAACCGGCTGTATGACGCGCAGGCCGGTCATAGGTTCAGAATCCCGGGCAGGGCGGTCAGCACGGCACGCGGCCCTTGGCCCAGACCGCCCTTGCTGCGTCCGGGGGCTTTGCTGGGCTGCCAGGAATAGATGTCGAAATGCATATAGCGGCTGTCACCCACAAAGCGGCGCAGGAACAGGGCCGCGGTGATCGAGCCTGCGAACCCACCTAATGGAGCATTGTCCAAATCAGCAATGCCGGGTTCGATCATCGCCTCATAGGGTTCATGGAAGGGCATCCGCCAGACCGGGTCGGCCGATTGCCGACCAGCTTTGGCCAGCGCGTGTGCAGCGCCATCGTCATCGGTGTAAAAGGGCGCCAGATCGGGGCCAACCGCCACGCGCGCGGCACCGGTCAACGTCGCCATCGAGATGATCAGGTCAGGTTCACCCTCATCCGCCAGCGCCAATGCGTCGGCCAGAACCAACCGCCCTTCGGCGTCGGTGTTGTTGATCTCCACCGTCAGACCTTTGCGCGAGGTCAGGATATCCCCCGGACGGAAGGCATTCCCTGCGACCGAGTTCTCGACTGCCGGGATCAGCACGCGCAGTTGTACAGGCAGCTTTAGTGCCATGATCATCCGTGCCAGACCCAGCACATTGGCCGCACCGCCCATGTCCTTTTTCATCAGGGACATCGAATTCCCTGGTTTCAGATTCAGTCCGCCAGTGTCAAAGCACACACCTTTGCCGACAAGGGTCAGTTTGGGCCCGGTGTTGCCCCATGTCATCTCGATCAGGCGCGGTGTTTGCGCGGCGGCGCGTCCGACCGTGTGAATCAGTGGGAAATTCTGGTCCAGCAGGGCGTCGCCTTGAATCGTCGAACATGTCGCGCCGAATTCCTGCGTCAAATCCTCGGCCGCGGCCTGCAGCTGATCCGGTCCCATGTCCGAGGCCGGTGTGTTGACCAAATCGCGGGTCAGCGCCTCGGCACTGGCCAGCGCCTCAATCCGCGCGGCATCAACACCTTCCGGTGCGACGAGGCGCGCCTTGGCGGGTGATTGATTGGCGTAACGGTTAAAGGCATATCCTGTGAACAACCAACCAAGGCACTCGTTGCTTATCGCATCAGCGGGCACACCTGATGCGATGTGATAGGTTCCCTTCCGCAAGGCTTCGGCCGCCGCTGCCAACGGGAACCGTTTGCGCGCGCGCTTGTTGCTATTTCCGTAACCCGCCAAGGCCATTTCGGGCGCACCATCTGATTGCGGGATCAGCAGTGCCTGTCCCATGGCCCCTGTGAATCCATTGGCCTCGACCCACGATGCGATGTGGCTTGGCTGGTCTTGCAGCCAATTGTCGAGATCGGGTTGCGAAATGACATGCAGCGGAACAGAAGGTTCGGACGGCGAAGCGAAGGACAGGGTCATGGGTATCTCGGCTGGTTCGATTTGTGCCCAGCCTAGCCGCCCACGATCCGTCCGCAAGCCCCGTCAGAGGGAAAGATCCTGCTGATCCCAGATCACGGTCAGCGATTTCTCACCTACACGGATCAGGCGCGACAGGGTGGCCCCCGTCGCGACCGCATCCCCGGCATCCACAGATCGCGCCACATCACCGGCGACTCGGGCCAGCGCGGTCATGCCAATCTGTTCGGCGATGGCCACCAGTGACCGGGCGCATTTGCGCAGCCCGGCCCAGTCGCGCTGACGCCAAAATCGCTCGCAGTTTGACAGGCGCACGGCCAATTCCTCGACCGTACGGCACAAAACATCCATTGCGTTCTTGTCGCCCAATTGGTGATACAGCCCGTTCAAGCGGTCCGTATCCAGCCGAACGGTTTCCTTTTGTTCAAGCGTGACTATTTTATCCACCACATCTACCCCAATTCTCTACGCCCCCACGGCATAGTTGGACATTGGCGGTAGAATCCTTTGCAAAACCTTGCGTCGATGCTGGAAAATGGGTCGAATTTTCTGCGAATTCAGGTTACAGCAGCCGACAGACAAAAGAACGGGGACATGAGAATGGACTTAGCCAAACCTCTGCCGACCTATCTGGTCAAGCGGTACCACGGATGGAAAGCCACCACCTATTCGGAAAACCAGGTCTGGTATCGCCGCCTGGCCACTGAAGGGCAGCGCCCGCGTGCGATGGTGATTTCGTGCTGTGACAGCCGGGTTCATGTGACATCGATCTTCGGTGCCGATCAGGGCGAGTTCTTTATTCACCGCAATATCGCAAACCTTGTGCCTCCTTACGCACCTGATGGCGATCACCACGGCACCAGTGCGGCAATCGAATATGCGGTCACGGCACTGAAAGTCGCGCACCTGATCGTTCTTGGCCATTCGCAATGCGGTGGCGTTCAGGGCTGCATTGACATGTGCAAGGGAAAAGCCCCGCAACTGGAGGCGAAAGAAAGCTTTGTCGGCCGCTGGATGGACATCCTGAAACCGAAATATGACTTGGTTGCCGATGTTGAAGACAGCGTCGATCAAGCGCGGCAGTTTGAACGGCAGGCAGTCGTGGCATCGCTGGAGAACCTGATGACCTTTCCCTTCGTTTCCTCTGCGGTAGATGACGGCTCGCTGAGCTTGCATGGGCTGTGGACCGACATCGGTGAAGGTGGGTTGCAATGTTATGACCCTGCCGAGAAGAAATTCGTGGTTGTCTAAGCGACCCGACATCTGAAGAATTCGAATGGCGCGGATCAGGTCTCTGATTTCGCGCCATTTTTTGTTATGATTGACACAAATTTTTCGGATCAGGAGCGCGCCATGCGATTCATCAAACGTATTCTTGTCATTCTGCTTGTTCTCATTCTGGTTCTGGTTGGCGTATCCTACCTTTTGCCCGGCAAGGCCGAACTGTCCCGCAGCATCACGATCGACGCACCCGCCAGCGCGATCTTTCCTTACGTAAACTCGATGCAGGAAACCGAACAATGGTCACCCTGGCTGTCGCGCGATCCGGAAACCCAGCTGTCTTATTCAGGCCCCGAGGCAGGTGTCGGCAATACTCTGAACTGGACATCAGAGAACCCGCAGGTGGGCACCGGTTCGCAAGAAATCGTCGAAAGCGTTCAGGACCAGACGGTTAAAACGGCGCTGGATTTTGGTCCGATGGGGCAAGCATCAGCCTCCTTCGACCTGACGCCCGAGGGTGATCAGACTCAGGTTACCTGGGGATTCGAATCCGATCTTGGAATGAACCCCATGTCGCGCTGGATGGGCCTGATGATCGATAAGTGGGTTGGCGGAGATTACGAGCGCGGTCTGACAAACCTCAAGGCATTGGTTGAGCAGCAGGGGTGATTGGCAGAAGCTCTCAGTTTTTGTTCGAGTCGATTCTGCAGGGTACTGCGATTTAACCGAACGGCTTTTAGATGCCGTTCGGAAGGAGATCATGGTGACAAATTTGACGTTTATTATTGGGCAGCGTCCATCATCTGGATCAATTGAATGAGGTTCCCACAGGTATCGTCAAAAATCGCCATGCGAACCGGTCCGGCATCCATTGGCTCAACAGTGAACTCTACGCCAAGATCGCCCAGTCTTTTCCTTTCTTCATCCAGGTCTTCCACCTGAAACGAATGTGCAGGGATACCGTCAGACACAAGTGCTTCTTTATAAGGTTTCACAGCAGGGCGGTCGCTTGGTTCAAGCAACAACTCTGTTCCTTCGGGTTCTTCGCTTGACACCACTGTCAGCCAACGATTTTCACCCAACGGGATATTGTTCTTAACTGTGAAGCCGAGAGTATCAGTATAGAATTTTTCTGCCTTGTCTTGGTCGTCGACAAAAACGTTGGTCACATAGATTTTCATTTTTCTATCCCTTCTGTTTGTATTTCATGAGCCATGATGCCGCGGCGATATGATCTTCGTTGACGATTAGCGAATGGGCTTTCGTCCGCCCCCTCCATGTGGTCTCGATCAAACCAGCCTTCTCCAAAACGGTGAGATGCTGGGAAACCGTCTGGCGGGACAAAGCGATGCCATCCTCTGCAACCGATGCCGCGCATACCTCGAACAATGACTGAGCCGTTTGTTTGCTCAGATGGTCGATGATGCGGCGGCGCGTGCTGTCGGAGAGAGCTTTGAAAATAAGATCGAGGTGATCATCTGTCATCGAAATCAATATGCAGTAAACTTACTGCATATCAAGTTTGATTGCAAAGCGGGCTGAACATTTGGCCAAGAAAACAGCAAAAAGGCTGCAGAAAGCAGGCAAACAATTGTCGCGCTACACCAGACAAAAAAAGCCCCGCCGGGAAAGGCGAGGCTTAAATTCTCTGTTCGCTAAATGCTGAAAAGGAACTTAGCCCTTTTTCAGAACCTCACGGCCCAGCAATTCGGCGATTTGTACTGCGTTCAGGGCTGCACCTTTGCGCAGGTTGTCCGAAACGCACCACAGGTTGATGCCGTTCTCAATGGTCGAGTCCTGACGAATGCGGCTGATGAATGTTGCGAAATCGCCCGCGCATTCGATCGGCGAGACGTAGCCACCGGGTTCGCGCTTGTCGATCACCATGATACCCGGTGCCTCGCGCAGGATGTCGCGTGCTTCGTCTTCGTCCAGAAATTCTTCGAACTCGATGTTCACGGCCTCAGAGTGGCCAACAAAGACCGGAACGCGGACGCAGGTGGCTGTGACCTTGATCGACGGATCGACGATCTTTTTGGTTTCCACAACCATCTTCCACTCTTCCTTGGTCGAGCCGTCTTCCATGAAGACGTCGATCTGGGGAATGACGTTGAAGGCGATCTGCTTCTGGAACTTGTTCGGCGGCACGTCCGTGGTTGGGTTGTAGACCGCTTTGGTCTGATCCCACAGCTCATCCATACCTTCCTTACCGGCGCCAGACACCGACTGATAGGTCGACACGACGACGCGCTTGATGCGCGCGCGGTCATGCAGCGGCTTCAGCGCGACAACCATCTGCGCGGTCGAGCAGTTGGGGTTGGCGATGATGTTCTTGTTTTTGTAGTCGTGGATCGCCTGCGGGTTACATTCCGGCACGATCAGCGGAATGTCCGGGTCATAACGATAGAGCGACGAGTTATCGATCACCACGCATCCGGCTTTGGCCGCCTTGGGGGCGTAGACCTTGGTCGCCTCGGACCCTACGGCAAACAGCGCCATGTCCCAGCCGGTGAAATCGAACGTGTCCAGATCCTTGGTAGTGAGTGTCGTGTCGCCAAAGCTTACTTCGGTGCCCAGCGAACGACGGCTTGCCAGAACAGCAAGTTCATCGACGGGGAACTGGCGTTCAGCCAGAATGTTCAGCATTTCGCGGCCCACGTTACCCGTGGCGCCGACGACTACGACGCGATAGCCCATTTCATGTCTCCAATGTTAAGGACGCGCGTTCATAGCCGCGTTGCAGCAAAGAAAAAAGAGTTTTCGGGGTTTATTTCGCGCAATGACACCGATTTGACGTGGCGCATCGCCTCAGGTGTCGGTCAAAAGGCGTTCATAGAGCGCGACAAGCGTCTTTGCCTCACCATTGATGTCGAAATTCTGCTCGACATGGGTGCGGGCTGCGATATTGGAACGGGCAAGGGAATCGCGGTCGGACAACATCTCGGCGGCGGCTTCGGCCAGCGCGGGTATATCACCGGGTTGGACCACGCGGCCCAGCGACGGGTCGGTGACGATCTCGGAGAACGCGCCTACATCCGTGGCAACAACCGGCACGCCGCAAGCCATTGCTTCCAGCGGCGTCAGGCCGAACCCTTCCCACCGTTGCGGGGCAATGAACAGGTCCAGCACCTGATACCATTCGGCGATCTGATCGACGGTCACCTCGGGCATGAACAGAATACGGTCGGACAGGCCCGCCTTGGCGACCTTGTCTTTCAGTTCGGTCAGGAAGCTGGTGTGCTTTTCCGTGGCGCGGCCCATGACGATGCCATGGACGTCGTCAAAGCGGCCGCACAGATCGATCATTGCATCGACGAAAGCATCGGTGCCCTTCTGATGACGAATGCGGCCGTAGCAGCCCAGCAAAAGACCATCTGGCAAACCCAGTCGCGCCCGAACAGCTGCTTTGTCTTCGGGCGGTGTGAAATCCTGCAAGTTGATGCCATGCATGATGACCTGCGCATCTCTCTCCAGATACTCGGCGGTTTTGCGCGAAGTCGCGACGACCGCGTCCATTTTGTCGATCAGCCATTTGGTGTAACCCGAATGCGCGCGTTGCGAGGCGCTGGTGAACAGCAGCTTCAATCGCAGCCGCAGAACGTTTCGCAGGATCAGGCCCAGCAGCATCTCGGTATTGCGACGCGCGTGCCAGACGCGCAGTGTTTTGCGCGACAAAAAGGGCAGGCGGCCCAGCGGGATATGTGGGATGTCATCTGGCAGACCCGGCCCGGTGGCCGCGATGTCGATCCATTGCGCCTGCAGCGGCACCAACCGGGCAATCGTCGCGGTCACACCCGAAAGTCTGTGTTTGAGGTTGGGGGCAATGACGCGCGGGTCGGACATGGACACTCCTGGCAGTTCCAGCGTTAGTCGACGCTGTCGCGGCTGAACAAGTAGATCACGCAGCCGATGGCCAGCGTGACCGCAAAAAAGCCGAATATCGCTGTGTAGGGCGCGGTCGGGCTGATGTCCACCGTGGCGGCATGGATGCGGCCGGTGACGAATTGCGCCAGTCCTACACCGCCAATGCCGAAGAGGTTCAGCAGGGTCATGCCGCGCCCAACCAGATGCGGCGGAACAAAGGCCCGTCCATGAGCCATGATGACCGGGAAGCTGGCCCCCAGAAACCCGATCGCTGCCATCAGGACGACCGCCAGCCCAACTGCGTTGTCGACCCAAAGGCACATCAGAACCAGCCCCACTGTGCCCAGCGCGTTGCCGCCAAAGATCACCCATTTTCGCGTGCCCAGCATTCGATCGAGCGGCCCATACGCAAAGGTACCTGCAATCATCGCCGCCCCCATGATCAGGGTCGCTGTCCCGATCTGGGTGGTGCTAAGACCGAAGATATCGCTGAGGTACGGCCCGGCCCAAAGACCCCGAGTTGCCGCCGACGGAGCATAGGCCACCAGCATCAGCGGCAAGATCGCCCACAGGGCGGGCTCTTTCAGCAGGTCCAGCACCGATCCCCTGTGTTCGGTCTCGACACGTTTGGGATCATGCACGCTGAACCAGATACCCAACGCGATCGCGGCAGAAAAAACGGCCAGCGTCCCCATCGTGGCGCGCCATCCCATCAGCTCAACCGCCAGCGCAGTAGGGTACGAGGCAACCAGATTGCCGACCGATCCGACGCCCAGCATGACAGCCGCCAAAGTGGCGAAGCGGGCAGGTGGGAATTCGCGGGCGAAGATATAGTAAGATGCCATCAACACCGGTGAGCAGCCGACCCCGATCAACCCCATTGCGATGGCGATGTGAAAAGGGGAGCTGGATAGGGCAAACAATGCCGCTCCGCCGGCACCACCGACCAGCAGCAAGACCGCCGCCGTCAGGCGCGGTCCAACTCGGTCCAGTGCCCAGCCTACGGGCAACTGCATGGCGGCAAAGATCAGAAACCAAAGACCTGACGCAAAGGCCAGATCCTCGGGTGTGGCTCCGATATCGCGCCCCAGATCAACACTGAGAACCGCGAGAAAGGCGCGAAAGAACTGGCTGAGCACATAGCCCAGGCACAACACCACCAGACCTGCCTTCATGAAAACCCTCTCCCCCAAACCGGCGAAGAAATGCTTGGCACGTCACGGTGCCACACACAAGCGCGTGTGCTATACTGATTTTGCCGGACAGTGATCACATTCGGGCTATCCTTGTCCGTACCGAATATCCGAGGTGCCAATGAAAGACGCCCAGGCCGCGTTCTATGACAGTCTTCCCCTGTTGCGGGACTTTACCCGTTTGGTGGACCCGGCGCGTTTCTCTGCTGTTCCGGGCGATTGGGCGTTGGGCGTGGCAGATATCGTCGACTCCACCGGTGAGATTGCAAAAGGGCGCTACAAGACGGTGAATATGGTCGGCGCGGCGGTGATCTCGGCCATGATCAACGCGCTTCACGGCAAGGAGTTCCCTTATGTTTTTGGCGGTGACGGCGCCGGATTCGCCGTGCCCGCAAGTGAGATCGACACTGCAAAAGCGGTAATGGCGGACCTCAGGCGCTGGGCGGACGAAGAGTTCTCGATCTCGCTACGCGCGGCGTTGGTTCCGGTTGCCGAAATTCGTAAGGCAGGAAAAGACCTGCGGGTCGCGCGTTATGCACCGTCTGACGGGGTGGACTATGCCATGTTCTCGGGTGGCGGGTTGGCCTGGGCCGAAGCACAGATGAAGGCTGGTACCTTTACAGTGCCGCCTGCCGACCCTGGCGCACAGCCCGACCTGACCGGGTTGTCCTGCCGCTGGTCCAACAGCAGGGCCCGCAATGGTCAGATCGTCTCGGTCGTGGTTCAGCCCACAGCAAATGCGACCGAGAGTGACTTTGCGGATCTGGCCCGTTCGGTTCTGTCGGCGTCAGAAGAATTAGAGCGTTCGGGGCATCCGGTACCCGAAAATGGTCCACCGATCAGTTGGCCGCCCCCGGATGTGGGTCTGGACGCCCGCGTATCGCGGGCAGGGCGCAATTTGTTGATGCAGCGGGTGAAATTGCTGGGCCAGAATCTTTTGATTGCCTTGTTGTTCGCATCGGGAAAACGGTTGGGCAAGTTTGAACCTGAACATTACAAACGTATGGTCAGCCGCAACGCCGATTACCGAAAATTCGATGATGGGCTGAAAATGACGCTGGATTGTGACGCTGCCACGTTGACGCAAATCCGGATGATGCTCGAACAGGCGCGCGGACAGGGCAAGATCCGTTATGGGCTGCATGCGCAGGACGAGGCGATGATGACATGTATCGTCCCCTCGGCGACGCGCGACGATCATGTTCACTTTGTGGATGGGGCTTCGGGCGGCTATGCGCAGGCCGCCGCCACCATGTACGCCTGACGCGCTATTTCGCCTTCCATTTCGCCGCCAACGCGCGGGATGCCTGCGCCAGCAACATCACATCAATGCCGACCGCAAGAAACTGTGCGCCCATTTCATAATAGGCTTGGCTGGCCTCGTCATTGGTGCCCAGTATGCCGGGCGCTTTGCCCGCGGCCCTGATCCTTGTGATGGCGTCCGCAATGACAGCGCGCACTTCCGGCGCTGCGCTGTTTCCTTGATATCCCATGTCGGTGGACAGATCCGCTGGGCCAATAAACACTCCGTCGATGCCTTCAACCATCAGGATATCATCCAGCGCAGCCATACCGGCGCGGTTTTCCACCTGAACCAAAAGGCAAATTTGATCGTCTGCAGATTGAATGTACTCCGGGATCGAGCCGTACATTGTCGCCCGGGCCGCACCGGCCCCTACGCCGCGCACACCTGATGGCGGATAGTGGCAGTCCCGAACCAATTGTCGCGCCTGATCGGCGGTTTCAACCATCGGTACCAGAACAGTTTGCGCACCGGCATCCAGCACCATCTTGATCAAAGCGGTTTCGCCAACCGGAACACGCACCACCGGATGCGAGGAGCTGGCAGCCAACGCCATAAGCTGATCACGGATTGATCGGATATCGTTCGGCGCGTGTTCACCATCAATGACCAGCCAGTCGAATCCGGCGGTGCCCATAATTTCGGCAGTGATGGATTCGGCAAAACTCATCCAGCAGCCTATCTGCCGATCACCCTGTATTAGAGCCTGTTTGAAGCTGTTTTTTGGGACTGGCATGGCCGGACCTCCTGTTTATGTCAGTGTGCGGGCGATTTCGGTTATGACGTCATAGGCCATTCGAACATCGTCTTCGGTGGTTTCGAACTGACCGGCCTGAAACCGGATCACCAGATCGCCATCCACGCGGGTTTGCGTCAAATAGATGCGGCCGTCGTCATTGATGGCGTTCACCAGGCGCAGGTTCAAATCGTCCAGATCCGCATGACCTTCCGGCGCATAGCGGAACGTCCACAATGACCACATGGGCTGAGTGACGATTTGGAAATCCGCCTCGGCCGCCAGCCGATCATGCAGCGCCACAGACCAGTTCACGTGGTTGCGCAGGCGTTGGCGCAGCCCTTCCAGACCATAAGCCCGGATCACGAACCACAGTTTGAGCGCCCGGAACCGGCGGCCAAGT
The DNA here is from genome assembly GCF_059611125.1 of Ruegeria sp. CDSB029. Lineage (NCBI taxonomy): Bacteria > Pseudomonadati > Pseudomonadota > Alphaproteobacteria > Rhodobacterales > Roseobacteraceae > Ruegeria > Ruegeria sp. CDSB029. The sequence goes on from NZ_JBXWOX010000002.1 coordinate 126,642, forward strand.
GGCACAGACCATTCCGAATAGTTGATGATGCCATCCTTGCCGTGGGTCTTGAGGAATTCGGGGCTGATCGCCAGCGTCTGCACCAGATCATCGGGGTTTTTCAGGAAATGCGCACAGCAATCGAACTGTACACCCAGCCACTTATGCGGGTTGAACACGATGCTGTCGGCCTGATCCACGCCGGGCCAGTAGTGGCGGTATTCCGGGCAAATCATGGCCGATCCGGCCCAGGCCGCATCCACGTGGGAATAAAGACCGTATTTCTGGGCGATCTTCAGACATTCATCCACAGGATCGGTTGCACCCGTTCCTGTTCCGCCAACGCAAAGGATAACGCCCGCCGGATGTAAACCAGAGTCTAAATCGGCCTGGATCGCTGCCTCCAGTGCTTCGGGATCCATCCCGCGCCAATCTCCCTTGATCGGAATCCGCACCAGATTGTCTTGCCCGATCCCCGCAACCCAAATGGCACGATCGACCGACGTGTGCACTTCGGCCGAGCAATAGACGCGCAGGGGTTTTTGCCCAAACAATCCTTGTTGATTACCCTGCCATTTCAACGCCTTCTCGCGCATCGTTAGGACAGCAGCCAATGTCGCTGATGAGGCGGAGTCCTGAATAACGCCAGCGAAACCCTGGGGCAGATCCAGTGCGTGGCGCAACCAGTCCATCATCCGCGTTTCCATCTCGGTCGCGGCCGGTGAGGTTTGCCACAACATACATTGCGGTGCGATGGCGCTGGCCAGAAATTCGGCCAGGACCGATGGGGCCGAGGCGTTCGAGTTGAAATAGGCAAAGAACCTTGGGTGTTGCCAGTGAGTGATCCCTGGCATCACGATCTGTTCGAAATCCTGAAACACGTCCTCCAGTGGCTGCGCGTGCTCGGGTGGCCGCGCGGGCAAGGCATTGAGGATATCCCCCGGCTCAGTCCGGGCGCGGACGGGTTTGTCACCAACAGTCAGATGGTAGTCCTGCGTCCACTCGGCAATTCGTTTGCCCCAATCCGAAAACTCATCCCACTTCATCTTAACCCTCAGATATCTGCCAACCCCGGGATCGGACCGGGACTTAGTTTCTTTGCGCGTCCAGTGATCGTCATTCTGAAGAAAACGTCAATATTAATTGCTTTGTTTACTAATTTTGAGATACGGCTCGAAGCTGCGATGTGCCTAAAAGGGCCATATATTTCATGGTCAAGTTACTGATATCAGAAGCAAAATCCTTGGCTAGTTGCAGTTTGATCCAATTTGGGCAAAAATTCTACTATGACCAGAGACCTGCCTAATACGTCCCGCTCATTGCCGATTGCACTGCTGCGGGCGCGCGAAAGGGTCATGGGGCCCATTCGAAATATGCTGGCTGATGCGGGTGTTACGGAACAGCAATGGCGCGTTCTGCGTGTTCTGAAAGAAGAAGGCCCTCAAGAGCCAACGCATATAGCGGATCGATCGTGCCTTTTGCTGCCCAGTCTGACGCGCATTCTGCAAAAACTGGAAGCCAAGGATTTGATCCGGCGCCGGGTCCATCCCGAGGATAAGCGTCGTCAGATCATCGATATCACGGCCAAAGGCCAAAAGATCATCCAGGACAACATGCAGGTGACACTACGCCTGGCTGAAGAGATCAAGACCCAGCTAGGCCCGGATCGGCACGAAGCGCTGCTGGACCTGCTGAATGATCTGCATGATCTGAAGACCTGATCGCACGTCGCGCATGCAAAGGCTTTTGTCCCCGCCAGAGAAGTATGGGTATCCTCCGGCGGGGTGGCCAGACTTTGACTGGACTGCGTGTCTGGCCTGTGGCCGGATGGCTTTATCCGGCTCACACCTCAGAGAAACAGCCACCTGAAAATAGGCGGACATCCGGACACAAAGACCGTGTGGGGGTACAGGTTTTTGGCCGTCGCTCTCTGATTCAGTTGCACCCGCCTGCAGGCAAATCGCCTGATCAGCGACGGGTGGATTTCGGTTCTCGCCAGGGAATGAGTGTCTAAACGATGTTGGCGTGATCCATGATACAACCAAAGGTAGCGCGTGCCCAAAGCTTTCCAAGGCGAAACTTTGAATTGTGAACAGCCAGCGACGAGGCCAGTTCGCATGATGGTGATGCCCGTCGTCCTGCATGGCTTGTTCAACTGGCCGTGCCAACTTAGAAACAAGCTGCCAGTTGCAGTTAGGGGGCTTTGATGCCGGACAACCTGTTTTCCTTACCCGACCCGATTTCGATCCCGGTTGAGGGTGAATTGTCGACGTATCCCGTGGGTCGCATATTCTGTGTCGGCCGCAATTATGCGGCCCATGCGGCCGAAATGGGAAATGAGGTCGATCGTGAGGCGCCTTTCTACTTTACAAAATCTGCCCCGAACGCGGTTCTGTCAGGTGCAACCGTGCCTTATCCGCCGGGAACAGAGAATTTTCACCATGAGATGGAGCTGGCGGTTGCGATCGGCAAACCCGTTTTCCGTGCAACGCGTGCCGAGGCGTTGGATGCGGTTTATGGCTACGGTTGTGCGCTGGACATGACGCGCCGTGACCTGCAAATCCGCGAACGGAATAAACAGCGCCCGTGGGATCTGGGCAAGGATCTGGAAAACGGCACCGTGCTGGCCCCGTTGACCCGCGCGGCAGATTGGTCGCCGGACGACAATAAACGCATTTATCTGAACGTGAACGGGGAAACGCGGCAGGACGCGACGCTGGAAGAGCTGATCTGGAAGATAGATGAGGTCATCTGCCATTTGTCCGGATACTACCACCTGCGAGCCGGTGATCTGATCCTGACTGGTACACCGGCTGGGGTTGGCCCGGTGTTGGCGGGCGATGTCCTGGAAGGCGGGATTGACGGATTACAGCCTATCAGCCTGAGTTTGATCTGAAAAATGACCCTATTTAGGGTCTTTGAACCAATCACGGGCGAATTCCACGTTGTCCAGCCCGGCAAATCGTCGGACTCGGTCGAGCTCTGACTGCAACCTTTTGGTTCTGGCATCGGACCAGCGCACGGATCGTTCCGGCCATAAGGCGCTGATTTGCAGCGCCCCGCAATCCCGGTTGGCTTTCATGTCAATCCGCCCGATCAATCGGTCGCCCTCAAGCAACGGGAACACATAGTAACCGTAAGTGCGCTTTGGGGCAGGTACAAAAACCTCGATGCGATAGTGAAAGCCGAACAACCGTTCGGCACGGTTACGGTCGCGCAGCATGGGATCAAATGGGCTAAGGACCCGAATGCGGCCTGGGGGACGGGGTGCAGCCTTTGCATCCTCGGAAATAGTTGGTCGGGCGATCACTTTGCGCAGCTTGCCGTCCGCGCAGGTCACCTCGATCTCTTCCAATTTTCCCTGAATTAGACCCTGTTCACACCAGGATTTTGCCTCGCTTGTCGTGACAGTGTCCCAAAACGCAGCCAATTCGCCTGAGGTTGCAAACCCCAACCGGTCAAGCGCCGCGTTGCACAGCCAATCCACTGTCTCCTCGGCATCACAGGGCATATTGCCCGGGCAAAGATGCGTTTCGATCACCCGTTCTGTCAGATCATAGCGCTTTTGAAATCCTTGCCGCCCTATGACCGTCAGTGCGCCCGAGCGCCAAAGAAACTCCAGCGCCGTTTTTGACGGATGCCAGTCCCACCAGCCGCCGGACCCCTTTTTCTCGTCTTTGCCAACATCGGACGAGGATACTGGCCCGTGATCCCGGATATGTTGCAGAACGGTTTCAAATCGCTGCTCGAACCCGTCGCGGCGCCAGTTTTTCCATCGGGACTTCAGCAGATCTGCATCGCGCTGAAACCGCAAATGCCAGTGCGGATAAAACGCCATCGGAATGACAGCGGCGTCATGGGTCCAGTGTTCAAACAGCGCCCTGTCGCTTTCGTACAAGCGTTTGAGATTGCCTGCGCGATAGGATGGGCGCCGCGAAAACAGGATCATGTCATGGGCGCGCGCAACCGTGTTGATACTGTCCAATTGCACAAAGCCAAGACGATGGATCAGGTCCAGCAATTCCGCGCCTTTTGCGCCGCCCGATGGCGGCTCGGCCAATGCATGACGATCCATGAACAGCGCGCGAGCTGTTCGGTTGTCCAGCCGTTGCAGCGCCACGCGTTCAGCGCCGCTTTAGGGTGTCGCCAAAGCTGATCTTGGGGGTCAGGGTCACACGCGTGTCGACCTCGGCATTGGGATCAGCCAATTGCGCCGCGATGATCTCTGCGGCTGTGCGTCCGATCTCCAACCTGCAGGCGTCCATTGTGGCCAGCTTGCGCGGCAGACCCTGCAAAAGCTCGACGTTATTGAACCCGGCCAGGCCGATCTGTCCCGGCACATCAATACCCTGATCCAGCAGGTACAGCAGCCCACCTGCACCGATCATGTCGTTGGAGTAATAGAGGAAATCCAGATCGGGGGACCGTTCCAGCATGGTCTGAGTCATCTCACGCCCTTTGGCCAGAGCCGATCCGCCAGAGTAGAATTCGCGATCCTCGATCTCAACCCCGTGTTTGCCCAGAACTTCGGTGAAGCCTTCGAATCGTTTGCGCGCCCGGTGATCCAGCGGCATTTTGGTCCCCATGAACCCGATATGCTCATAGCCCGCCTTCAGGATCGCCTGCGCCATTTCGCGCCCGGCACGGCGATGGGAAATCCCAACCATCGCGTCGACCGGTTTGCCGTCGGTATCCATGATCTCGACCACCGGAATACCAGCTGAATCCAACATGGCGCGCGCGGCCTCGGTGTGTTCGAGGCCAGCAATGATTACTCCGGACGGCCGCCACGAGAGCATCTCGTACAGCACTTTTTCTTCTTTTTCCGGCATATAGTCGGTGACGCCCACAACCGGTTGCAGCTCGGTGTCTTCCAGCACCTGGTTAATGCCGGTCAGAACCTCGGGGAAGACCATGTTCGACAGCGAGGGAATGATCACCGCCACCAGATTTACCCGGCTGGATGCCAATGCGCCCGCAATTTTGTTGGGCACATAACCCAGTTCTTTCGCGGCGGCTAAGACGCGGGTGCGCGTGGCGTCCGAAACATCACCCCTGTTCCGTAGAACCCGACTGACCGTCATTTCCGACACTCCGGACGCTTCCGAGACATCACGAAGGGTAAGCGGGCGTTTGGTTTCTGTTGTCACTGAGGCACCTGCAATGTTGTTTTGCCCGATGGTAGCGTGAACAGCGCAAGTTTTACAACCGTCGCGCAAAGGCCATGACAAGGCCGAAAAACCCGGCTACAGAGAGCCTTGCGCGGCCCCGTGGCTCAACTGGATAGAGCAGCCCCCTCCTAAGGGGCAGGTTGCAGGTTCGAACCCTGCCGGGGTCGCCACCGATCTTACCGCCTTGTCAGTAGTTTGCGTGCTTAGCATGTGTTGTTGAACACTGCGTGCAACTACAAGCGCTGCGCCTCCGCTGCACTCACAGCCGTAGCGCTGCACGCAGATCGCCCTTCTACGCACGAAGGAGTGATGCGAGATGGCGACGATCAACAAGCGACCGAGCGGCAAGTGGCAGGCAACGGTAAGGTATCAAGGACGAAGCAGCAGCAAGTCCTTCACCAAGAGAGTAGACGCGGCAAAGTGGGCGCGCGAAACGGAGTTGCGAGTCGAGCGCGGTATGATGATACAACGCAAAGGCTGCATGTCGGACAAGTGCACGCTCAGCTTTGCCCTCACAAAGTACAGAGATACGGTAGCGCCTACACATCGCAGCGGAGACCGAGAGCAACGTTGCATCGACGCGATGTTGAAGCATCATCAACGCTTCACGCGTCTTCGGTTGGACACCCTAACAGTGGCGGACGTATCCAAGTGGCGCGACGAGCGTTTGCAGAAGGTTTCTGCAAGCACAGTCGTTCGAGAGCTGACGCTGTTACAGGGTGCAGTCGGCCACGCCCTTGATGCAGGTGCCGTCAACGTTGTCCAGCAGGTCAAGCGACCGCGCGTGGATGATCGAAGGGAACGACGGTTGCAGGCAGGCGAGTGGCAACGCTTGATGCAGGCATGCGACCGGGACCGCAACAAGCTATTACGCCCGCTTCTTTTGCTGGCAGTAGAAACTGCCATGCGTCGAGGCGAGTTGCTCGCGATGGAGTGGCGGTACGTTGATCTGCAACGATGCACGGTACTTTTGCCAAAGACGAAGAACGGTCACGCGCGCACGGTACCTTTGTCGCCTAGCGCAGTTGATGTGGTGTCATCACTTCCACGTACCGATCACCGATGCATCCCACTCAGCGGTGATTGTGTGCGGCAAGGCTTCGAACGTTTGCGCCGACGCGCTGGTAGCGATGATCTACGCTTCCACGATTTGCGCCATGAAGCTGTAAGCAGACTTGTAGAACGTGGATTGTCGCTGATCGAAGTACAGCAAATCAGCGGCCACCGAACACTGCAGATGTTGCAACGCTACGTGCACTTGCAGGCTGCTGATATTGTGGCGAAGTTGCAAGATCTGTCATAAGTTCAAGTTGTTGGGGCAGCGGATCAACGCCACCCCTCCAACTTCTTCATTCAGTCTTCATCATAGACAGGCCAATCAGTTTGAGATCTCATCGCACGGTCAAACGCCGCTCGACATTCGGCCAAAGCAGGCAGCACATATTGACGCTCGCCTCCTCCAGGTCTGACAATTCTCAACCCAGGCAAGAGTTTGTGTAGGTATTTCCCTACCTGGGTTTCCGCACTGCGCCGACGTTGGCCAACATCCATGCAGAAATTTTCGTAGTCCCGCGTGACGGACCGACAAGAAACCTGCATCGGCCAAAAGCCGGAGTCTTTCGGAAGATCGCCTCTATACAAAACCTCGAAGAACCATCTTTCGATATCGGTCATGGACAGAATCTTCTGCTCGGCCAGTGCATTAGTTTTGGGCGGCGTCCTTGGATCGAACTCGGATATGTCCAAGGTCTTGAGGAAATACATCAGAGCGGCTCTTCCACCGTCTTGCATGAACCTCCACAGATTACCAAAGTACTGGGTATCGCCCTGTCTTTTGCTGGACACTTCCAAAACACCGAACCTGCGTTCGTCGCCCTGTGCATGGATCACGTGTGGATCGTTGCTGGCAATAATCACCCTTGCGTAGTTTCGCATCGACAAGGCGTCTATACCCTTCTGCTCCATCATATAAGTCGGTTCAGTGATCCTTCCCTTGATGACGGCGGAAGCTCGTTTGGACGCAAAGGAGCCTTCATCGGCAAAGATCAAAACCGCCTGCGCCAAATGGCTATTGAAACTCCCAACTAGGTGACTGACCTGTGTTAGGTGAGCAAAGTGATCGGGAAACAAGGATCCCATTTGGCGAACAAAGAAGCTCTTTCCGACGCCTTGACCGCCGAGCAGAACTATCGCGCTCTCGGGCAATTCCCAGGGTCGCTGCACCATGTGCGCAAAGTAGCTCACGACAAATTTGAACGCAGATTCATCACCATCGCAGATAATAGTTCTCACAAAACTCAGAAACGGCTCGAGATCCCCCTTTATGGGCTTTTCTGCGAAGCCTCGCCATAGGTTGAGCTGGTCGTTCCGTTGGTTGGCCGGATCAAAAACAACCCCTTCGAATTGTGCCCGATCGATGCTGTTCAACCAAAATTCACCCCAAGGCAAATGGGTTGGATCATCTGGACCCATCGAGATCAGTTGGACCAGCTTGTTCGAGTACTTCAGTTTGAAGCTGGTGGGATCGTAGAAACGAACCCGAGAGATTCTGAGATCCGGGTCGTTGACTATCTCGGCAATCCGAACTTTGTTTCCGACCGTAACAACAGCATACCTGTCGTTCATGTATCTCAACACCTCTTCGGCGGTTGGTAACCGTTTGGTCATGGTAGCCTCCATTTGCAGCCAGCCCCAAGTTGATCAGCGAAGATTTTTTACTATTATTCAGATAGCTAACATCTGGCCCGCTGCTCAATTCGAGTTGGCGGGTTTTCTTTAGGCCGCAGCTTCTGTGAACTGAGCCAACCATTTGTCAGCGGCTGCAGCGGGAACTACCACTCGGCCGCCAATCCGGGCAACACGCGGACCAGTTCCGGCCTTCCGCAGTCGATAAAACGATGATCTGCTAAGACCGAAGGCATTGCAGAATTCATCAATTGAGTAAGTCTTCGCGTTCATAGCGAAATCCTTTCTGAGGGCGCAGATGCAAAAGCACCAAGCCTTAGTTTCAGATTGTTCAGTGAATCCGCTGTGATCTCTGTTGTCACATGCTGGTCTCGCAGTTTCCTGCGGTTATTGCCTTCAGGCATGGCCCGGGAGGCGTCTCGCGCTCAGCCCGCGCGGTCAGGGCAACTCGATAGATCGAGATATCATGATGATGCATGATGACTCAACTTAAGTCAAGTGAAAAAGTATTGTGGAACAATAGCTTACACTGCGCTCAGTGCTCTGCAGTTGCATGCAAATGGCCCCTCATATCGATCCATCATATCCAACATCGCCGACTTGATTAGGATGCTGCGTGTGCTGTGTGAGCCTTCAAAGAGCCTAGCCCAGGTCGTTAGCAAAAAATTAAAGTTGGAAGGTTGGATGTGTCGGATCAAGGCTAGCCCAGCATGGCAATTCAGCCTTCAGATGGTATCATAAAATCTAGTTGTGAGGATCCAGCCAGAGCCTTCGTAGGCCGGAGGGCGAGATGCCAAGAACAGATAGTGTCAGCGATGAAACGACCGGCTACGCGGCGGATTCACTGAGCCACTCCGGTGCTTCAATCGCTTCTGTCCCGACGCTAACCCAGATGATCCGATACGATGGCACCATCTACGCTCATGAGTTTTGCCGAGTTGCCGGAATCAAACCAAACACTCTAAGAATGTCGCGATATAGGGGGAAAGGACCGCCGGCTAAACGCATCTCCAACAATCGTGTTGTTCTGTCACTGCGCGATGCTGCGGCTTGGCTACAATCAACGGGCCGGTATAGCGCTGCAATCCGACTCGCTGAATGGCTTGACCAGCAATGGCGCGAAGCTGAACGTGAGCACAGGCAACTCGAACTTCCTGAGGTTCAGTTGGTTACGCTGTTCAGTGATTAAAAGTGAAGTTTATGTGGCAGCGCATCACATTAAGTACTCGGAATTCATGGATGTGGTGACTTGGTTGCGCTCCGTGACGCTTAAAGGACCACTACAACCAATCCCTCAGGTCAGGAGAAGTGATGCCTGCCGTCTTGGTGGCTAGTTGTTTTTGTGGGTTATCTTAGTTACTGGGTTGCAGAGCAGTAGACCTTCCCTATCGAAGCATCTACAAATTCTAGATTGCAAGGGTCCAATCGATGTCCAACACGCTAAAAAAATTGGTTATCTATACTGTGGCCATGGGTAAAGGTTACGAATTACCCGACACCGTGCCCGAGAAGAACGTTGACTACATCTGCTTTACTGATACGCCTGAACTGGAACCCAAAGGTTGGACCCTCAGGACGGTATCCCCGCTTTTTACAGATGATCTAAACCGAAGTAGTCGAGAGCAGAAGATACTACCTTTCCGTTGGCTAAGTGAATACTCGAACTCAATTTACATCGATGCGAGCGTGCAACTAACAGCCAGGCCGACTAGCCTCTGGAACCACATGATGCCGAACCAGGGCGTGCAATTTGCCGCTTTTCATCACTCACGTAGAAGCACGGTCCGGGACGAGTTCGACGCTGTTTTGAAGGCCGGGTTTGAAGATGAATTATTGCTGGCGGATCAACTGGAGTCCTATTTCAATCAACATCCCGACACTCTAACTGAGAAGCCGGTTTGGGGTGGCTTGCTTGCGCGTCGCCACAACGAAACTGATTGCATCGCGGCAATGGAAACATGGTTTTCCCATGTATTAAGATATTCTCGTCGGGATCAACTGAGTCTACCGGTCGCGTTAAAGTGTTTCACAGGTGATTGTGTAAGAGTGTTGCCCAGAGACATTCAAAGGACCGAGTTTCACATTTGGCCAAGGCCAGAATACGAACGACCCAAAAGTTACTTAAAAGGAATCGCAACCCTTTCTGAAAGACAAGAGAAATTTCGTAGACTATTCCCACAGTATTACAAAGACGCACAGGCGAAGAACCAAAGTGCGAGCGCTGAACAGAGAGTAGCGGCCCAGCCCAACCTTCCTGAGCCAAAAATAGACGGCCTTACCTTTGGCTTCGATGATGCGCGTAAGTTGTATTTCGCAAGCGATACGCAAACGCAGAAAGCTGTTTTTGTTTCCGACCCAAAGAGGCTTGATCTCTACGTAAAAGGTGTAGAGCATCGAAAAAGCTGGCTCCTACAGGATTATGGTATTCCCTCAGACTTAGTGCGCTCTCAGGATACAGTGATTGACGTTGGGGCCAACAATGGTGAATTGGGCCTTTGGGCTCAATCGAAAGGTGCTACTTACTTGGGGTTTGAGCCAGATCCCAATGCATTTAAGGCACTCAAGGAGAATGTTGGAGATGCAAGTGCATTACCTATAGCGCTCAGCTCAAGCAACGGGAGCGCTGAATTCTTTCTGAGCACAAAAGATGCCGATTCAAGCCTCTTCAAGCCGAGCACCGTCGATGAGGTAATTACCGTTAAGAAAAGAGCTTTGGATTCGGCGCTGCTTGCTTCTGACAATTCAACATCTATCCGACTGCTTAAAATAGAGGCAGAGGGGATGGAGCCAGAAGTGTTGGGTGGCGCTGCACAGACTCTGTGTCGTTCAGAGTATGTTGCTGTTGATGCTGGTCCTGAACGCAGCGGAGAGAATACCGTTTCCGACGTAATCAATACTTTGTCAAAATTCGGATTCGAGGTTGAAAGTTGTTTTTTACGCAGGGGTACATTTTTTTTAAGAAATCGACACTTTTCCAACCGAAAACAACTGTTCAAGTTTCGCCCTTCCTGGATTGATTCAGGAGTCTCGTCGTCGGTCTTGTATTATCTTTCTTTGCGCAAAGGTGTGTTTTCGGAAAAGCGGCGACAAAAGTTCCTCGCATCTGCTGCAAAGAGGGATGCGCGATACCGAGTCCTGAAAGCCAAGCTTCGCTAAATCTAAACTTAAGGCATTTCAACTCTGGTTTTGGAGTGTCTTCCATCCCATTGGCAAGGAGCGTACAACGATGGTGTTCACCCTTAGGACTAGGCCATGATCTCCAGGCTCGCTGCTCGACTACAAGAACGAATCTATGGATCGGCAATCTCGAAAGAAGAGTCGACCAAGGAGACCGGTGAGGAATCGCTGGCCTCAAAATCCCTAGCTTTCGCGCAAAGCTATAAGGATTTTAGTCCCTATACGATGACGGGCGAGGCAAAATTTGTTGCAACTCTTTCTTTGGTTTCATCCTTGACCGTCGATATGAAGGCACATTCTGTTGTTGAGACCGGTGTGTGGAAAGGTGGTATGATGTTTGGCATGCTGCGGCATTTGCCAGCATGCAAAGAGTTCCATCTTTTCGACTCTTTCGAAGGCTTGCCTGAACCAACCGATCGGGACGGAAGAAAAGCCGCGCAATTGTCCGATTTGAACCTATTCACTGAGCGGCGGAATTATGCATCTCACTCTGAAATTATTGGAAATATTGATAGATTTGGTTATTCTGACCGCACCAAAGTTCACAAAGGCTGGTTCAACGAAACTGTACATTCCAAATTAATTGAGCATCCCATTGGCGTGCTTCGCATGGATGGAGATTGGTATGATTCCACCTTGGTTGTTCTGGAACGCCTTTTCGATAGTGTATCATCAGGCGGCGCAATCATTTTCGATGATTACTATGATTGGCCAGGATGCCGTCAGGCAGTGCATGACTTTCTCGCAACCAGGAAACGGCCTGAGCCCATTCGCGTAATCAACAACAGCCTTGCGTACATTGTTAAAGAAAGTGACGACGGGCTTGATGATCTGGCAACCGAGGCCGAGTTAAATCATCGTAGAAAGTTGAACGGAATAACTTAAGACGGTGATCGTTGAATTGAAATCAGGGGCCTATGCCCATCGCCCGGAACTAAAGACAAGGATTCCAGAAATTTCGATGCGGTAAAGAGCGATAAGTGGACACCAGTTGGACACATATTTCTATGTGATTTCCAATCCCCTTATTTTGCGGATGTTTTATTTCTTGTCAGACCCCTTTTTATGGGGGCCAACCGAAGAATGCACTTCGCGAGACTTAGAAAGAGAGAGGCTGGGCACCCGACATTCACGAGACGCTCGCGTTCCGTAGCTTGGCGACTCTTTCATGGCGAAAGCGAAATCCAGTCGTCTTACGTCCGGTTTCTGAGATTGAGAACCCTCAGGATGCAATAAACGAACTCATCGATTTAGCATCGGAACCCTTTGCATGGTACGGGTAAAGCTGAGGTATTCGGGCCAATCCCTTCTTGGAGGATTTCCCGGACGCTACAACAGTATAGCGGGCAAATCAGGCGTCCAAAGGAGCTAATGCTATTGAACCAATGGACCAAGTCGAGGAATGCGAGCCAACTGTTGAAAACCACGAAGTCGACTTGACCAAAGAAGTTCAGAGGCTGGAAAAGGAGTTGCGTCGTGCCAAGCGTTACCCTTGGAAGTACCTTAAGTCAGCCATCCGTGAGCGCTTGAAGTAGTCTCCCAAGCGCGCAGATCCAAAACCAATAGGACCATAAATGCCTGATTCAAAAGACGCCGCCTGTATCACGGACTACGAGGCGACATATGCGCCGAACTATTTTGCACATCAAGATTGTCAGCCCGTCCAACCTATCCGACTTCGGTAACCTCATTGCATTGTTTGATTAATCGGACGATTCTGGTGTTCCCATTTGGATGGTCACCGTAAGCTAAATTAAAGAGAAATGTTGGATTGGTTGGATAAGTTGGATCAGCCAAGGGCCATACTGGGGGATGCCTGACATCACCCCTGCAGGGCCGCCGGACACGGAACGGTGTTTTGGTTTCGGGCGGGGGAGTGTTGCTGAAGTCCAGAGGGGATCGGTCACAGGTGATCTGTTTCTTCCGCTGCACTTCCGCTGCAGTGCGCTGCACTTCTGACCTTGTTTGGCCGATCACATCGTGTGTTTGCCTTGCATGTCACTTGCACTGCTGAACATGTCGCGTGTTGCACTTCATGACACTGCATGCGACACTCAACCCACTGACAACATGGGCACTTCTGCGTGGTAGAACGAGCGTATGGAGGCAGTGCATGACATCGCGTAAGTGGCAGCGGTCCGTGGCTCAACTGGATAGAGCAGCCCCCTCCTAAGGGGCAGGTTGCAGGTTCGAATCCTGCCGGGGTCGCCAAAAAATCAAGTACTTTGTTGAGCGTCTGCTGACTGTGTCCCGACGTTTGTCCCAAAGGACGCAAATATTTCTATTAACCGTCGATTTCTTTAAAACCATTGCCAAAGATGACTTTTAACGCAAACCAAGAGTAGGCGGCATCTACCATATCGACAAGGGTCCTCTCAAGGCGGTGTGTGAGATATTGGAGGTTTCAGCGGATGAATCCAAGCGCCTAGCCAGAAGAGGGAAAACGAGACCTAAGCACAGGCAGTTCTTAGAAGTAGGTAGGTGCGTTGCTCAACGAATTTTCCACGGCAATTTTCGGGTTGTTGAAACAACGGATTGACGCGAGGTTTCGACGAAACCCATGGCACTTTGCGGGGTTGGCGCGTAACCGCCAGCGGCAGGAAACTCCTATTCGGGTGTACTCCGGCCTGCGTTTTCTGTAGTGAAAAACTACTAGATAGCTAACCAAAAACAAATATCGTGGCGACTCGATACTGCTCGTAAGGAATCCCCTACAATGAGAAACCCGCTGGCTTCACTGAGAAAGTGGAAATCGCTAATCAAGGATCAATCCGTTCAGATGAAGGAAATTAAGAGTTCATTGGATCATCTTTCTAATGACATGAAAGATTTGCAAGCCAGCGAAAGGAAAGCCGAGAAAGATTTTTTGAAGCCAATACCCACTTTTAGAGGTACTGAAAGAGAGGCAAAAATAGTCGGGCACGGAAAGTTCTGGGATTGGCTGGGTCAGGCAGCGAACTCAGAGCGAGTACGCGTTTTAGAGGTCGGTTCCAGAGCGGTTGCGAGTGACACGTTATGGAAAAAGCTGCGCCAAATTGTCACTACGTTGGTTTTGACTATATTGATGGGAAAAATGTGGACGTTGTCGGGGATGCCCATCGCCTTTCGGATTACTTTGAAGAAGCTTCCTTCGACATTGTAATATCATTTGCTGTATTTGAGCATTTGGCTATGCCGTGGATCGTAGCCGAAGAAATATCCAAGGTCCTAAAAGTCGGTGGATACGCAGCAATAGAGACACATTTTTCATTTTCAGAACATGAAATGCCCTGGAACTTCTTCCAATTTCACTATGAAGGGTTAAAGTATCTCTTTAATCAAGATCTTGGTTTCGATGTATTGGATGCAGGTTTCTCTAATCCTCTTGTGGCTTGGTTTTCTGATGAAGCAGAACCGTATTTAGTAGGCCAGCAACTCTCAAGTATATATTGCCATTCAAATTTACTGGTTCAAAAGAACAGAAATGTTTTGGGAAAAGATAGTCCTCCATTTGATTGGCGAACTACTGTCGAAAAACTTCAATCTTCCAGTTCTTACCCTGAGGGAACAGGGTTGTCTAAGAAATAGGTGTCAAACAGTAGGCGGTTTTCAAAGCCGTTGTTGTTGGGGAGAGAACTCAATAGCTTCTGCGGGATGGCGTATTCACGGTTCTCAAGCGAACCGTGAATATGTCTGATCTTATTTGACTGACGGATACACAGATGGCGCTTCTGGGGCTCTGTTTTCCCAAACGCCTCCGCATGCGACGTGTCGATGATCGGCATATGTTGAGTGGGATGTCTTAATCATCTGCAATGGCTTACGATGGCTCAATGTGTCTTCTGAGCAAGGCCCGCAAAAGATGCTATAAGCGTTGGAGGCGGTGGATCGAAAAGGGTGTATTTGCTCAGCATATGGCCAGCGCGAACGCCGAACGTGGCGAGGAAAAAACCGATATGATTGATGCAACCTTTCTGACGACTCACCGATCAACGGCCAACATGGGCGCAATAAAGAAGGCGTGAACGACTGATCGGCTGCAAGAAAGGCGATGTGAGCACTAAGTTGCTCGCCATCTGCGATAGCCAGGATCGAATTCTCGACTTGTTCGTCACCGCTAGTCAAGCCAGTGAGCACATCGGCGCACGGGCCTTGCTGGGCAGTCTGCCAAAAATCGCATGGTTGCTAGGGAACCGTGGCTATGATGCTGATTGGTTCAGGGAAGTGTTGAAAGACAAAGGGAGGCGCGCGTGTATCCATGGTCAAAAACCGTGCAAGACAGCCGTCAAATACGACATGCGCAAGTGCAAAAGGCGCGACCAGATTGAAATCATGTTTGGAAGGCTCAAAAACAGGTGCCCCGTGGCAAACCGTTACAATGGGTGTCCAAAGGAGCTCCTCTCCGTCAACGCCCGCGCGGCAACCGTTATCTATTGGCCAGGAGACCTGAGCCCAGTGAGCCAGACTTAAACAAGTTAGATTTCTTGGTGCGGTGAATGAAACACTTAACTTGCAGAATTCGCTGTGAGCAGCGTGTTCATGTTGCCCCAGATGCAAAGCCCTTGTGCCGCAGTATCAAGTCAATTAAACGTTCCGGCGATATTCACGGTGACCTGCAGATTTGGAAGCGAATAGTTGAGTTGCATTTTGAATTCTGTGTCAAATCGGTTTCCTAGCAGTACACTAGTGTCAGTTACATATAAGATGGAGCGTTGAATGAAGGTCGAAAGAACTGCTTTGCCTGGTGTATTGATCATTGCACCTGAGCGGTTCAAAGATGGTCGCGGCTTTTTCAGCGAGAGTTGGAACTACAAAAGTATGAAATCGCATGGTGTAGACATGCAATTTGTACAGGATAACCATTCTCTTTCCGCGTCGCCGGGGACGATACGTGGGCTTCACTTTCAAGCCCCTCCGTTTGCACAAGCCAAACTGGTACGTTGCGGCCGAGGTCGGCTGTTTGACGTAGTTGTGGACATACGCGTTGGCAGTCCGACTTACGGAAAATGGATGGGTGAAGAACTCAGTTTTGAGAATGGTAAGCAGTTGTACATTCCAACAGGATTCTTACACGGTTTTGTCACCCGTGAACCGAATACCGAAATTGTGTACAAATGCTCGAATTACTATTCGCCTGAGTGTGATGGATCTGTGCGTTTTGATGATCCGGACATCAATGTCGACTGGGGCATCGGGAGTCTGGAACCAGTTCTGTCGGAAAAAGATGCCTCAGCTCCATTGTTGAAAGACTTCAATAGTCCGTTCGTTTTTGAAGGATCGTAGAAATGAAAATTCTTGTAACTGGTGGGGCCGGATTTATCGGTTCGGCTGTTGTTCGCTTGGCCGTGAGCCGAGGGTACGATGTGGTAAACTTGGACGCGCTGACTTACGCAGCATGCCTGGAGAACCTGGCTAGCATTGAAGGTCACCCGAACTATTGTTTTGAAAAAGTGGATTTGCGTCAGCGAACTGCGGTTGACGAAGCTGTTGAGAAGCACAAGCCGGACGCGATAATGCACCTTGCTGCAGAAAGTCACGTGGACAGATCGATTGACGGACCAGAAGACTTTGTTGATACCAACATAAAGGGAACCTACAATATTCTTGAGGCTGCGCGCAGCTATTGGGAACGAATTGGTCGTCCAGACGGTTTCAGATTCCATCACATTTCCACTGATGAAGTGTTTGGATCGCTTCCGATGGATAAGTCGGTAAAATTCACTGAAGAAACACCGTATGACCCGAGATCGCCCTATTCCGCCTCTAAGGCCGCAAGCGACCACTTGGTTCGCGCTTGGAACGCGACTTACGGATTGCCGGTTGTTCTTAGCAATTGTTCAAACAACTATGGTCCCTACCACTTTCCTGAAAAACTAATTCCAGTGACTATTCTGAATGCGCTGGCAGGCAAACCTCTTCCGATTTACGGAGACGGGTCGAATATCCGAGACTGGCTTTATGTTGAAGATCACGCCGACGCTTTGATTGAAGTTATGAAAAACGGGCAGGTTGGGCGTTCTTACAATATCGGGGGCAATAACGAGGCGACCAATCTTGACCTTGTAAATACCCTTTGCGCAATTCTCGATGAACTTCACCCAAAGAGCACCGGCAACTATGCGGAGCAAATAACGTTTGTTGCAGACAGGCCAGGTCACGACGCCCGCTATGCGATTGATGCTACGCGAATCCGGGACGAACTGGGTTGGGAGCCTACAGTCACTCTTGAAGAAGGGCTGCACAAAACGGTGCGGTGGTATCTGGACAATGAGACGTGGTGGCGACCGTTGCAACAGCGTGAAGGCGTCGGTAAACGCCTTGGGACCAAAGTATGAAAGTCCTGGTTTTTGGACAAACTGGGCAGGTCAGTCAGGAACTTCAACGGTGCGCGGGTGACATTGAATTGGAAGTTGTTGGCAGGGATACTGCCGACTTTTCCGACCCCAATGTCAGTGCAGAATGCGTCAGGACTACCGATGCTGATGCTGTGATCAACGCAGTCGCTTTCACGGCAGTCGACGGAGCGGAAGAACAAGAGGCGTCAGCCCGCATCGTGAATGCCGTTACGCCTGGAGCAATTGCTGAGGCTGCGGCGGAACGTGGATTGCCATTTGTTCACATCTCGACCGACTATGTTTTTGATGGGAGCGGCGATACACCCTTTCTGCCAGACAGTCCTACAGGCCCTTTGGGGGCCTACGGGCGCACGAAACTAGAAGGCGAGGAACTCGTTCGGGCAGCCGAGGGAGTACACTTGATTTTGCGAACGTCCTGGATTTTTTCGGCGCATGGCCAAAACTTCGTGAAAACAATGTTGCGCCTTGGCGCCGAGCGCGACGAAATCTCAATTGTCGCAGACCAGGTAGGTGGGCCAACTGCCGCCAGAGACATCGCGAAATCTTGCCTGAGCAGTATTGATCAACTTATTCGTTATCCGGAGAAATCGGGCACCTACCATTTATCTGGTGGGCCGGATGTAAGTTGGGCCGATTTCGCGCGCGAGATTTTTCGATTGAGTGGCACACAGTGTCAAGTCACCGAGATACCGAGCAGCGCATTTCCAACTCCAGCTAAGCGCCCTTTGAATTCGCGGTTGAACAACAGCAGTTTTGAGAACATTTTTGAAGTCCAAAGACCGAATTGGAAAAAAGGGCTAGAAGATACACTTGTCGAACTAGAGGCTTATAAATCATGAAAAATCGCAAAGGCATTATCCTGGCTGGTGGGTCAGGAACGCGACTTTACCCGATAACCATCGGCGTTTCAAAGCAGCTATTGCCAATTTATGACAAGCCGATGATCTATTATCCAATCAGCGTTTTGATGCTGGCTGGCATCCGTGAAATCGCGATTATCACGACGCCGCGTGATCAAGAGCAATTTATGCGCGTATTGGGCGACGGAAGCAACTGGGGTGTTTCCTTCACTTACATTGAACAGCCTAGTCCAGATGGATTGGCGCAAGCCTATCTTTTGGCGGAAGAGTTCCTGGACGGAGCGCCTTCAGCACTGGTGCTTGGCGACAACTTGTTCTTCGGACACGGCCTGCCCGAGGCACTTGCGGAAGCCGACACGCGTGATCAGGGCGGGACGGTTTTTGGTTACAGGGTATCAGACCCACAGCGATATGGTGTGGTTGGATACGATGCCAATGGTCGTGTGACTGAAATAGTAGAAAAGCCTCTCTCGCCTCCGTCCAACTATGCCGTGACAGGGCTCTATTTTATGGACGGGACGGCACCCGAACGTGCACGCCAAGTGAAACCGTCTCCCCGTGGCGAACTAGAGATTGTCGATCTTTTGCAAAGCTATCTGGACGAGGGCGCTCTTGACGTCCAGCAAATGGGCCGGGGTTATGCGTGGTTGGACACAGGCACTCACGCCAGTCTACTTGATGCCGGGAACTTTGTCAGAACGCTGTCTGAACGGCAGGGTCAACAGGTGGGTAGCCCGGAGGAAATCGCTTTTCGAAACCGTTGGATAAGCACCTCAAGACTTGAAGAACTTGCCACGACATTAAAGAAAAACAATTATGGGCAATATCTCATTGATATCGCGGCAGCTACTACGCGCTCCGATGACATTGATGGGGCCAAGTGAGCGTGTTGGATGCGATGTTAGACTGCTGCCGATCTTTGTCAGTCAGCCCTAGTCGGAGGGCGATAGTCCATTTTGAAAAAGAATGGACATGACAGCGAGGGGAGAACGAAACGCTGATTACCACATGGCAACTTCCGTAGCACAGCCAGACATTTCAGGTAAACCGACGCGATGTTTGTTCCCGGTCAACCGTCCAAATGAAGCACCCCACGACACGCGGTTTGAATTTGAGGCCTTGGATGAGTGAAGGTTTGATTTTGGATTGAGGCTATTGTGTTGCAAAGTGTGATATCACTCTTGTCGGTCGCGTGTAACATTCGCTGTACACTCCCGTAACGAGAATCCCGAAAAGCGATGCTGCCCGCATTGACCCTTAATGGCGGCGAGAATAAGACGACCAAAGAGTTATGGGCTATTGCCATATTCAGGCAGTCTGATTTTGCCGGAGTTGGTGAACAACAAGAATAGCAGGAGCGGGGCTTGCCATGAATGAGCTGGATTACGACGAAAACTATTATCAGTCCTATAGTGGTTTCCCCTACACGCGCGAAGAACCACATTGGGTGAAACAGTTTGCCAGGGTTGCCCGCGAACTGGACCAACGGCTAGGGGTCAGAAAAACCTTTGACGCTGGTTGCGCAATTGGATTTCTTGTTGAAGCATTACGCGCTCGTGGAGTTGAGGCATTTGGGCGGGATTTTTCATCCTATGCGATCAGCCAGATACCACAAGGATTGAAGGCTTACTGCAGTCACGGATCGATTGCCGATCCGATCGAGGGTAGTTTCGATCTTGTCACCTGCATCGAAGTTGTCGAACATATGCCCGAGGAGGAGGCGCGCAAAGCCATTCGGAACTTGTGCGCAGCGGCACCCAAGGTTTTCTTCTCGTCCAGTCCGACAGACTTTGAAGACGAAACACATATCAACGTGCAAACGCCGCTCTATTGGATGAACCTTTTCGCTGAGGAGGGGTTTGGACCCGTCGCTGATTTTGACCCCTCGTTTCTTTGTCCTTGGGCGATACTGTTTGAAAAACGCGATGTCCCGCCTGCTCGAACCGAGCTTGAAGCGCAGGCTCAATTGACCTTACTCAGGATAGAGACTGCAACAGCCGGTTCCCAGACAGAGGCGGAGCTCCGCAATGGGCTGAATGTGCTTCATTCTCGGGTCGAAGAATTGGCTGGTCGCAATGCGGAGATTGACGCACTAAAATCTACTGCTTCAGAAGCGCATCAGCACATTACAAGCTTGCAGGAGCGTTTAGCCTCAGATGAAGCAAACGCGCAAGAGCGTTTTATTGCGCATGAAGAGCGCCTGAGCTTGCTGGAAGAAAGACGTGGTTTCTTCGGCCTTCGATCTGCACGAAAAAAAAGGCATGCGGGCCGTAAACTAAGTGTCCGTAATCTCACACCTGATGAGGCGATTGTCGAAAAATCTGGGCTATTCGACAATGAATGGTACACGTCTCAATACCCTGATGTTGTGGGTTTTTTACAAGGTGGGCTCGCACATTATTTTGAGTTTGGCGCCGCTGAGGGGCGTGATCCGAACCCGTGCTTTTCGACAAATTGGTATCTTTCGAACTACCCTGAAGTCAGCCAAAGTGGCATGAACCCATTGCATCATTATATTACTTTCGGTGCGAATGCGGGGTTCAAACCCAGTGAGTTTTTCGATTCATCCTGGTATTCCAAAACTTATCCTGATGCTGTCGAAGGCGACATGGACCCGTTATTGCACTACTTGCGTGCCGGAAAATCAGAGGGTCGCCGATGCAACCCGACAGACCGATCATGGGATGTGGAAGATGTCGAGATTAACGTACTGAAGGAAGTAGGGTCGGCAACAGAACTGGCCCTGTTTGTAACCCATGCACCCGCAGGAAAGATAAAGCCGCATGTACCCGTCTACATAGAAGCCCTAAGGCAGACTGGAATGTCGGTTGTAGTGATTGTTGTGGCGCGGCACATGTCAGACGTCGACACGGCCCCCCTAGTGGATCAGGTCGATGGTCTGATCCTGCGAGAAAACGGTGGGTATGATTTCGCTGCTTGGGCGCACGCTCTACATTATATCAATCTTAAGAGCACGCAAATGCTCTGCCTTGTCAATGACAGCCTAATCGGCCCGCTTTGGGAAGACGGGTTAACCACAGTTATGACAAAGATCCGCGAAAGTGAGGCGGAACTTGTTGGACTGACCGACAACTTCGAATTTAAGCATCACTTGCAGAGTTTCTTCCTGGCCGCAAAGGGCCGTGCGGTAGACGCTTTGGCTGAATTCCTTGACAACGTTCGCATCTTGGACAGTAAGCAGGAAGTCATTTTTTCCTATGAGCTGCATCTTACAGATGCACTCAAGAAAAAGGGATTGCAGGCAACCGCTTTATTTCCAAACTTGGGTACAACGAACCGAACAATCAAGGATTGGCAAGGCCTAATAGATGACGGTTTTCCGTTTGTGAAGACCGCGGTGCTTCAGGATCCTGATACAAAGGACTGGGATAAATCTCTGACCAAATTGGGCTATGATGTCGCTGTTGCCAAAGAAAGCATTGAACTGATCGGGGAAGGCGATCCCAGCGAGGAAAGTGAGCCCAGCGGATCATCTTTGTCGCTAATGGAGCAAAACTCGAACCTCAGTGCGAAACTAAGTGAAACGTCTGCGGGTCAACGTGCAGCGCTAGCCCGCGTTGCAGAGCTAGAAAAAGATCTGATGCTGGCCGCAAAGAGGCCATTTAAGCAGGTGCGGGGAAAGTTGAAATTTAAACTTTACAAAAGCTTATCGCACTTCTCTCCACCGCTTTCCAGGACGGCGACAACGAGATTTGAGCGCCGTGCGCGTAAATATGACCCCAAGCGTTTTTTGCAATCGCAAGTTTATGCAAACGCGCAAGAAACAAAACAAGTAGGAAGGCAAGGCGGTTATGAATTTCGAGGGAAGAAAGCATTTGACGCCGAAAAACCAAATGTGCTGGTTGCCAGTCACCTAGCCAGTCGAACTGGGGCACCAATCCTGACTTGGAACATAGCCGAGAAACTCTCGGAACGGTATAATGTTACGTCCCTCTGCCTGATGGGCGGCGAGATCTTGAGCGATTTTGGCGACGTATCCGAAAAGGTTGTCGATGCCAACACGTACTCTATGGAGGCCTCGGACTACACCAATCTTTTGAAACGACTTTGTGCGGAACGAGAATATTCGTTTGCCGTGGTAAATTCAGTCGAGTGCCACGCCCTACTGAAGGGCTTACACGAGTGCGGCGTACCTACTGTCACGCTTTTGCACGAATTTGCTTCCTACACTGGGAAGAAGACGGCGTTTTCCGAGGCGGTTCGGTGGGCGGACGAAACGGTTTTTTCCACCCGGTTAACTATGGAAAACGCGTTGGAATTTGACCAGAATACGATCGACCTGATTCCTAGCATGACTGTTCTGCCTCAAGGTAAGTGCCGTGTGCCAGTTGCCCGGAACAATACCGTTACAACGGAGGCCGAGAAAACCCGTTTGCGCGAATTGTTGAGGCCAGCGGGCGAGAAAGCGAAGCGGTTTGTTGTCCTTGGAGCTGGCACAGTTGAAATTCGCAAGGGTGTGGACCTATTCCTCGAAACCGCCACTCGTGTGTTGAATGCGCCGGGTTGCGAGAATGTCCATTTTGCCTGGATTGGTGCGGGTTACGATCCAAATCGGGATTTCGCTTACTCTGTTTATCTGCGCGACCAATTGCAACGCGCCGGATTGGAAGACAGGGTCAGCCTAATCCCCCCCACTTCGGAAATTGACCTAGCATATGATCTTTCGGATGTATTCTTGTTGACCAGCCGGCTTGATCCACTTCCCAATGTCGCCATCGATTCGATGTGTGTGGGTTTGCCTGTATTGTGCTTCGAAGAGACTTCCGGTGTTGCGGACATTTTGATTGACGCGGGCCTCGGCGAGGACTGTGTGGCCAGATACATTGATACGGGCGATCTGGCTGACAAGCTGCTGCGACTTGCCAAAAGCCCTGAACGTTTCAAAGAAGTTTCGCGCAAGACCCGAGATACAGCGGCCAGGATTTTTGACCTCGACGGTTATGTGCACAAAATCGAAAAATTGGGCCTTTCTAGCAAGGAACGGGCTGATGCGCGGGATAGGGATGCTAGAGAAATACTGGCCTCTGGTTCCCTCCGACCTGACTTCTTTTTGCCTGTCGGAGAGGGCGAAGAGAAACCCAAAGAAACTGTCAAACAATATCTTGACCGGCTATCTTGGGCCGCGGCTGCGAGGAAACCGGAACCCGGGTTTAACCCGTTTGTCTATGCCAATCAAAGCGATGAGGAGTATGATAGGACTCGCGATGCTTATGCCGATTTCCTGAACAAGGGACGGCCAGAAGGCCCGTGGCTGCTGCCGGTACTGAAAGGAGGCCCGAATGCATCCGAGAAACTAGGTAAAGCCGGGCTTCGCAGCGCGCTACACATACATGGTTATCATTTAGACCAGTTGCCGGAAATACTATCGCGGCTGGGTGCAAACCAGACTCTGCCGGATCTCTACGTAAGTGTCGGAAGTGAGAATGCTGAAAAACAAGCGCGCAAAATCTTGGGAAGTTACCCTGGGCATCTGAGCGAAGTACAAACTGTCCCCAATCTTGGGCGCGACATAGGTCCGCTTCTAACACAGTTCGGCACTCAATTGTGTGACGCCTATGACGTGATCGGGCATGTTCATCTCAAAAAAAGTACGCATCTGAAAGATCCGCGATTCGTCCAAGCCTGGAGCAATTTCCAATTGGAAAATCTTTTGGGCGGCAGCCTCGGCGGCAGCATGGTAGACTTGATCCTCGAACGGTTTCAGAATGATGATCAAGTCGGTCTGATCTATCCCGACGATCCGCACATCTTTGGTTGGTCCCGCAATCGGAATGTCGCACGGCACCTAGCTGAACGCATGGGGCATGGTAGTTTGCCAGCTGCCATCAATTTTCCAATAGGGACTATGTTCTGGATGCGCGCTGCGGCAATGAAAAGCTTTGTCGATATCGGCCTGGACTGGAGCGACTACCCCAAGGAACCGGCTGCCAGTGATGGAACAACACTGCACGCACTGGAAAGGTTGTTTGGAGTTATTCCGCCAATCGAGGGTTGGAAGGCAGTCGTAACCAACATAAGCGGCGTAACACGTTAGGCATTTCGGGGGATGTGGATCATTCACCCTGCATGCGAGGAACCGAAACCGCACGAAAAGGTAGCACTACACTATGAAAATCTTGGTTATCGGAGGTTGTGGGTTCATTGGGTCCCATCTCGTCGACGTCCTTCTCGAAAATGGTCACACCGTTCGAGTGTTTGACCGGCAGCCGGAAAGATTTCGCGAACCGCTAAGTGGTGTTGAATACCAATTTGGCAACTTTGGTGACAAAATGGCTGTCATTGAAGCCCTTTCACAGGTAGACGCTGTGGCGCACCTTGTTAGCACCACTTTTCCTGGAACAGCCGATCTCGACCCCATCACTGATGTTCAAGACAACTTGGTCGGTACTCTGTCGCTGCTCGACGCGATGATTGATCTAGGAATCCATCGACTTTTATTCCTATCATCGGGTGGTACCGTCTATGGCCCACCGGAAGTGGTCCCGATTCCAGAGACGCATCCTTTGCGACCAATTAACTCTTACGGCATTGTGAAGTCTTCGATCGAGCACTACCTCGACATGTATCGGCGCAAGTACGGCCTGTCTACGATTGCCGTACGCGCTTCGAATCCCTATGGTCCACGTCAAGCGCATACCGGAGTGCAAGGCGTCATTTCGACGTTTCTCGCTCGCCTCAAGGCGGGTGATCCACTCGAAATCTGGGGCGACGGTAGCGTCGTCAGAGATTATCTGCACGTCAGAGATCTGGCAAAGTTTTGTGCGCTTGCAATTGCAGGGAATAAAACCGGAGCTTACAACGTAGGCTCGGGAGTAGGAGCGTCAATAAACGACATTGTATCAATTTTGAACCAGGTGACTGGTAGCACGATTCACCCGATCTACAAACCAGGTCGAGGAATAGATGTCGCGCGCTCAGTCCTCGATGTTACACGGGCGCAAGATGATTTCCAATGGGCGTGCACGATTTCACTTGAAGCAGGAATAGCGCAGGCTTTCGACTGGTCGCAGAATAGCTAATGGCCCACCCAAACCATGGGTCCAGAATCTAAGGCAGTGATCGCCTTAGGAATTCAGCTTCCTCGAGAATATCCCATTTGTCACCATATTCTCGAATTACCCGAAGCGTGATGTCCGAGGCCTCCTTTTGATGCCAGACGGGAGACTTCTTGAGGAACGGAAACCGCATTTCATGAAGATTTAGCGTTGGGGTTGCATATGTCACGCCAAGACAACGTGCCGCGGCCAGAATCAACAACCGAAGGGTTTCTTTACTATTTCTATCATTAATGATTCGATGTTTGAGCGCCAGAAACTCTGGGTTTCCCAGCACTATCAAATTTTCAGCTATTTCTTTCAACCGCGCCGTTGAAATAGGCTCTAACAACAAGTCCATCTCCTCAATAGGGTAAGTGGAAGAAGTGGACCAGCCTCGTGAAATTGCCCATTGAGTTAATCCAATTTCCCCTCGTCTAACCGTCAAATTTTTGCTGTTAGTTAATGGATAAGTAGTCCAAAACCTTAAAAACGCGGGGTCTCTAAATGCAGGGGGAGAGAACGAAAGAGCATAAGACTGGTAGTGAAAGTTTTTTGCCTGCTTACTGTAAACCCAAGGTGTGTACTCTAGGGAACTCGGTACCTTTAGAGACCCACCGAAGTTAGAAGTTGCCCCGGTAAATATTGACTTTTGCACCTCCAAAGATTCAAACCAGTTTTTGGCATTCGGTGTCGGGAACCAAACGGAATCGTTGAGCATAGTAATTCGAGACAGCTCTTCGAGCCGGTCCTTCAAATATAGAAACCCCTCTCGAAAGGCTCCGAAATCGTAGCCTTGGTTCGGCCTCTCGATAACCACGGACGCACGTTCCGAAATCTTGTTTTTGTCCCGAACATTTAACGGTGAATTCGAAACAACAATTGGTGCGGCACCAGATGCCACCATGCAATCGAGTGCACTAAGGTGAGAGGGCCATATACCTTGAAAAGGCGCTATTACATAGATTGCAACGTGATCTTTCAAATCCAGCGCACCCGGCGATACGCAAACGCGGTGGCGTGCCACTAAATCATAGAGGTAAGGCGAATAGAAATTCGACGCCGTCCTGTGAACAAACCTTCCCAACTGTTTTGCAGGCCGGGAAATCTCACGACGTAACTTAGATCCCTTATCCCCAAGCACGATTTGCTGCCTTTCGAGATTTGCTGAATCGGTTTCGAATTGCTTCCTTGGATTTTCGCAGTAGCCACTCCGAATAATTTTCACACCAGGGTGTCTGATTTCGCAGATCCCAATAAAGCTGCCGCAATGGGTGGTTGCAATTGGAATTCCAAGGCTTTCGACTGTCAGTAAAATGTAGAATACTTGGCGCTAGTGCCGCCGCACGTGCTTCCTTCAAGTCATAAGCGGGTTCAAAGTCATTTGGTGTGTACAGTCGTGTGTTCGCATTCCAGCGCAAAGGAAGACGGTGAGTTTTTTCTCTCAAGGCAAGATTGAGGATGTCTTGGTCCTGCAGATCTAAGTTAATTGAATCATCGGATACAATTTTTTTGACCGACTGCCAAAACTCCGAAGGATCCAATTTTGTTAGGTCAAAAACCAGAACGCCTGCGTTGAAGTAGAAAGCACTGCTATCAAACCTCAGACGTTTTGCTTGTGTAACACCGCCTTCGTCGGGAGCCGCTGCGATGGGGCACCCCTTTAAGTCTTCGTTCCACAAATTGACTAAGCGGTCTGATACTATGGTGTCGCAATCCAGGTATATTACCCGAGAAGAAACATCGCTTAAAACTTCAGGAATGAAGAGTCTGAGGTAAGTCGCTAGTGAAACATGGTCGCGATTATCCGGCAATTTATTGAATCTTTTAGCGTCAATTTCGTGCCAGTGGATGGTACTTGTTGGCGCAATCGTTGAAAACGCGTCGCGGTCAGTGGAATTGATGTCGCCCGCTTGTAATACATGTACAATAAGTTTGTCGTCTGGGCACACTGCATGAACAGCCGAAAAAAGAGTTACAGCAGCATGCTGGACGAAACAACGATCAAACGCCAAACATATTTCTATTGGCTCGTTCGCACGTAATGTACCGACGCTCGAATATTGGGATTTTATTCTCTCCAATACGTCTTGAGTTCTGTGCTTATCCATTTCCGCTACCTAATTGACGTCTTGCCGGGCCCATCTGCTTTGCCTTTGTCGGTTTTGATTTTCCTAATCACGTGCTTTCGCATCGATTGCTAAACGCCTCACCATTTTTCTAAGCGTCATTTTCAAAATTAGTCATCAACCCTGTTGTAGATTTTGCCCAGACACTAGCTCACCGTGTCAGTCCTTTTAAGTGCCGACTTAGGATACCTGTACGACTTGAGTATGTTGAGGCAAAATTTGAGGCGGAGGCGGTTTTGCTTGATGCAATTCTAATTTTGTATCCCCTGTCGACTTGACCGTAAGATACTTAGCTGGAGGGTCGGCACGGAATACCTTTTTGATCGCGGCACACTAACATTGTGATGAAAGTCGTTAAAAATTGTCACTGACATTTAGCAAATGGCCAGAAGCGATCATTCTTTTGAGCCCACGTCCGGTTCATCTGACAATGATTGGAAACTACTACGACAGCCATATGAAGCGGTATCAGCTAGTTTCGCTTGCCTGTCCATTGCACTGTATTGCTCACTCCACTCCTACGGGTTCGCGTTTCTTAAATTGCTGATCGAACAGATTTCTGAAGTGGCCATTGAGTTGCATCAACTCGTCCAAGTTGCCATGTTCGACCACAGCTCCATCGTGAACCACCATAATCTTGTCGGCCTCCAGGATAGTGGAGAGACGGTGCGCGATCACGATCACGGTCATACTTTGTGTCAGCGCATCCAGCGCCGCTTTTACAAGAGCTTCGGATTCGGCGTCCAAAGCGCTGGTGGCTTCGTCCAGCAGCAAAATCTCGGCATTGCGCAAGACTGCACGGGCGATGGCGATACGTTGCTTCTGACCGCCAGATAGGAACGCCCCATTTTCGCCAACTTGCGTATCGTAGCCGTTGGGCAGTCCGCAGATGAAGTCATGCGCATGCGCAGCCTTCGCGGCTTCAATGACCTCTTCGTCCGTCGCATTCGGTGCCGAGCAGCGCAGGTTTTCCATCACGGACGTGGAAAACAGAAAGGTGTCCTGGCCTACATAGGAGATCTTACGTCTTAGTGAGGAATAGCTGGCGTCCTGAAGGTTTTGGCCATCGATTTCGACGCTCCCGCCATCGGGGTCATAGAACCGCATGATGAGGCCGAATATCGTCGACTTACCACCACCAGACTGACCGACTAGTGCGGTGGTCTGTCCGGCTTCGAAAGTCACATTCATGTCCTGAATCACTGGTATCGAACCTTGATAACCGAAGGTGACGTTACGCAATGCGATTTCACCTGGCCCATCAAGTAGGTCACGCGCCTCGGGGTTTTCCGGCATCGTATCTTCTTGATCCAGCATCCCGAAGAGCATCCCAACGCCGACCATGGCGGTTTCGATTTGAACGCGCATTTTTGACAAGCGTTTAGCGGGTTCATAAGCCATTAAAAGTGCCGTGATGAAGGACATCAACTGTCCCGCGGTTGGCGGCTCACTGCCCGCTAGGCCTAGAGTGCTAACGATCAGGACCCCCGCGACGGCCAAACCAGCCAAAAACTCCATCAACGGGCTTGCAATGGACTGCAGTCTCGCAATGTCATTCGAACGCTCTTCAACTTTGTGGATGGCCGTTTCCATGCGATCAATCATTCGGTTTTCTAGTGAGAACACCTTGATCACCTTGATTCCGGATGAAGTTTCCTGCAGCACTCGAATGATTTCTGCCAGAGACTTGAATTCCTGCTGCATGATTGATCGCACGCTTTTTAACAGGTATCGCACACCCAGCATTGCCACGGGTCCGACAACGAAAAACATGATAGAAAGCACAGGTTGCTGGTACACCATTACGATCACAAGTCCAACCAGCGTTAATGCATCCCGAACGAAGCCAGTGACAAGAACATCGATAAGTTGACGGGCAGACTGTGCGCCATATGTCGTACGCATTAACAGATCGGAAGATTCGTTATCAGAGAAGAAGGAAACGCCGTGTCGCAGCAATTTGCGGTACACTCTGTCTTGCTGCACCGCCACAATCCGGTTCCCGGCACGAGCAAGGTAAATGGACTGGACATAGGATGCGACGGCTTTGGTCAGGAACAGGAGAATAACGCTTAGCGCAATCAGGACGGCCCAGTCGCGCATTTCCGGGCTGGTCATGGCATCAACAATGTACTCCATCATAAAGGCAGAGCCAGCGGTGGTCGCTGCAACGGCGATCATCGCGACAATGGCAATGGCATAGAGGCCCCCTTGAGCAAAGAAGCTCTCGCTGATAAGGCGGCCCATATAACCTGATCGCCATTCAGTCCAGGCACGCTTAATCATTGCACTCTCCAAATCATGAAATCATGCGCTCGCTCAGATAACCTATAATCATTCCTGTCTAAAAGGCAGATCAAATGACGCGACAGACTTGCCCATTCGAACGGTTGCGCAATCGTCTACGTCAAATAGGCTTACGCGCAGGATTGAGCAAGTGTCTGTTGCAAAATTGAAGGCTAGCGATGCCGTATGTTTTGGTATTGGATCACGCGACCTGCGCTGCGGTTCGGGCGCAGTGTACTTTTCTGCAAAGTCTCTGCTGGACTCCTTTATCCCATGACTATTGGGTCCCGCGCGCATTGCTGTCTGGTTGCGAACGCAGTACAAATTCTGAGTACCCTAGGGTGCGACCGGCATTTACCCGCACAGGCAAATTCGGTGCCGACAAACGACTTTCTTCGTGGTTTCATTGTGATATATTGATGTGGAGCCACAATAATGTGCTGCTTTGTCTGGACGATCATTGTGGCGCATGTCTGAATGTAGACTCTGAGCAATTTTTTGCTTCGGAAAAGCATCAATGCAACACGTAGATAGGGATCGACTGTTTGCACTTGTAACTGATAAACACGGCCCATAGTAAAGCTGTGAAAAAATTATTGGTAATAGTTTAGTGTCCATAAAGACTGTCATTTTGAGTCTACCGAATGATGTAGAAAGGCGACGTTTCTGCGAAACCGAAATCGCGCGCTTTGGCCTGTGCCACAA
The DNA here is from genome assembly GCF_059611125.1 of Ruegeria sp. CDSB029. Lineage (NCBI taxonomy): Bacteria > Pseudomonadati > Pseudomonadota > Alphaproteobacteria > Rhodobacterales > Roseobacteraceae > Ruegeria > Ruegeria sp. CDSB029. The sequence continues at coordinate 157,024 of NZ_JBXWOX010000002.1, forward strand.
ATTTAGCGATGCCATTGCCGGCGATCAGATAAGCAACTCGGAGTTGCGGAAATTTTATGACGCGGGCATGAACCGCATCAAGTTCAAACGTCCCCTCAGCCGAAATGAAGTCGCCTGCACGTTGGGACATCGTCAGATATGGCAAGAGATTGTGAAATCTCAAGACTATGTCAGTCTCGTTTTAGAGGATGACGCCACCTTTGTTCAGGACCCCAGACCTTTTTTGGAAGAGCTCTTGGAGTGTGGTGAGTGTTTCGAAGACGTTATGATCAAGTTGGATGGCATTTCGAGGAACTATGGGCAGGTGATTAAATCCGTTGCAGATCAGGACCTTATCCTGTCTGACCGTCTACCGCCGAGAACTACTGGCTACATCATCGGCAGGCGCGCCGCCAAGCGCCTGTTGGCGCTGAACGCGCCGATCGCGCGACCGATTGACATCGACCTAAAGTTCTACTGGGAGCATAACGTGCCCATCCTGACCCTTGGGCAAAAGATGATTACAGAGCGCGAAGACTTCAACAGCACCATCGATCACTGCCGAAGCAAAACCAAGCCGGGTTCATCCATGACCAGGTTCGTTCGAAACTTAATGTACCAGATAAAGTACACGTACGGACGGTTGAGCCACCCGCTGAACCCGGACATGATCGAAGGGCTCGGCCCCCTGATGCAGGCCGGCAATCGGGTTCGGAACCGCGCATGAAAAATAGCCTTGTGGTTGTCCGTGCGGGCAACAAGTCATTGCACCATCGGTGGCAGGAAATCCCCTATGAAGATCGTAGCTACGATCTTCTGATCAGCTATTTCTCGGACGAGGCTTTTGCGGCATTCGAACCTGAACCCGGTGTTGAGGCCGTGCTGGTAAAAGGCGGCAAATGGGACGGGTTGTTCAAAACCCTGGCGGATCGTGACCTGGATCAATATGACTACTATTGGCTGCCGGATGATGATCTGGACATCAGCGCCACGGCGGTAAATGCGCTGTTTGATGCCATGCAGGTTCACGGCCTGCGTATTGCGCAACCGTCGCTGACCCCCGAAAGCTATTTCTCGCATTTTGTGTTCAGCCAATGCCCGGGCTTCGTACTGCGCTACACGAACTATATCGAGATCATGGCCCCGTGCCTGCACAAGGATATCCTGAAGAAAGCACTGCCGCTTTTCCAGGGCACCATGAGCGGCTACGGCCTGGATTATATCTGGTGCAGATGGGCCGAGGCTGGCGCGTTTCGAACTGCCATTCTGGACGAGATCGCGATGCACCACACGCGGCCGATCGGAAAGAACCTGAAAGCTGCGATGGCCGAGTCGAACAACCTCAGCTCGGAAGAGGAAGAAGCCGTTCTGAAGCAGATGTTTGATCTGCCGCAGCGTACCGTTCCGGTCGTCTTTGCCGCGATCCTGCAGGGAGGGCAACCCATCTCGGGTCGTCTGCAGCTGGGGTGGCATATGTGCCGGGCATGGATGTCGGTCCTGCCGAAATTCCGCAGTGCCAGCGAGGCGCGGTCGGGTATATTCAAGATTGCCCGCCGTCAGCTGATCAAACCGCTCGACATGACGACGATTTCGATGAAACAGGAAAGCCCCTGATATGCAGTTTTTGATGGTTGGGGCCGGATTGTCTGGGGCTGTGATCGGTCGGGAACTTGCTGAACAGGGGCACGACATTACAGTTGTGGACAGCCGCGACCATATCGGCGGCAATTGCCATACAGAACGGGATGCCGATACTGACGTGATGGTCCATGTGTACGGGCCACATATCTTCCACACGGATGACGAAGAGGTTTGGCAGTATGTGAACCAATACGCCAACTTCTTGCCTTACAAGAACCGGGTCAAGACCACCTCGCGCGGGCAGGTCTATTCGCTGCCGGTGAACTTGCATACAATCAACCAGTTCTTTGGCAAGACCATGCACCCGGACGAAGCCCGCGCGTTTATCACCGAAGAACAGGCTGATACATCCATCACCAACCCGCAGAGTTTCGAGGAACAGGCGATGCGGTTCGTCGGTCGCGACCTTTATGAGGCGTTTTTCAAAGGCTACACGATCAAACAGTGGGGATGTCACCCATCCGAGCTGCCGGCGTCGATCCTTAAACGTCTGCCAGTGCGGTTTAACTACGACGACAATTACTTTTTCCATAAATTCCAAGGCATGCCCGAGAATGGGTATACCGACATGATTGGTGGCATCCTCGATCACCCCGGCATCACAGTGAAGCTGAATACCACTTTCGATCGCGGCATGGCGGATGGCTTCGATCACGTTTTCTATTCTGGCCCGCTGGATGGCTATTTCGACTACGAGCTTGGGCGCCTGGGTTATCGCACGCTTGATTTCGAACGGTTCACTTATGAGGGCGACTATCAAGGCTGCGCGGTGATGAACTATGGCGAGGAAGAGGTGCCCTTTACCCGGATTACCGAACATAAGCACTTTTCGCCATGGGAAACGCATGACGGTTCGGTCTGCTATCGCGAGTTTTCCCGTGCTGCTGGTCCGGACGACATACCGTATTACCCGATCCGTCAGCTAAAGGAAAAAGCGCTGCTGGGTGAGTATGTTGCGCTTGCTGAAGGCACGCAAAACGTCACATTTGTCGGTCGTCTGGGAACCTATCGGTATCTGGATATGGACGTCACGATCCGCGAGTCGCTGGATACCGCTCAGGCCGTGCTGTCCGCGATCTCGGCAAAAGAATGTTTAAAACCGTTCTTCGTTCCTGTTCCTTGACGCAGGTTTGAATGCGCCAATTCAATTTATGTTGGCGCGGGTTCGGGGAACCGCGCGCGTGTGCGGTTTGCAAATGCGACCAGTGACAGCATAACCGGAACTTCAACCAGAACACCTACGACCGTCGCCAGCGCTGCTCCCGAGTTCAATCCGAACAGGCTGATGGCCACAGCGACGGCCAGCTCAAAGAAGTTTGACGTGCCGATCATGGCGCAGGGTGCGGCGATCCGGTGCGGCACCCTTAGGGCACATGCTGCGCCGTAGGCCAGAGCGAAGATACCGTAGCTCTGGATCAGGATTGGTATGGCGATCAGGACGATCACCATCGGTTTTGCCAGAATGGTTTGACCCTGCAGGCCGAACAGAATGACGACAGTGGCGATCAGGCCCATGATCGACCAGGGTTTGACACGTGCGGAAAAAGCGTCGATGGCCTGGGGCGATCCCAATGTGCGGCGTGTTATCAGGCCGGCGATCAGCGGTAATACCACATACAACACAGTCGCCAGAACCAACGTTTGCCATGGAACCTGGATATCGGTCACGCCCAGGAGAAAGGCCACGATCGGGGCGAATGCCACCACCATGATCAGGTCGTTCACAGAAACCTGCACCAGTGTATATGTCGCATCGCCCCTAGTCAGCTGAGACCAGACGAACACCATAGCGGTGCACGGTGCAGCACCCAGCAGGATCAGCCCGGCGGTATATTGGGCCGCATCTTCAGGTTCGATCCATGGTGCAAAGACGTGCTCAAAGAACAGAACCGCCAGAAAGGCCATGGTGAACGGCTTGATCAGCCAGTTGACCACCAGAGTCACGATCAACCCGCGTGGTTGCCGGGCAACGCCCGCCACTGCGCCGAAATCCACGCCAACCATCATGGGGTAGACCATCGCCCAGATCAGCAAAGCTACCACAAGATTGACGCTGGCCACTTCGGCCGAGGCGATCAGTTGAACCAGGCCGGGTGCAACCAGTCCGATCAATACGCCGCCAACCATTGCCAGCGCGACCCAGACGGTCAGGTAGCGTTCGAAGATGCTCATGAATATACCTCATTCGTCTGGTCGGTTAGTTTGCCGGATGTCAGGGCGGCCAGCGCGACCATTGCAGCAGCGGTGCCCAGAACCAGTGGAAGCCCGCCAATCTGATAAGTAAGTCCCGACAGAACAGTGCCGACCAGACGGCCCGTCGCGTTGGCCATGTAGTAAAAACCCACATCCATCGTCACACGCTCGGACTTGGTGAAGGCGAGGATGAGGTATGAGTGCAGCGCTGAATTGACGGCGAAGATTGCCCCGAAGGCCAAAAGACCCACGACCAGCGTAATGGTCAGCCATGTCTCAGGGCCGGATGAGAGCAGAACCGCGATGGTCAGGGCAGCAGGCACACAAAACAGCGCCGCGGCCCAATTCTTGGCTGCGTGGATAAGGTCCCCTTCCGGGCGTTCTTTTGCACGCAGGATTTTCGGCGCGCTGGCCTGAACAGCTCCGTAAAGTATGACCCAAACGGCCATGAATGTGCCGATCATAAAAAACGCGGCACGGTTGCCATCCTCGGTTCCGTCCGACAGAACTGCGTAAAAATAGATCGGAATGCCGACCACGAACCACACGTCCCGCGCCCCAAACAAGAAGACACGAGCGGCGGATAGCCAGTTCACATTGGCGGATTTTGAGAAGACCTCGGAGAACTTGGCGCCTTTGCGCCCTTTGGGCAGGCCGGTCGGCATGAACAGGATGACGGCGACGAGGAATGCGGCAAGTATGATCGCCATTGCCAGAACGGCCCACATAAAGCCCACTGTCGCCAACAGTGCCGCCCCAAGCAGAAACCCAAACCCTTTCACAGCGTTCTTGGAGCCAGTCAAAATCGCGACCCAGCGAAACAACCCTCCGCCCTCGGTCGGGGCCAGCAGTTTGACGGCGGATTTTGAGGACATCTTGGCCAGATCCTTTGCAACGCCGCTGGCCCCTTGCACGATCATCACAAAGACTACTTTTACCGGAATCGCCCAATTAGGGTCTAATTGCGTAAGAACCAACAACGCTCCAATCTGCAGTGCCAGCCCCGCATAAAGCGTCGATGTCAGCCCGAACCGCGCCGCGACCCAACCTGCGGCAAGGTTCGTGCCCATGCCGGCGATCTCATACAGAACAAACAGATATGCCAACTGAACCGGCGAGAATCCCATGCTGTGAAAGTGCAGCAGCACCAGCATACGCAGGGCCCCGTCAGTCAGCATGAAGGCCCAATAGGCTGCTGTGACCGCGATATAGGCCGACATACCTTCGGGCCTTTCAGTCACAGCGAGGCACCAACCATCAGGGCAACGTCGACCAGACGATGGGCGTAACCCATTTCATTGTCGTACCAGGCATAGATCTTCACCTGCGTGTCGTTCACTACCATGGTCGAAGGCGCATCTACAATCGAGGACCGTTCGTCGTTGGTGTAGTCGGTGGAAACTAGCGGCCGCGTCTCATAGCCAAGGATATCTTTCAACTCACCTTCGGCCGCGGCCTTGAAAAGCGCGTTGACCTCTTCGGCGGTGGTTTCGCGCTCAACCTCGAAGACGCAATCCGTCAGCGAGGCATTCAGCAACGGAACCCTCACCGCGTGGCCGTTCAGCCGCCCCTTGAGTTCTGGGTAGATCAGCGTGATAGCCGTGGCCGACCCGGTGGTGGTCGGGATCAGAGAGTTCAAAGCAGACCGCGCCCGGCGCAGATCTTTGGCGGGGCGATCCACGATGGTTTGCGTATTGGTCACGTCGTGAATTGTGGTCATTGATCCGTGGCGAATACCAAGGTTTTCGTGGATGACCTTGACCACTGGGGCCAAACAATTGGTCGTGCAGGAGGCCGCTGTCACGATGCTGTGGACATCCGGATCATAAGTGTCCTCATTCACGCCCATAACGATGTTGGCGGTCGGGCCATCCTTGACGGGGGCCGAGACAACAACCTTTTTCACGCCTGCCTCAAAATAGGGGGCCAGCTTGGCTTGGGTCTTGAAGACACCGGTGCAGTCGATCACCACATCGACTCCGTCCAGCGGCAGTTCCGCCAAATCTCTGGTGCCGATAAAGGGCAGACGTGTGCCGTTGATCGTAACGCTGTCGGCATCATGTGCGAACGTGGCATCCCAGCGGCCATGAACCGTGTCAAACTCCAGCAGGTGCGCGTGCATTTCGGGGCCACCGACTGAATCATTAATCCAGGCGATCTTTGCGCCTTTGTCCAGCAGCGGTTTCAAGGCCAGTTTTCCCATCCGGCCCAACCCATTCACAGCATAAGTCGTCATTTCATGTCCTCAGTGGGCGTTCTGCCGATGTCATCAACAGCAGTTTGCAGTGCGATCCGGTCGAGGCTTTCGACCGGCAAAGACGTAAAGGCCTCAATCCGGCGCTTGAGCGCGCCATATGCATGTTGAAATGCAAGGCTTCTTTCGGCATCCGTGCCCTCGGCCCTGACCGGGTCCGGCATGCTCCAATGGCCACTGATTGGCTGGCCTTCCCAAGCGGGGCATTCCTCATTTGCGGCCTGATTGCAGACCGTGAAGACGAAATCCATCTCGGGCGCGCCGGGGGTTGCAAACTCGGACATGTTCTTGGACCGCAGGATGGATGTGTCATGCCCTTTGTCGTCCAGAACTTGCACGGCCATCGGGTTGAGCTCGGATGTGGGCTGCGTACCAGCCGAGTAAACGTTGAACCGGTCACCCCCCAGGGTGCGCAGCAGGGATTCCGCAAAAATCGAGCGGGCAGAATTGCCCACACACAAAAACAAGACGTTGAACTTCCGGTCTGTCGCGGCCTCATTTCCCTGAGAAAATGGCATGCAGATATCAGGGCGACCGCGACAGCAATCGACAATCAGATAGTCGAGCATCTGCTGCACGTTTTTCATTTCAATCGAATAGAGCAGAGATGTCCCGGAACGTTCCTGCGTGACCAGCCCTGAACGCTGAAGCGCGTTCAGATAGTTCGACAATGTGCTGGCCTTCAGGTCGAGTTCCACCGCCAGCTCTCCTGCCGGGACGCTGTCAGGAAAACGTCGCATGAGCATGCGAAACACAAGGATACGCTGCGGATGACCCAGGGTGGCCAATTGGTCTGTTATCTGTTTTATCATATTTCATGAAATATTAAAATAATAAAAGCCGGTCAATCGAAATTACACGACCATTGAAGACGAGTGTAAGCGTCCGAATAGGCGAGATATTCTGGCTGGAGCGTGGTGATGGATTGGGGTTCAAGCGATCTGAGTTGCGGGAATCACTATCACACACCGGTAGGCGTCCAAGGATATCGAGACTTGCACGCCTCTGCCCGAGGGTTTAAAGGAACCGTCGCTTGCCTCAATAGCTCAGCTGGTAGAGCAGGTCCTTCGTAAGGACAAGGTCGGGGGTTCGAGTCCCTCTTGAGGCACCACGTTCCCCTGTAAAGTTATGCTAAACTAGCGGCCTACCTCGTATCTCACTTTTGGTTCGATCCTGCGGGCTATCATCGGATGCTAGCGCAGCTCAATCTCCGGAGCTGTTTGCCCGCGTAATTTTGATCCGCAAGGGCCATGCTTCCGATCGGTAAGCAGGTATCAGGGAATCGTAAGTGTGGTGGAAAAACGCTTTCAAGTGACGGGTTCTGATTCAAACGAGAATCGTCAGGAAACTTGCAAATACCTGTTTCAAAACAGATATTTGAAGGTTTCGGGTTAAGCCGCTCTGGTGGTAGCATTCAGCTTAAAAAGTTGTTTCCACGCCAGTTCTTAGACACAGCCAAGGAGTTTCATCATGAAAGGTGACAAAAAGGTAATTGAATACCTGAACAAAGCTCTGCGCCACGAACTAACGGCCGTCAGTCAATACTGGTTGCATTATCGCCTGCAAGACGATTGGGGTCTTGGCAGCATGGCCAAGAAAAGCCGTGAAGAATCCATTGAAGAGATGGAGCACGCTGACAAACTGATTGAACGTATCATCTTTCTGGAGGGGCATCCCAACCTGCAGAAACTTGATCCCCTGCGGATCGGTGAAAACCCGCGTGAAACGCTGGAATGCGATCTTGCAGCAGAGCAAAGCGCGCGGGCGCTTTACAAGGAAGCGCGGGATGTCTGCAAAGAAGCCGGAGACTATGTCTCAATGGGATTGTTCGAAAGCCTGATGTCGGATGAAGAAGGCCATATCGACTTTCTGGAGACTCAGATCGAACTGTATGATCGCGTCGGGCCCGAGCTTTTCGCGCAACTCAATGCAACGAAGATGGAAGACGCCGACTAACCTGTAGTGGTGGTTATCGGGCGAGTTTCAGCGACCGCCGTGAACAGGACATCAGGCTCTGGATAAAACCGAACTCTGTTTTCAGTTCAATGTGTGCCTGCGCGAATGACCTGACGGGAACAGCCGCGGTATTGAGATGCTAGCGTTCTAAGCGCATTCCTGCACGCCGAGGCTTATCAGGTACTCACCCGTCACATAAAAAAGCTCATTGGGCCCGGCGAACCTTGCTTTGGACATGAACCAGTTTCTGACCGGGTTTGGGTAGTAGCTGGATAGAGACGCGCTTTTCCTGTCGAACTCATCTGCCGTCATTTTCTTTCGGTTCGAGCGATGGGGGCCATGAAAACCAAAGATCGTCTCGGGCGAAACGCAAACATCGTCCGCACCCAGCAGCATGGTGCAACTAGAGTGGCAATAGTCCCCGTTGATCTGGAATTGCGCGTTGGTCCGGTTGGCGATTTCGATCTGGACCATGCGATCCACAATCCGCCCGCCCGGATCATTGCCAACCTGAATCTCTTTTGAACTTGCCGCCACGCTCATCAAAAAAAGCGCGACCAAAACTGCCATGATGTTTCTCATCCGCCCGCCTACTCAAGGGTGGAGTATTTGTTTTTCTTACTACTATCAGAAATGCGGGGAAGCGGGAACGCTGCGCCGGGACTCAAGCGGTTCCTGTGTTCTCAAGGACTCAACCAAAAGCGGCTGAATTCGGCGGCTGCCCGAAATTTCCGTCAAAAGCGGTGCTTGCAGATTTTCAAACAACGGTGAAATTCAGTTGCCTAGCGTCATGCCTCAGGCACGTTTTTCACCGATGGTTGCAACACCCAGTACGGACAGCACTTTGGCCTCGATTTGCTCGGCATTCAGACCCGCGACCGCGTACATATCCGCAGGGTTGGCCTGATCTATGAAGGTGTCGGGCAAAACCATCGAGCGATACCTGAGACCCTGGTCAAAGACGCCCTCATCGGCCAAAAGCTGGGCAACATGGCTGCCAAAGCCGCCGATGGCACCTTCTTCAATGGTGATCAACGCCTCGTGGTTGGCGGCCAGATCCAATATCAGATCGCGGTCCAGCGGTTTGGCAAAACGAGCGTCGGCGATAGTGGGGGTGATCCCACGCGCAGTCAGAGCTTCGGCCGCTTTCTGCACTTCGGCCAGCCGTGTCCCGAAGGACAACATTGCGACCCGTGCGCCTTCTTGGATGATCCGGCCTTTGCCGATTTCCAGAACCTCGCCACGTTCCGGCAAGTCGACGCCGACACCTTCGCCGCGAGGATAGCGGAACGCAATCGGGCCTTCATTATGCGCGACGGCTGTGGCCACCATATGCACCAGCTCGGCCTCATCCGCTGCGGCCATGACCACGATGCCGGGCAGGTTGGACAAATAGGCGATATCGAACGACCCCGCATGGGTCGCGCCATCCGCGCCCACCAACCCTGCACGGTCGATCGCAAAACGAACCGGCAGGCGCTGAATGGCTACGTCATGCACGACTTGATCGTACCCACGCTGCAAAAACGTGGAATAAATTGCGCAGAAGGGCTTCATTCCTCCCGCAGCAAGAGCGGCGGCGAAGGTCACACCGTGCTGTTCGGCAATCGCCACATCGAAACAGCGCGACGGATAGCGTTCCGCAAACAGGTTCAGCCCGGTGCCATCGGGCATCGCGGCGGTGACAGCAACAATTTTGTCGTCGCGCGCGGCCTCTTCGACCAATGTCTTGCCAAAGACCGAGGTATAGGACGGTGCGTTTGAGGGTGCTTTCTTCTGCTCGCCCGTGACGACGTCGAACTTCGCTGTCGCATGGCCTTTGTCGCGGGCCTGCTCGGCTGGGGCATACCCCTTGCCCTTCTTTGTCAGCACATGAATGAGGATCGGGCCCGTGGCGCGGGCCTTGACCGTGCGCAGGACAGGCAACAGCTGATCCATATCGTGCCCGTCGATCGGACCGAGATAGGAAAAGCCCAGCTCCTCAAACAATGTGCCGCCCACGGCCATGCCCTTGAGCATCTCCTTGGCGCGCTTGGCGCCCTCGCGGAAGGGTTCCGGCAACAAAGACACTGCACCTTTGGCGGCGGCTTTCAGATCGTGGAATGGCTCTTCGGCGTAAATGCGCGACAGGTAATTGGACAGCGCGCCGACGGGCGGTGCGATGCTCATTTCATTGTCATTGAGAATGACGATTAGGCGTTTCTTCAGGTGTCCGGCGTTGTTCATCGCCTCAAAGGCCATGCCTGCAGACATTGAACCGTCACCGATCACGGCAATCGCGTCACCCAATCCCTCGGGCGTCACACCGCCCAGATCGCGCGCAACGGCAAACCCCAGCGCGGCACTGATCGAGGTTGAGCTGTGTGCTGCGCCAAACGGGTCATAGGGGCTTTCGCTGCGCTTGGTGAAGCCGCTCAGCCCGTCCTTCATGCGAAGCGTACGGATACGGTCGCGCCGTTCGGTCAGGATTTTGTGCGGATAGCACTGATGACCAACGTCCCAGATGATCTTGTCGCGCGGCGTGTCGAACACGGCGTGCAGGGCGGTCGTCAATTCGACCACGCCCAGACCCGCGCCCAGATGCCCACCGGTGACGGACACGGCCGATATTGTCTCGGTCCGCAATTCCTGCGCTAACTGATGCAACTGTGCGTCCGAAAACTGCTTGAGATCCGCAGGGCGGTTCACAAGGTCCAGCAGGGGCGTATTCGGGCGGTCAGACATGTGGCGTTCCTGGCTTAGCTGTCCCGGGCAATAACGAAGCGTGCCGCGTCCTTCAAGGTTTCAGCCTTGGCACCGTATCCATCCAACGCCGCGCAGGCCTGATCGACCAGTTCTACAGCGCGGGATTTTGCGACGTTCAGACCCAGAAGCGAGACAAATGTCGCCTTGCCCGCCTCGGCGTCCTTTTGCAATCGTTTACCGGCCTTCTCGACATCACCTTCAATATCCAGAATGTCATCAGCGATCTGAAAAGCAAGGCCAAGCGCCTGGGCATATTGGCGCAAGGGTTCGGGATCTGCCTGGGCCAAACGCGCACCAGCGCAGGCGGACCATTCAATCAGAGCACCGGTTTTGCCCGCCTGCAACTTGGTGATCTGCTCCAGTGTCAGGGGCGCGGCCGCTGTTTCAGCCGCCATATCCAGCGCTTGCCCCAGCACCATACCCTGCGCACCGCTTGCTTTGGCCAGGGTTAGAGCCAATTCAGCACGAATCTCTGCACTTCCGACCTCGGGCCGGGTGCACAGCTCAAAGGCCAATGTCTGCAGGGCATCACCGGCTAGAACGGCGGTGCCTTCGTCCCACTTTACGTGCACGGTCGGACGTCCACGTCGTAGATCGTCATCATCCATGCAGGGAAGGTCATCATGGACCAGAGAATAGGCGTGCAGGGCTTCGATGCCTGTCGCAGGCCAGATTGCCTGTGTTGCGTCGATGCCATGCATCCGTGCGCTTTCCATCACGAGACACCCACGCAATCGCTTGCCGCCCTGCGTGGTGTAGGCCATCGCCCGGGTAACGTCCAATTCGTCCAGCGCGCTCAGGACCAGATCGAATTGGGCCTGAATCCGCGCGGCATCCTGCGCCAGAATTTCCTTGAACATTTACTGACCTTCGACAGGCGTCGTCCCGGTTGGCTGCCCATTGGCATCCAAAGTAATGGCTGCGACCTTTTCTTCAGCCCGCTTCAATTCGTCTTCGCAGCGTTTCTTCAACGCGGCACCGCGCTCATACAGCGCAATGGACTGATCCAGCGCCACGTCCCCACGCTCCAACTGGCCGACAACGGCCTCAAGCTCTTTCATCGCTTGTTCGAATGTCATCTGATCAACAGGAGTATCGGTCATCGGGCTGCCTTCATCAGTTCTTCCACATGGGCACGAGTGGCCTCGGCCAGGGCGTTCAGATCATACCCGCCCTCCAAAGTCGAGACGATACGACCTTCGCACAGCTCATCGGCGATCTTGCACAGCTCGGCTGTAACCCAAGCAAAATCGCCTGTAGACCAGTTCAAGTTGGCCAGCGGATCGTCCTGATGCGCATCAAAACCTGCCGAGATGATGATCAGTTCCGGCTTGAATGCGCGCAACCTCGGGAAGGCTTGCGTCTCGTAAGCTGTCCGCATCTCGGCCCCACCAGTGCCGGGTGCCAGCGGGATGTTCAAAACGGTCTCATAAGCGCCGGTTTCATCCGGGCGCCCCGATCCAGGCCACAGCGGCATTTGCTGGCTGGTGATCACCAGTGTACGTCTTTCATCCCACAGCAGATCCTGCGTGCCGTTTCCGTGGTGAACGTCGAAATCAACAACAGCTACGCGCTTCAATCCATGATGATCCAATGCGTGTTTGGCAGCCAGCGCGGCGTTTCCAAACAGGCAGAACCCCATTGCCGTTTCGGTCTCGGCATGGTGACCGGGCGGGCGGATGGCGCAAAACGCATTCGAGGCTTCGCCGCCCAAAACCAGGTCTACTGCGCGCACGACCGCCCCGGCAGCGCGATAAGCCGCGTCCACCGATCCCGGAGACATGAAGGTGTCGCCGTCAATCTGTTTGAAGCCATCGGATGGCCTGCTATTTCGGATTTCACGGATATGGCTTTCCGGATGCACGCGCAGCAGGTCGTCATCCGCCGCCAAAGGGGCGGTTACACGTGTCAGTTCCAAGCCTTCCAACGCATGCAGAATATGCTCTAACCGCGCCACCCTCTCAGGGTGACCTTGCGGGGTCACATGATCAAGGCAATCGGCGTGGGTCAAAAGGGCGGTTGTCATCGGAATCCCATCTTCATCTGGCCAAAAATATCCTCGCCGAAGGCAAGAAAGCGCAGCGCGGCGGCTGATTCAATCTGGTGCCAGCATATATCCGGCGCCGCGGACGGTCTGCAGGTAACGCGGCTGCTTTGGGTCTTGTTCGATCTTGCGGCGCAGACGGGTGATCTGAACGTCCACCGCGCGTTCCTGCGCCTGACCCTTGTCGCGGCCCAGATCTTCGACCAGTTTGGTTCGGCTGATCGGCTCTCCGGGCTGGGCCGAGAAAATTTTCATCAACTGGCTTTCGGTCGCCGTCAGGCGCACCGGGTCTTCGCCCTGCCACATCTCGCCACGTTCGATATCGTACCGGATCGGACCAAGATGCAGTATCTTCGCCGTCGCGTCCTGCGCAGGTGTTTCCGGCATCCGCCGCAGGATCGCATTGATCCGCAGCAACAGCTCTTTTGGCTCGAACGGTTTGGCCAGGTAATCATCCGCACCGGCCTCAAGCCCGGCAATGCGATGCTCGGTTTCGCCGCGCGCGGTCAACAGCAGGATCGGAGTGGTATGGGTCTCGCGCAGCGCCTTGGTCAGGCTGACCCCATCCTCGCCGGGCATCATCACATCCAGCACGATCATGTCGAAATCCAAGCCCGACAGCACCCGCCGTGCATGTGCTGCATCCCGTGCAGCCGTGACCAGAAATCCGTTCCGCATCAGAAACTTCTTCAACAGATCGCGAATGCGCTCGTCATCGTCGACGATCAGCAGATGGGCATCCATTTCGTTCATGAGGTGGTTTCCCGCAGTTTCGTATAGGCATGACGCATATCAGCATCCATCATCGCTTCAAGCACTTTACGAAACCCCGACACAGCCTCGGGTCCCGCCTTTTTGTACGCTGCACGCATTCGGACGCGCTGCGCCTCAGACAGTTTGGCCTCTAGCGCCTTGCCCTGTTCTGTCAGAAATAGGTGTCTTTCGCGTTTGTCCACTGATCCGACCCGGCTTTCGACCAGACCGTCGTCGATCAACGTCCGCAAAACCCTGTTCAGAGACTGTTTTGTTACGCCCAGAATGGCCAGAAGGTTGTTGACAGTCGTACCCGGGGCGCGGTTGATGAAGTGGATTGCCCGGTGGTGCGCCCGTCCATAGGCCATTTCGGTCAGTATGCGATCAGGATCTGCGGTAAAGCCGCGATAGGCGAAAAACATCGCCTCGATCCCCTGCCGCAACTGTTCGTCGGTCAAAAACAAAAGGCTCTCGCCACCAAAGGCTGGGGCGGGGCGGGTATCCGACATAGTATGCCTCATTCGTTACTCGTTCCGAGTTTATGTCAGCGTTATTGACATTCCAAGAGTGGACAGGTATCGAATCGCAGTTTTTGCGTAACTTTATGTCCGAAACGGACTTAATCAGCGCAATAATCGGAAATTTTTCCCAGGTCAGGAGGTTTCGCATGGCGGGGTATGATGATCGTGACGGTGTCATCTGGTTGGATGGCAAACTGGTGCCCTGGCGCGAAGCCAATGTGCACATCCTGACCCATGCGATGCACTATGCGTCTTCGGTGTTCGAAGGTGAACGTGCTTATAACGGCAAGATTTTCAAAAGTCGCGAACATTCTGAGCGTTTGATTGCCTCGGCCGAAGCGCTGGACATGCCTATGCCCTATTCGGTGGATGACATCGAGGCCGCCAAGGAAGAAGCGCTGAAAGCCAGCGGTCTGCAGGACGCCTATGTCCGCGCGCTGGTCTGGCGTGGCTCGGGGGAAGACATGGGTGTGGCATCAGCCAAGAACCCGGTCCGGATGGCCGTCGCCGTGTGGCCTTGGGGTGCCTATTATGGTGACGCCAAGATGCAGGGTGCCAAGCTGGATATCGCGGAATGGAAACGCCCCAGCCCGGAAACTATTCCGGTGCACGCCAAGGCGGCGGGTCTGTACATGATCTGCACCATCTCGAAGCATAAGGCCGAGGCCAAGGGCTGCTCGGACGCGCTGTTCATGGATTGGCGCGGTTACGTGGCCGAGGCGACCGGTGCGAATGTGTTCTTCGTAAAAGATGGTGAGGTACATACACCTCTGGCTGATTGCTTCCTGAATGGGATCACCCGTCAGACCGTCATTCAGATGCTGAAAAACAAAGGTATCACCGTCCACGAGCGCCGCATCAAGCCCGAGGAAATGGCGGATTTCGAACAGTGCTGGCTGACCGGCACCGCAGCTGAGGTGACCCCGGTGGGCCAGATCGGCGATTATACGTTTGAGGTCGGAGACCTGACCCGCGAGATCGCCGCCGATTATGAGGCGCTTGTGCGCGCCTGATAACTCTCAGATGCATTGAAAGAAGCCCTCGCGCTTTCGCGGGGGCTTTTTCATTGCCGCACGTTCAAGAATCTTTGCAGATCGTTCAAATAGCTGGACGAACGCGCGGCCGCGTCTATCTTAATCCAATGTTGGATCTGCTTAGCGATATTCTCACCCGCCTGTCCTTGAAGGGCACATTCTACTTTCGAACCTCTTTCACGCCGCCCTTTGGTATACAGGTGCCGGCCTATCAAAATGTGGCCAGATTTCACTTTGTACAACGCGGAGAGTTGAAAGTTTTTGTCTCTAACACAGGGCAAACCCTGCGATTGAAGCAAGGCGATCTGATCCTGATCCCGCACGGATCTGCCCACGCGCTGCTGTGCAGTGAGGTCCAGCCAATGGATGCCCTGCCGCTTGAACACGTATTGGAAGAGGCCGGGTACAAAGGCGACGGGGTTCTGATTTATGGCGGCGAAGACAAAAGCCGCGATACGCAATTGATCTGCGGTCATTTCTCTTTCACCGGACCGCCGGGGCGACAGGGAACAGGGCATATGCTGATTGATCGGCTTCCCCCATACATCCTGATCGAAAACTATGGCGAGGAAGCCGGGGCCTGGATCGAAGCCACCCTGCGTATGATCGGGTCCGAGATCAACGGCGCGCGGATCGGTGGTGACCTCATAGCGTTGAAACTGTCCGAGGTCCTGTTTGCGCAGGCCATTCGGGCCCATCTTGAACATCAAAGCCCCAGCGAAACCGCGCTTGCCGGGTTCGCCGATTCCCGCATTTCGCGTGCATTGACTGCGTTTCACCATTCGCCCGCGCAAGAGTGGAGCGTCGAGTCTTTGGCACGTGAGGCCGGAATGTCTCGCACTGCGTTCGCACAGCTATTCGCAGACAAGATGGGGACAACGCCCATGCAGTATCTGACCGATTGGCGCATGCAGATTGCGTGTCACGGATTGACTGAGGCCCGCTGGAACGTGGCCGATGCCGCGGCCGAGGTCGGCTATGCCTCGGAAGCCGCCTTTTCGCGGGTGTTCAAAAAGCAGGTTGGCGTATCGCCAGCCGCCTATCGATCAATGCACTGATCGAATTGAAACTCTGGACGATCTGCAACGTTTCACGAACGATCCAGAATTAAACGTTCGGAGTTTCTTTCCTAGTTTGAGGTCATCCCATATCAGGAAAGGAACTCTCATGTCTCTCCGCTTTGTCACCCGCAATATTCACGCCTATCTGGACTACCCTGTTGCCTTTGCGCTGATGGGGCTGCCCTTTTTGCTTGGACTGGGGCAATCCAACCCGATGGCGTTGTGGCTGTCGGTGATCACCGGCGTCGCGGCGTTTGTCCTGACGGTGTTGACGGATCACCATTTGGGGATCTGGCGCGTTCTTCCCTACAACTTTCACTTGGCGGTCGATCTTCTGGTCGGCGTCGTTTTCCTGGCCGCGCCCAGCCTATTTGGGTTTTCGGGAATGGATGCGATCTTTTACTGGCTGAACGGGGCTGCGGTGGTCGCCGTCATCTCGCTTAGCGCGCCAGAGCAGGGTGTTACGGCCTGAACCTGACTCACCTTGGGTTCACCGCAACAACGTGAATTTCCAAAATCCCAGAGCCGCTTGTCTCATCGACAGGCGGCTCTCTGGTCTGATTATCGCGGCATGCGCCAGAATATGTGGCCCTAAAAAGGGAGATTTCAGAAAATTGGTTCTCTCTAAACGCCTGAAATAAATTCGTTCACCGTCGATCAACTGTGGGGTTATCCAGGAAGTGCTATTTTGATCTTGCAAATTCCGACAAAAATAATCAGATAAAGATCAAGGCCAGATGTGTTAGCATCCAGCACGGGGTTTCGAGGCGGTCTGCGGGCTTAGCGTATAGCCTGGTGAGAGCGCGCCACCGCCTCGGAAACGACACGCGCAACAGGAAGTGACGATGGGTGACCCACTTGACGAAATCATGGCACGGCACGAAGCGGCCACCGCTTGCGGATGTTGCTGTGACGACGACTATTGCGCCTATGTCGACAAACCCAAGGCGGCCCAGGGTGACAGGGCTGAACAACCGCTGCCGGACAGCGCCGCGTGTCGACGCGGATCGGTCAGGTTTCTCAACGAAAACCCGCCAGCTTAACAGCCCCTGAGGGGGGCTGTTTAGATTCTGATCCTCAGAAATCCACGCCGCGCTGGGCTTTGATTCCGGCTTGAAACGGATGCTTTTCCTCGGTCATCTCGGTGACCAGATCGGCATAGTCCCGCAACGCCTGCGGTGCGTCCCGACCCGTCAGGAACACGCTGGTCTTGTCAGACCGTTCTTTCAGCCCATCGATCACCTGTTCAACCGACAGGTATTCGTACCGAAGCGCGATGTTGATCTCGTCCAAAACGACTAGATCGTAGTCACCGCTGGACATGAGGGCGCGTGCCTTGTCAAAGGCGGCGTTTGCGGCAGCAATGTCGCGTTCGCGGTCCTGGGTATCCCAGGTGAAACCCTCGCCCATTGTGTGCCAGGTCACCAGATCGCGTTCTTCGAAAAAGCGACGTTCGCCGGTTTTCCACTTGCCTTTGATGAATTGAACAACGCCGACCTTCTGACCCCAACCCAACGCACGGATCACGACCCCGAACGCGGCCGAGGACTTACCCTTACCCTTGCCAGTGTTGATCAGCACCAGCCCGCGGTCGGGATCAACTGCCTCGGACACTTTCTTGCGGTGCTGGGCCTGCACCTTTTGCATCTTTTCCTTGTGGTCCTGTGCGTCGCTCATGGGAAACCCTCATCTTGTGTTGGGCACACCCTAGGGGAAGTTCTGCAAAGGTAAAGGTCAGGCTTTAGGATCCGTGACCGCGCGCGCCTTTCCGCGCTCCAAGCCCAGTTGATGTTCGCGCCAGATCACCACGACGTTACCGACAATCACCAGCGCCGCTCCAGCCAGCATGACCAGCGTTGGCAGTTCACTGAACCAGACATAGCCAATGACGATGGCAAACAGCATCGAGGTGTAATCATAGGGCGCCAGCATCGAAGCCTGCCCAAACCGATAGGACGAAGTCACCAGAATCTGCGCCACTCCTCCGATCAGACCAGCCAGAATCAAAAAGCCTGCCTGTTCCCATGTGGGCATGACCCATCCCCAAAAGAAAGTCAGCCCGGACAGGATGGTCGCTGTCATCGAAAAATAGAACACTATCGCCGCCGGATGGTCGACCTGAACCAACTGCCGGATGTGGATCTGCACAAAGGCCCGGGCAACGGTCGCACCCAGAATACACAATGCGCCGAAGGTGGCAGCAGCTTCCATGTTGTTGCCACCCAGTCTGGGCCAGATCATGATCAGGACACCCAAAAGCCCGATGGACACAGCCGCGATTCTGATCTTACGGATGCGTTCGCCTAACATCACCGCGGCAAGGATCAGGGTGAAAATCGGGGTGGCATAGCCAATCGCCGTCGCTTCGGGCAGCGGGATCAAGCCAAGGCCGGTGAAAGTTAGCCCCATCGCGGTGGTCCCCAGCACGCCGCGCCAAAAATGGCCCGAGGGTTTACGGACTTTGAATCCTTGCGCCAACTCTCCGCGCGCCATCAGCCAGATGACAATCACCGGAATGGCAAAAAGGGATCGGAAAAACACCATCTCGCCAGGTGGGAAGTGATCGGACTGCGCTTTGACTATCGCCGCCATGACCGTGAACAGAAACACCGCGCTCGTTTTCAGAGCGACGGCCAGCAAAGGTCGATGCGATGTTAAGGGTTTTGCCATCGGCGCGAACCTGCGCTTTTGGTAGGGAAAGATCAACGTGTTGTTTACAGATTGGACCAATCGGCTGGCAGGGGACTGCCGATCTCTTGGGCGAACTCTTCCAGAAACCGGATCATGCGCGCGATTCTGCGCTGTGCAATTTCTCGACCACCCTCGGTCAACATATCACCAGGCAAGCCCAGCAGTTTGACCTTCCAGTGGTCGATCGAAAAATGCAGGTCGTCCAGTGGACGGTTGGCGGCAAAGGGATCCGCCGGATCATAAAGCGACCGTCCCAACGCGCCGGAAACCGAGAAGTTCCGGGCAACGCCAATCGCCCCCAGCGCATCCAACCTGTCCGCATCGCGCAAGATGCAGGCCTCGGGCGTTTCCGGTGTAATGTTGGCCGAAAAGCTGTGCGCTTCAATCGCGTGTTTGATCGCCTGAATCTGGTCCTCGGAATAGACCAGATTAGCCAGAATAGACTCTGATTCCTCAGCCGACCGGCGCGATGCCAAGTGGCGGTCGGGGTCGTCCTTCGACAGGTTGACCAGGTCATGCAGGTACGCCGCAGCCAGCAGCACGGGCATGTCGGTCTGGTCGTTTGCAATGGCCTGCGCGTTCACCCAGACCCGGTCCAAGTGGGCCAGATCATGCGCGGGATCGGTTTCCATGCGCTGCGCAACAACGGCGCGCAGGCGTGTGCGCAGATCAGCCGATCCGTCCACGGTTCTCTCCGATCTGGCCGCGATGAAGCAGCAGGTGGTCGAGGATCACGCAAGCCATCATCGCCTCACCCACAGGAACGGCGCGGATGCCGACGCAGGGGTCGTGACGGCCTTTGGTGATGATCTCGGTTTCTTCGCCGGATTTGGTGATGGTTTTGCGGGTTGTCAGGATCGACGAAGTTGGCTTGACCGCAAAGCGCACGACGATGTCTTGCCCGGTCGAGATACCGCCCAGGATGCCGCCCGAGTGGTTTGAGCTATATTGAGGGCCGTTCTGACCCATGAAGATCTCGTCTGCGTTTGCCTCACCCGTCAGTTCGGCAGCGGCCATACCTTCGCCTATCTCAACGCCTTTAACCGCGTTGATCGACATCATCGCAGCGGCCAAATCAGTGTCTAATTTAGCATATACCGGCGCGCCGATCCCGGCAGGCACGCCGCGTGCCACAACCTCAACAATCGCGCCAACCGAGTTTCCGGACTTGCGCAGATCGTCCAGGTAAGCCGCCCAATCCTTGGCCGCTTGGGCATCCGGGGTCCAGAACGGGTTCTGTTCGATCTGCGACCAGTCGAAATTGCCTCGGTCAATCTTGTGTGGGCCGATCTGCGTCATGTAGCCGGTAATCTGCACGTTTGGTGCGATCTGCTTGATGGCTTCTCGCGCCAGCCCGCCCGCTGCCACACGCGATGCGGTTTCCCGGGCCGAACTGCGCCCGCCGCCGCGATAGTCGCGGATGCCGTACTTCTGCCAGTAGGTGATGTCGGCGTGCCCTGGACGGAACTTGTCCATGATATCGCCGTAGTCTTTTGAGCGCTGATCGGTGTTCTCGATCATCAGCTGCACCGGCGTACCCGTGGTCTGACCTTCGAACACGCCGGACAGGATTTTCACTTGATCGGGTTCACGCCGCTGGGTGGTGAACTTGTTCTGACCCGGTTTACGCTTGTCCAGCCACTGCTGAATCATGCCCTCATCGATCGAAACGCCCGGAGGGCAGCCATCGACGGTCGCACCCAACGCGGGCCCGTGGCTTTCACCCCAGGTGGTGACGCGGAAAAGGTGGCCAAAACTGTTCATTGACATGGGGCATGCTCCTTTGCGCGTCGTGATTAGCTGGCAAGGCCCTTGGCCTCAAGCGGATTTGCGGTTGGGGCGTGTTTGCCCCAACCTGTCGTGCTTATGCTGCCGCGGCCAGTTGGGCACGCGTGGCTGCAATTTTCAGCGCGGCTTGAGCGGCTTCGCGGCCTTTCTCTACAAAATGCGCCCGGTAGATAGCATTGTGGTGATCGGTTTCCTGATACTGGTGCGGCGTCAGGGAAACAGACAGGACCGGTACCCCTGTATCCATGCCAGCACGCATCAACCCATCGACAACGGCCTGAGCCACAAAATCGTGCCGGTAAATACCGCCATCCACGACAAACGCCGCGCAGGCGACCGCGGCGTAGTGACCGGTCTGGGCCAGATCGCGGGCCAGCAGCGGCATTTCGAACGCGCCGGGGACGTCAAAAACGTCAACCTGATCGGCGGGGATGAGTTCCAGAAACCCTTCTAGGGCTTGATCAACGATATCGGAATGCCAGTTGGCTTTTACAAAAGCATAGCGGGTGTGTGTCATCATGATCTCCTTTCGCAACAGACACGTCACCCAAGGCGATCACGGGCAGGCGCAAGCTAGGGCCGACGCGCTGCACGTTCTCTTTCATCCGGACTGTAACCGTCGGCTCTGGCATCTCACCAGATCTGCTGACACCCCGCACACCGGGGCCGCTCGCGGGCTTACGGATCATCGCCCGCATACCGCCGGTGGGGAATTTCACCCCGCCCTGAGAACGGGCGGACCTTGCCAAGGTGCGGCCGGTTCTGCAAGAGATTTCGCAGGAGGACAGCCATGCACCCCAATCCAGCCTTCCGCGCAGAAGAGACTGCGCGCCACATCGCCTTTGCGCGTGACCGCGCGTTCGGGGTTCTTGCGGTGTCGACGGATGAGGCACCGTTGATTAGCCACGTGCCGTTTCTGCTGTCTGAGGATGGCACGCTGGCCGAGCTGCATCTTGTCAGATCGAACTCGATCGTCCGCATGCTGAAAGACCCTAAACCAGCCAGAATCGCTGTCACCGGGCCAGATGGCTACGTATCTCCGGATTGGTACGGGATCGCCGATCAGGTTCCGACATGGAACTATGTCGCTGTGCATCTGATCGGTCAGTTAGAACAGCGGCCGCACGCGGAGTTGCTGGACCTGTTAAATCGCCAGTCCGCCTTTTATGAGGCACGCTTGCTGCCTAAACCGCCTTGGACGACCGGCAAGATGAGCCAAGACGCGTTGGATAAGATGATGCGCATGATCGTGCCGTTTCGGTTTCGAGTTGACGACATTCAAGGCACCTGGAAGCTAAACCAGAACAAGCCCGATGCAGCCCGCCTGAGCGCGTCAGAACATATCGCAAACGACGGGATCGGGTCCGAGCTTGATGCTCTGCAAAAGTTGATGAGAGGGTGAGGTTGGCGCACCAATTGACGGGTTTTGTTTTGCATTGGGTGATGTAGAGTTCCGGCAATTCAGGGAGATCTCTTATGAAACTCTATTTTAGTCCCACTTCGCCCTATGTCCGTAAGGTTATGGTTTTGTTGCATGAAACAGACCAGTTGCAGGATGTCGAACTGCTGAACGTTGCAACAACGCCAATTTCCCCGGCCGAGCCGCTATTGGCCAAGGCTCCGCTGACAAAAGTGCCCGCATTAGAGCGCCCAGATGGACCGACCCTGTTCGACAGCCGTGTTATCTGTGCGTTTCTGGACGCGCGCGGGCAGGCCGGTCTTTATCAGGACGGTGCCCGGCATTGGGATGTGCTGACGCTTGAGGCGCTGGCGGATGGTATTCTGGATGCGGCGTTGCTGATCACCTATGAGGCTCGGATGCGGCCCGAAGACAAGCAATGGGAGGGCTGGGCCGATGCGCAATGGGACAAGATAGAACGCGCCTGCGCCGCGTTGAACCAGCGGTGGATGGCGCATCTGTCCGGACCGTTGGATATGGGGCAGGTCGCGGTGGCCTGCGCGCTGGGCTACGTCGATTTCCGTCACGATGCGCGCGGGTGGCGCAAGGGAAATGATGCGCTGGCCGCATGGTACGAGAAGTTTGTCGAACGCCCCAGCATGGCCGCAACGCAACCGCCGGCCTGATCGGGGATCAATGCGCTGGTCGCTCTGATGGCAGAACGACCAGCGACAGACATCACTCGTTGAATGTCGCCAGATAGGCCGCGATGTCATCGGCGCCCTTTTTCAGTTTGACGCTCATGTTTGGGCGCGCGGTTTCGTCATCCAGATATTCCTGGATAAATGCGATCGGGTTTTTGGAATACGTGGCGATATTCTCTTGTGTCCAGACCAGCCCTTTCTGACCGGCGCGGATCATGTCGTCGGTGAACATTCCGATGGGCAAACGTTCGCTTCCGTTCAGGTAATCTGACTCGGTTCCTGCGACGCGACCGACGACGCCGTAAAGATTCGGGCCAGTGATGCCGCCTTTGACCAGAACTTGGCCATCTTTGATGATTGCGTGGCAAGAAGAGCAGCGATTGTAGAGTTTTTCGCCTTTCGCCGGATCACCGGCCGCTATCGCCTGAAAGGGCACGGTCAGTGCGAGGATTAGGGTTGGTGCAAAGAGCTTTGACATGAGAGACGTCCTGCAGAGATTGGGATTTCCCGCATTTCGATCATTTGCGTTCAAAGTTCAATCGAAATCAAACGCGGCTAAGCCTTTGTAAAATATCTATTTTTAACTCAGATTTTCTACATCGATATGCCCTGTTGAAAAGGCGCGTCTTGCTACGTCGGGCGTCACCGTAAATTCGAGCTTAAGTCAAAGGTATCGGTACATATAGGTCGTCGCGTGACGGGACTTTCCGTCCGGGTCGAATGCGAAATCGGGGATGACACCTGCCGGTTGAAACCCGACAGACCTGTAAAGGGATTCCGAGACATCTCCGGTGCGCGTGTCTAGTGTAATGAGTGTCTTCCCGGCTTCTTGTGCAGATTTCAGGGCCTCTTGCATCAGGGCCTTGCCCAAACCGCGACGCCTGGCATCAGGGTGAACGATCATCTTCGAGATTTCTGCCCGGTGGGGCTGATTTGGGGGCATGGCAAGCAACAGCTGGACCGTACCGATCATGCGACGCTGATAATATGCGCCAAACAAGTGCCGCTCGCCTGTTTCGATGGCGGGTTTGACGTCATCCGTCCAGAACCGCGCGGCGCTGTCATGGTCGAGCGGCATCATGAAGCTGATCGCGGCACCATCGGCAACGCTGTCAACAAGCGTGCGGCACAGGTCTGTCAGATTGTGGTCGATATCCGTCGGGGTAAGGCGGAAGACGTTGGGTGTCTGAACGATCATGACAATGCGATCACGTAAGTGCAGGGACTATGGGTCGTTTCAAATACGGTTTCGCCAAATAAAATATACCGCAGGCAATCCCCTTGTCGAAGGTCATAAGCTTTCCTCTCGACCGTGATTTCGATCTGCCCGGACAAGACATACAGGTGATGCTCTTGCCCCGGAACTGCGGGTGCATCATAGGCGATGCGCTGCCGCGCGGTCAGGGTTCCTTCGATCAATTCAACCGAAAGGTGCCCACTGGGGGGCGAAACGCTGCGACGTTGAAACGCGCGCCCACGATCCGTCCAGAACGGCTGGTCGTGCCGCCGGACGATCGGTTGGAAACTTTGCTCCAACGGGGTAAGTAGCTGAGAGATCGGTACTGCATAAACCGTTGCCAGACGGCCTAGCGTCTCGGCGGTCGGGCTGACTTCGTTTTTCTCGATCCGTGACAGGGTGGCGCGACTTAGACCGGTTCTTCCAGCCAAAGTATCGAGGGTCATGCCGTGCTGCTCTCGCAATCCACGCAAATGCGTGGCCAGTTTGTCAGAGGTGGCTTCCATGGAACTTCTCATATACGGAAATATTCCCGAATATGACGAAAAGTTCAAGATGGGCGGATCGGCATTCTGTAAAACCTTTTGGGGCTGGGTCGGTTCTGCACCGTTCTATCCCGCCGGAGCGAATCGAATCACATTTGGAAAAGCCGGGGGACCGGAGTGTTTTTGCCAAAAAACAGGTCCGTATCTTGAAACTTTCGCCTCTCGTTGTGACATGAATGCCCTGTTGTGGCGCACTGCGCGCCTATGACCGCTGGACGAACCGAATTCTCCCGGATAGATAGCCGCGATGAGACGCCGCTTTGATGCGGTGCTGATGCATGTTTGCTCGGGTCACCCCCGGGCGCCGGAATCGGAGAAAACCTCGTGTCCCACGCAGAAGACCACGAAGGCACCCGCAGAGATTTCCTCTACTACGTCGCAGGCGGCGCAGGTGTCGTCGCGACGGGTGCAGCCGTATGGCCCCTGATCAATCAAATGAACCCATCGGCAGACGTTCAGGCGCTGTCCTCGATCCGCGTGGATGTGAGCGGCGTTGAACCCGGTACGCAGTTGACCGTGAAATGGCTGGGTAAACCTGTGTTTGTCCGCCACCGCACCGGTGCCGAAATTCAAGAAGCGCAGGAACAGGACGCCGAAGGCGTTGATGCACTGCCTGATCCGCTGGCCCGCAACTCCAACCTGAACGCGGACGCTCCGGCAACCGACGCCAACCGCGTGATGCCGTCGCCCGAGGGCGAAGCGCCGGGCGCGTGGATCGTTCAGATGGGCGTATGTACGCACCTTGGCTGTGTGCCGCTGGGCGATGCTGGCGACTTTGGCGGCTGGTTCTGCCCCTGCCACGGATCGCACTACGATCTGGCCGGACGTATCCGCAAAGGTCCCGCACCTGAAAACCTGCCCGTTCCGCCCGCTGAGTGGACCGACGCCAGCACCATCAAACTCGGCTAAGGGAGACCCAAACTTATGTCCGGAATTCCCCACGATCATTACGAGCCGAAGACAAACGGCGAGAAGTGGCTGAACAGCCGCTTGCCCATCGTCGGCCTGATTTACGACACCATCATGATCCCAACCCCCAAAAACCTGAACTGGTGGTGGATCTGGGGCATCGTCCTGGCGTTCTGCCTGGCGTTGCAAATCGTCACCGGTATCGTTCTGGTGATGCACTACACACCGCATGTCGATCTGGCCTTCGCCAGCATCGAGCACATCATGCGCAACGTGAATGGCGGCTATATGCTGCGCTACATTCACATGAACGGCGCGTCGCTGTTCTTTGTTGCGGTCTACATCCACATCTTCCGTGGCCTGTTCTACGGCTCATACAAAGCCCCGCGTGAGATCACGTGGATCATCGGTATGCTTATCTATCTGATGATGATGGGTACTGCCTTCATGGGCTATGTTCTGCCTTGGGGTCAGATGTCCTTCTGGGGTGCGACCGTGATCACCGGCCTGTTTGGCGCGATCCCGTTTGTGGGTGACGCGATCCAGACCTGGCTGCTGGGCGGACCCGCGGTGGACAATGCCACGTTGAACCGCTTCTTCTCGCTACACTATCTGCTGCCGTTTGTTATCGCGGCTCTGGTCATTGTGCATATCTGGGCCTTCCACACCACCGGCAACAACAACCCCACGGGTGTTGAAGTTCGCCGCACGTCGAAAGCCGATGCCGAGAAAGACACCCTGCCATTCTGGCCGTACTTCGTGATCAAGGACCTGTTCGCTCTGGCCGTGATCCTGGTCGTGTTCTGGGCCATCGTCGGCTACATGCCGAACTATCTGGGCCACCCGGACAACTACATCGAAGCCAACCCGTTGGTAACGCCAGCACACATCGTTCCCGAATGGTACTTCCTGCCATTCTACGCGATCTTGCGCGCCTTTACCGGTGAAGTCTGGGTTGTACAATTTGCCAGCTTCATCACCGGTGGCATCGTTGACGCTAAGTTCTTTGGTGTGATTGCGATGTTCGGTGCGATCCTGGCAATGGCGCTGGCGCCCTGGCTGGACACGTCGACCGTGCGTTCGGGCAAATACCGCCCGATGTTCAAATGGTGGTTCTACCTGCTGATCATCGACTTCTTTGCCCTGATGTGGCTGGGTGCGATGCCCGCGGAAGAGCCCTATGCGACCTTCTCGCTGATCGCGTCCGCCTACTGGTTCGCCTATTTCTTCGTGATCCTGCCGATCCTGGGTGTCATCGAAAAACCGCTGCCACAGCCAGAGACCATCGAAGAAGACTTCAACGCGCATTATGGCAAGGCTGACGCTGACGCCACGCCGGCCGAGTAAGAAGAGGGACCGGAAACATGTTCAAGAAACTTGCAATCGGTGCCGCGTTTGCTTTGGCCCTTACCCCTGCTGCGTCCTTCGCAGCAGGTGGGGGCGAGCAGCACATCGAAGACTTCCACTTCTCGTTTGAAGGCCCCTTTGGCACCTGGGATCAAAACCAGCTGCAGCGCGGCCTTCAGATCTATACCGAGGTCTGTGCAGCCTGCCACGGCCTGCGCTATGTGCCTCTGCGTGATCTCGAAGCGCTGGGCTATTCGGAAGAAGAAGTCATCGCCTATTCGGCAGACAACTTCGAAGTGTTCGATCCCGAGCTGGACGATTTCCGTCCGGCCATCCCGACCGACCACTTCCCGGTCAATGACGGTGTTGGCGCACCGGACCTGAGCCTGATGGCCAAGGCCCGCGCCGGATTCCACGGGCCTTATGGTCTGGGCATCAACCAGTTCTTCAAAGGCATGGGTGGCGCGGAATACATCGCCTCGCTGCTGGACGGCTATACCGGTGAAGAAAAAGAAGAAGCAGGCACCATCCTGTATGAGAACAAAGCTTTCCCCGGAGGCTGGATCTCGATGGCGCCCCCGCTGTCCGAAGATCAGGTTGAATTCGCCGATGGCCACCCGGCCACTGTCGAAGCCTTGTCCGAAGACATCGCTGCCTTCCTGATGTGGACTGCCGAGCCAAAAATGATGGAGCGCAAGTACTCGGGCTTCGTCGGCGTGCTGTTCCTGTCGCTGTTGTCGGTGCTTCTGTACCTTGTGAACAAGCGCCTGTGGGCAGGTGTCAAAGGCAAGAAACGAGACTGAGTTTCACAGCCCCGCAATGTTTGAACCCCCGCGCCACCGGCTGCGGGGGTTTTTTTGTTGCAATCGGTCAGGGGGCCAGATGAAGGACGGATCAGGCTGTTAGTTGCGTGCCAGTGGCACCTGTGATTGTTGCCGTGACAATCTGCCCTTCGGCCTGTAGTGCCTCAAAAGCGACCTCAGTGAATTGTTCGGTGCGGCCCATATGCGGGTTTTCCATCAGGATGTGATGGGTTTTGCCAATTTGGGTCTGCAGGTGTTTTGTGACCTGCGCCTCTCCGGCCGCGCGCAGGCGGGCGGCACGGTCCCTGATGATGTTCCCGTTCACCTGCTGCGGTATGCGGGCGGCCGGCGTGCCGTCGCGTTTGGAATAAGGGAACACGTGCAGCCAGGTCAGATCGCAATCCGTCACCAGTTTCAGCGAGTTTTCGAAATGATCATCCGTTTCGGTTGGGAAGCCTGCGATGATATCAGCGCCAAAGGTCATCTCGGGGCGCAGTTTACGGGCTTCTTCAGTAAAGCGGATGGCGTCATCGCGCAGGTGACGTCGTTTCATCCGCTTCAGGATCAGATCGTCGCCGTGCTGCAAGGACAAGTGCAGATGCGGCATCAGGCGAGATTCTGTCGCGATGGCCTGCATCAGATTCTCATCCACTTCGATCGAGTCGATCGAGCTGATCCGCAGGCGTGGCAGATCGGGCACCAGTTTCAGAATGCGCATCACCAGATCACCCAGCTTGGGTTGCGCCGGTAGATCGGCGCCCCACGAGGTCAGATCAACGCCGGTCAGGACGACTTCGTTATAGCCCCGATCCACCAGCCGCTTGATCTGATCCACCACAACACCTGCTGGGACGCTGCGCGAGTTTCCACGGCCGTAGGGGATAATGCAGAAAGTGCAGCGATGGTCACAGCCGTTTTGGACCTGAATATAGGCGCGCGATCGGGTGCCAAAACCGTCGATCAGGTGGCCTGCGGTTTCGGTGACGGACATGATGTCATCGACCTGCACCGTCTCGGTCTGGCCGATAAAGTCCGCCGCCATGCCTTTCCAGGTCTCGGGCTGCATCTTCTCGGTATTGCCAATGACCGCGTCGACCTCATCCATTCGAGCAAAGGTGTCAGGCTCGGTCTGGGCCGCACAGCCTGTCACGATCAGCCGCGCGTCAGGATTTTCCCGCCGTAGCTTACGAATCTCTTGCCGGGCTTTGCGCACCGCTTCTGCCGTGACGGCGCAGGTGTTCACGATCACCGCGTCGGTGAGTCCGGCCTGCGCCGACAGCTCTTTCATCGCCTCGGTCTCATAGGCGTTCAGGCGGCAGCCCAGGGTGGTGAACTTCGGCGCGCTCATGCCAGTGATTCCAAAAATTCCGGTGTCAGTGTGCCCGAGAACACGTGACAAGTGGGCCCGGTCATCCAAACGCCATCGTCGCGCCAGTCGATCCAGATCGTCCCGCCGTCCAGCTCAGTTTGTACTTTGCGCCCGGTCAGGCCGCGACGGGCGGCGGCAACGGCAGTGGCACAAGAGGACGAGCCTGAGGCTAGCGTGATACCCACGCCACGCTCCCACACGCGCATACGGATGTGGTCTGGTCCGATGATTTGTGCAATTTGCACATTGGTACGCTCAGGATAGAGCGGATGGTGTTCGTAACGCGAACCGAACTCGGTCAGAGGGATGGCTTCGGCGTCATCGACAAAAAAGGTGCAATGCGGATTGCCCATCCCGGTGGCCGTCGGTGCTCCCTCGATCGGCAGTTCCAGCGTGTCGACTTCCTCAGACAACGGAACCTCGTTCCAATTCAACTGAGGGTGTCCCATATTGACCGAGGTCAGGCCGTCTCCGGCGTCTTTGGCGTAAAGGGTGCCGCGTTCGGTCGTCAGTGTCAGGTCGGATCTATCCGATTCCTCCATCAGGAACCGGGCGATGCAACGGGTGGCATTTCCACACGCAGCCGAGGTGGATCCGTCCGAGTTGTAGAACACCAAATGTGCATCCGCTTCGCCGTTCTCGATGACGGCGAGCTGATCGAATCCGACTCCGAATTGACGGTGCCCGATTCCCCGCGCAAGTGCCGGACTAATCCGCGCGGCAGACGCGCGCGCGTCCACAATGACAAAGTCATTGCCCAGCCCGTGCATCTTCATGAAGGGCAAACCAGTGTTCTGTAATCCTTGCATGGCGCGCATATAACCCTGCGCCCGAAAGGAATCCACCCTGCGACGCAGATTCCTTAAAAAAGGGGGTTGACCCCCCAGCGCCACCTGCCTAATTAGGCCGCCTATCGGGTCGCCGGAAACACTGATTACTCTGGCGATACGAGGTGCAAATAAGGTCTTGAACCCGGTCGGGAAAATGACTTAAAGAGCGCCACGGATCTACAAGATCCAGCAAAAGAGTGGGCCGTTAGCTCAGTTGGTAGAGCAACTGACTTTTAATCAGTGGGTCGCAGGTTCGAATCCTGCACGGCTCACCACTTTTTTCAAATGTGATGTCATTAACGCATAAGAGTGCGTTTGGAATGCATAAGCGTGCAAGTGCCGTGTTTAGCGGTAGATGTCAGCGCAAAGCAGCGCGATCGTTTTGGACAAATTTCATAACAAGCGGGCTCAGTTTTAAGCTTTTTGTCAGGCAGTTTGTCCGAATCCGAGATAGCTTGCCGGCACCTTATCTGTGAGCCAAACACCATTATCTGCACAGAAGAACTCAAAGCCATCGTCGAACATTTGCTTAGCTTCGACACGTAGTACAACTGGCTTGCCGTGACGCTGGCCAGCGCGCTCGGCGGTTTCAGGGTTGGTTGAGAGGTGCACTTGACGGCGTCGCCCAGGGTTTAACCCATCGGAGAAAATTGCATCTAAATTTGTGCTGGCGGTTCCGTGGTATAACTCGTCTGGTGGGTGCCGAGGTTCTAAGCCAAGGTCCACATCAACCGAATGGCCCTGTGCTGCCCTAATCCGGGAGCCATCCTCAGACAAAGTGAACTGTCTTTTGTCGCTGCTTTCCACAAGCCGAATGAGCTCGTCGCGGCTTAGCTTGCGGCTTGCCTTTTTCAGCTTCCGCAGCAGCTCATCAACCCGAACCCACCCATGCTTATCAAGCTGAAGACCAATCTCTTCAGGTTTGTGCCTAAGCACCAGGCTTAAAAATTTGCTTTCTCAACTCATACCCAAACTGCAAGTGCGCGCTACCCTTGTTGGTGATTAACACGAACGCAGTCGCCTAGGAATTACATATAAAGCGCTCGTTTGATCCCATGGTAAAACCCGTCGATTTGAGCTT
Source organism: Ruegeria sp. CDSB029 (assembly GCF_059611125.1). NCBI lineage: Bacteria > Pseudomonadati > Pseudomonadota > Alphaproteobacteria > Rhodobacterales > Roseobacteraceae > Ruegeria > Ruegeria sp. CDSB029. Next base: position 187,908 of record NZ_JBXWOX010000002.1, read on the forward strand.
GCTCCAGAACTCAATTTAGCAAAAGCATCTGGACACCAGTCGCAGTTCGCTCGAATGAGGCGGCCCTTTGCTGCCTTTGATCACGGAGTTGGATCGCCGCGTTGTGGGCGTCGAACCGGCCATTCGCTGTACTCGCGAACCATTCACCGTTTCGGTTGAGCAATATGAAGAGTTCTTCCGTCGCGAAGCTATCTTGGAGACGTGGTTGCGCGATCAAGACTAAGCACTTCCAGAAGTTATGCTGCGACACCTGCTTTCAGCGGGTGTTTTTTTGTCGGCCCGCATGTGTTTCTGCAAGGTTACGAGTTTCGCCTGCACGCATATGGTTGAATAACTGATGGTTCGGGGATCTTCTATATATTATCAGATGGCTAATTTTGCTTCACTTAGATTGGCTGCAAAAATCGCACTCTTATGCGTTACTGACACAAAATTTGGCGCCCTGAAGGTCAATTGACCTCCTGTGACAGTACAGCAACTTTATACAGGGCCAATATCGGAGCCATCGAATGTTTCAGGCTGTGTTCCGATCGAGTATCTCCCCAGCCTTGTTGACCGTGGATTGCTTGGCGAACTTCGCATATTCCCAGTCAAGTCAGTTTTGGTGAAACTGGCGGAAAGATGCATGAGTGGGAATTCAGAAAGGCCGGCAGTTCGGTCTACCCGACGAACCAGGAAAACCGGCTTGTTTAGGCACAGATTTTTGAAAGCCAAAGTATCGTGATTTCAGCTGAACACGGTATGAAATCAAACACCCCTGAGTGGCTGATCACCGCTGCGCTTGCAACCGCACATGAACGCTGGCGTGATCCCTATTCACAAACCCAAAGGTCCCCCTTTCGCCAACCCCTTGCATTGACTATGTGTAGCTGAACGCCAGCGGAGCGTCGCCGGCCCTTGATGTCTGCCTTGAACAATCGGGAGCGCGCCAATGTTCTTTCTCCGTCCGGCACTTGCTGCATTTTGCGCATGCACATTACCTGCAACCGCTATGGCACAGACCGAAGCAACTGTTTCGGGCGGCCTGCAAATCGAGCTGAATTCGGTTCAGGATGTCGAAAACGCATGTCGACTGACGTTTGTGGCGGAAAACCAAACCGGGACAGCCATTGACGAAGCCAGCTTTGAGACGGTGATCTTTGATGCTTCCGGCAGCGTAGTCAGCCTGACGCTCTTCAATTTCCGTGACCTACCGGAAGATCGCCTGCGTGTGCGCCAATTCGTCTTGCGCGACAGAGACTGCAGTTCGATTGGAAAAGCCCTGATCAACGGCACAAACACCTGCAAGGTGGCCGGGGTGGAGAGTTCGATATGTGAAGACAGTCTGAAACTGCAAAGCCGAATAGATGTGGAGTTGATTGGATGAGCCCCTTTGATGCGCTGCGCGAAATCCTTGATCTGGGCGGGCCTGTTGTTGCGATCCTGATCGCGATGTCGGTGGTGACCGTTGCGGTCACGCTTTATAAGCTCTGGCAGTTTGCCGCATCCGGCGTCGGGCGTCACCGAGTGTTGTCCGAGGCGCTGGCGGCCTGGGATGCAGGCGATCCGCAAACCGCCCACGCCCGTCTGGACAGAAGCCGCAGTTATCTTGCCCCTCTGGTTCGGGTCGCGATGAATGCCTCAGATACGCCGGGCCTGGACCAACGGCTGGACGCCGAGGCGGGTCTGGCACTTGCCGGGCTTGAGCGCGGCTTCCGACTGATGGACACCGTGGCGCAGCTTGCGCCGCTGCTGGGTCTGTTTGGCACCGTCCTAGGGATGATTGAGGCGTTTCGCAGCCTGCAATCCGCCGGGTCGTCGGTCGATCCATCATTGCTTGCCGGTGGTATCTGGGTCGCCCTGCTGACAACGGCTGTGGGGCTTGCCGTGGCGATGCCGACCTCGATGCTGTTGTCCTGGTTCGAAAGCCGCACCGCGCGCGAACGGGTCTTTGCAGACAAGGCGCTGCGGACAATTCTGGTGCCGGGGCAGGCCGTTCCGCAGGCCGACGATACCCGGGCTGTGGCGACCGCCCCCGGACATGCGTAACACCGCACCCTTCGTACGGCGCCCTATGTCGATGACGCCTCTCATCGACGTGATTTTCCTGCTGTTGCTGTTCTTCATGCTGTCCTCGACCTTTTCCAAATATGGCGAGATCGAGCTGAGCAACGCAGTGGGCGGCAGTGCGACCTCGGACACGCCGACCGAGCGGTTGTTCCTGCAGTTGGGGGCAGAACGACTGGTGCTGAACGGGCAAACGGTCTCTCTTAGTGATCTGGAAACGCAACTGGAGGCCGGGCAGGTTCTGGTCAGTTTGGACCCGGATACAACGGCGCAGCGCGTCATCGACGTCCTGGTCCGGCTGCGCGGGCGTGACGGATTAAGCGTTCTGGTGCTGGAATGATCAAGTACAGGCGCCCCAAACGCAGACGCGACTCGACGATTGCGTTGATCAATGTCGTCTTCCTGATGCTGATCTTTTTCCTGCTCACCGGTACGCTGGCTCCGCCGCTTGATCCGGATCTTGAGCTGGTGAACACGGCAGACCTTGAAGGGCGCGAGCCCCCTGATGCGCTGATCCTGCACGCCGACGGCACGCTGAGCTATCGTGGAATTCCTACCGACCCCGAAACGCATATGCGTGACCAAGGGGCCGAAGCCGTGCGCATCGTCCCCGACCGAAATGCACCGGGCCCGCGTCTGATCGAGGTGACCGGCGCGTTACGCCGTTTGGGCGCGTCATCCGTCTTTGTTGTGACCGAGAAGGCGCTGGAATGATCCGCCGGTCGGTTTTGATTGCGGCGGCGGCCATTCTGGTGTCGCTGTTCCTGCACCTGATGGGGCTCAGCGTGACCGGGCAGCGGCTTGCAGGAGACGCGCCAGGCGGCCAAGCGCCTGAATCAATTGAGCTAAGCACGACATTCGAGGATCTTGCCGAGGTTGCCGCCGAGCCGGTTGAACCCGAACCGGCCGAGGCACCAGAGCCTCCGGTTGAAACACCGCCTGAGGAACCGGAAATCCCGGTCAGTGAGGCGCTTGTCGCGTCGGAAAACCCGCAGGAGGTTTACGCGCCCGATATCGGCGAAGCAGAAGTGGTTCAGCCGACTGCCACGGAACCGGTTGAGCCTGATGTGGCAGAGACCGAAAACACATCCGAAGGCGATGCCGCCGCCAGCGAAAATTTCAATGAAACACCGCCAGTCGAGGCGGAAACAGCAACCGAGGTGCCCGAAGGAATTCCCGAGGCAGAGGTCGTCGAGCCAGAGGTCGCGACCGAAGTCCAGCCCGTATCACCCCAAGCGCAAGAGCTGGCGGCGCTGCCGGTCACCCCGTCGCCCGAGGCCGCGATTCCCGTTGTCCCGTTGGAGTCTGAGGCGATTGAGCCGGATGACCCGGTTGAACCGACCGACCAGGATGCGACGGAGGACGTGACAGAACTAGCCGTGACGTCTTCGATCCGGCCGCAGCGCCCCGACCGGCAACCAACGCCCGAAAGGCGGGGCACCCTGAACGGCGCGCGTGACTTTAGCGAGTTGCAGTTCCCGTCAGAGGTGGTTGAATCGCCCCTTTACGCCTACAGGCGCGAAGGGCTGGATGCCTTCACGTCTGGCAGCAGTGGCAGCCGTTCGGGCGGGCGTGGCCCCGGCAATTCGGACACCACCAATTATGCGGGTGAAGTCTTGGTCCACCTGAACCGCGCGCCCCCGGTATTTGTTGCTGCCCGGGGATTTGCCAAGGTGTTTTTCGAAATCAATCCCGATGGCACGCTGGCCTGGGTCGATGTCATCGACAGTTCAGGGTCGTCCGATGTTGACCGGGCCGCAAGGGCGCAAGTGCAGGCGGCCTCGCCCTTTCCGCTGCCGCCAGGTGGGGTCAGCCGCAAGTTGTCCTTCTTCTACACCAGCAATTGATTTGCGGGTTTAAGCGCTCCATCCGTCCAAATTAGGGCCAGTTTTGGGCGGGATTTCGCCCGAATCCACCATTTTCGGACATGCCGGTTAACAACTCCGGAAGTCTCATTTGCAAACCTGAACGATTTTTGCCATTTAAAGAGGTATCGCCGCATTTCTGTGATCAAATCTTTGTAATGAAATACGACTGAATACGAAAACACACGTAAATGCTCGGGAAATTGGACTGTCGGCATTTTCTGCATTTGCAAAGATGCAACAAGTGCCCAGTGTGCGCCACGAGAAATGCTGCGAAATCGTTGCGTGTGCTCGGAAATTGTTCGAATAGGCCAACAGTCGCTTTGGCGGCTACACTCCTCTCAAATCTTATGGGTTTACCATGAAAAATCTCCTCCTTGCATCGACCGCGTTGATCGCAACCGCAAGCGTTGCTGCCGCGGATGTTAAATTCAGCGGCTACGGCCGTTTTGGTATTGGATATCAGGAAGACCGTACCGGTACTGTTGACAACTTCACCGTTGATCCGGCAACCGGCGCAGTTACCAGCGCCGGCACCGCGACCGTCGACACCGACAACACCATCCTGGTCTCGCGCTTCCGTCTGAACATCGACGGCACCGCAGAAACCGATGGCGGCGTTGAGTTCCAGGCACGTGTTCGTCTGCAGGCTGATGACGATTCCGGCAATGGCGAACAGAACAGCGCAGGCCTGAACGGCGCACGCTTCTCTGTCATCTACGGTGGTCTGCGTGTTGACGCCGGCAACGTTGCGGGTTCTTTCGACAACCTGGCAAACTACTTCGGTAATGAACCGGGCCTGGAAGAGTTCCTAGGTCAGTATTCGGGCGTTGACTACAGCTTCCTGGAGTACACCTCGACCGGTTCAGGCGCGAATGCCGTGTTCTTCCAGTACGCAATTGGCGATTTCGCATTTGGCGCGTCATATGACCAGGCAACTGTTGCTCTGGACGGTGTTCCGCAAGACGCAGACCGTTGGGACATCAGCGCAACCTACACATTCAACAACATCACTGCCGCTCTGGCTTATGGTCAGACCAAGGCGAACGTGAACAGCAGCAGCGAAAAGCAGTCGCTGACCGTTCTGACCCTGGGCGCAGAATTCGGTGACTTCTCGGGTACACTGTTCGTAGCTGACGATGACGTTGTTGATGACGCCGAGAACGGCACCGCATACGGTCTGTCGCTGGCATACGACCTCGGCGCTGCAACCACCCTGCAGTTTGCTTACGGTGACGGTTCCGCTGACAACGATACCCGCAATATCGGTATTGGCGCCATCTACGACCTGGGCGGCGGTGCATCGCTGCGTGGTGGTATCGGCGAAATCAAAACGGGTGACGAGGACGGGCGCATCCGCGCTGACTTCGGTGCGCAGTTCAACTTCTAAGTTGAGCTAAACCACAAAGTTTAAGGGCAGGTCTTCGGACCTGCCCTTTTCTTTTGCTGCTAGCTTACTTCTTCTCAAAAAACAGAATGACCTCGCCCAGCCGGACACCATAACGCGAGACATAGGCTCGGTTCAGCAGACGGTCATCGTCCAGCAGCCACATCCAGTCGTCAAAGTTGACCCGCATGGTGCCTTCTTTGATTGGCAGGTCGATCTTGTATGTCCAGTTGAACGTATCGCCGCGTTCGACACCGCTGGCGGTTCCAAGAACGCCGGGGGCCGTGCCGGTCCAGGTGTCCTCGCCCGTCTTGGTTAGCGTCCAGACACGCTGTTCGGTGGCGCCGTCATCATAGACGAAATCCTCAAACAGGGTCAGGGTTTCACCATCCCACGTTCCGTCGATATCCACCGTAAATCGGCGCGGTACGTTGCCCAGAACATCCTGAAACTGACCATAAGCGACGGTTTTCCCTTCAAAAAACTCTTCAAGGTTCAGCTGCCGGTCTGACAGAAAGGTCTTGGGAATACGCGGTTTGGCAGAACAGGCGGTTAGAACCGCAAGACCGATGACTGCCAGACCAGCGACAATAACCCGGCGCGTGATCATTGCAGCGGCCTTTGCTCTGCGTCCGCATCATAGCCGTTTGAGCCGGGGACATGAGCGGATTTGACCTCGGGCGCGGGACGCATCGTGGCAATCAATTCAGCGACCTTGATGCCGAACTTGCGCATCTCGGACCGGTTCATGATTATACCGTTTTCGGTCAGGTACATCCAGTCGGTGACGTCCAGTGTATGGCCGCCAGCGTCTTCGGGTAGGATGATGCGATAGGTCAGTTTGACGGTGGACCCCGAAATCGTTCCCGTTCCTTCGCCGACGATGTCATCTGCTGTGGCCGTAAAGGTATTGCCTGTGCCCAGCGTCAGATACCACTTGCGTGTCATCTGTTTGCCGTTGGAATAGGTGAAATGCTCGGCCAACGTGCCGGTGTTGCCATCCCAGTTCCCAACCATACGGGCGACAAAGCTGTTCGACATCTTGCCGTTCGGACCATAGATCAGCCCCTCGGACAGGATCTCTCCGTTCAGGACCTCTTTCATTTTGAATGCAGGCCCAGTGCCGGTGTAGTCGGCAGGTGTTTGCGACCGGAAGCTCAGGAACCGGTTCTTGGCGATAAACAAAGCGAGAGCGGCGAACAGTAAAACAACAAGCGTTTTCATTTGGCTGAGACCTCCGTGGGCAACGTCAGGACCATGCCAAACGCGCCAAGTTTCAGGATGCAGGGCAGCACCGCATAAGCCAGGTTGAGTGTGTCCAGGGCTTGGGCGGTATTCGATTGACCAGGTGTAAAACCGCTGCGTTCCAGCAGGGGCAATGTAAAGAAGGCGGCCAGCGCAAGGCCCAGTTTGCCAGCAAAGGACCAGATACCGAACGCAGCTGACGCATTCAGGCCAGCGCGGGTCAAAACGACCGAGAACATGGCAGGCAGGACCACCATGTCAGCCCCGAGCGCCGCGCCAGAGGCAAGGCAAATCACGGCAAAGCCCAGAAGTTCGCCTGACGGCAACATCGCGGCACCTATGAAGCTGGCAATAGACAGCGGCATTGCAATAATTAGGGTCTGTTTTGGGCCAATGCGATTGCTGAGCTTGGCCCAAAGCGGCACACTGGCCCCGGCGCTGAGGAAGAACAGGATCAGCAAGGGACCCGCCTTGCCCGGAAGTTGCAACCGGTCCTCGACGAAAAACAGAAACAGGGTCGAGGTGATGGCGACCGGCAGGCTGTTGACCAGAGCCAGCGCCAGAAGGCGCAGCGCCCCGGCCCGAACCAATCCGGCGAAAGACAGGCCCTCACCCGTAATCGGCGTCCGCCGCCACATCGGAAAGGTCACCGCGATGGTGACGATCGACAGGACGCCCAGAAACAGGCCAAAGGCTGGATATCCCTGCGCACCGGCCCCGAAAGCCACGAACAGGGCAGGGGCGCTGGCGGCGATCACGACGCCTGCCAATTGGCCACCTTCACGGAAGGCTGCCAGCGTCATCAGCTCTTTGGCGTCTGGCGTTTTGGCTAGCGTCGCGCTGCGCCCGTACAGCAGGATCGTGCCAAGGCTATAGGCCGAGAATAGCAGGATCAGAATCAGGATCAGCGATGTCACGCTTGCGCCTTCGGGAAGAGCAAAGAGCAGCGGGAAGCCTACGGCCAGCCCAATTGCGGCCACGGCGGCAAACGCCAACTGACCACCCGGCCAGCGGTCAATCGCCCAGCCGATTAGCGGGTCCTGCACCAGATCCACCAGTCGGATCGCCAGCAGAACGGTACCGATCACGCCAAGGCTGATCCCAAGGTTGACGGCTGCAAAGCGCGGCAGATGTATATAGAGGGGGATACCCGCCGCCGCGAGCATCAGTGCATAGAGGCTGACCCGTGGATACAGCATCATTGCCCTTTCAACTGGCGCGTAAAGCTTGCCGATCTGGTGTTGTTGCCAAGAAAGATCGACATGAATGTCTTTTTGATGCCCGGCCCGGTCAGGTTGCAGGTTTTGCGCCCGTTGAGCCAGAAACCAACCTTGTTCGGCCCATCCGAAACAGCCAGATAAACATCACCTTTGCTGACGGCCTCAAAGCACTGTCCCAGGTTGGCCTGTGTCAGCCCGCTGTTGCCCTGCCGTTTCATTTCATCAAGCGTGGATTCGATCAAAGCCTTCTGCTTGATGTTCTTGCGGTAGGTCAGCTGCAAACCGAAATCCTCACTCCAGCTGAACGGGGCGCCACCGGCCGTAAACAGCTTCGCGTCATAAATCGGCAGGCCCAGATACCGGAACGTCGCCGAGCCGCGCAATTCGGCGCTCGGCAATGCATTCGATACGGTTGACGCTGCCAGTCCGCTTGGGGCCAGCAAAGTCAATGAAAGAAGAATAGCGCGCCAGAATGGATTACTCTGCCGCGACAGGGATGACCTGGTCTTTATCCAGAACGCCATTGTCAGCTCCGATGGTTTGGGGGGTGCCATTCAATCGCTCGACAACATGCATCGCGCTGGCAATCCCGTCCTCGTGAAAACCGTGCCGGTTGTATGCGCCGGCAAACCACGTTTTGTTCTGTCCCTGCATCTCGCGAATTTGACCTTGTGCCTTCAGGGCTGCCTGATCAAACACCGGGTGGGCAAACTCGACCTCGTCATAGATTTTGTCCGCGGGAATATCTGCTGAGACATTGAGGGTCACAAACATCGGATCGCTGTCCGGAATGTTCTGCAACCTGTTCATCCAATAGGTGACGCCGACATTTCCGGCTTGCGACCGATAGGTCCAGCTGGACCAGCAGGCCCGCCTTTTGGGCATCTGGCCCGGGTCGCAATGCAAAACGGCCTTGTTAGGTTGGTATTTGATTGCACCGAGGGCGGCTTTTTCCTCGGGTGTGGCGCTGTCGCCTAGAATGGCCAGTGACTGGTCGGAATGGGTGGCGAGGATGATCTCATCATACAGATCGGCCTGACCTTCGCTATGTACAGTTACGCCCAACTCATTCCGCTGAACGTTCTGAACCGGAGCAGCAACGCGGATTTCACAACCGCGGGCGCGCAGAGAGGCCTCGATGCGGCGGACATATTCGATGCTGCCGCCTTTGACCGTCCACCACTGGTGTTGTTTGGTTCGATCACCGGCCAGCAAAGCATGGTTTTGAAAGAACTGTACCAGCGACCGCGCGGGAAAACGGTCAATGAATTCAACGGGGGTGGACCAGATCGCCCCGCACATGGGCATCAGATAGTTGTGGCGGAACCAGTGGCCCAGTCTCAGTTGATCAATCAGTTCCCCAATTGTGGTTTCATCGTCCTTGGCTGCCCCTGGCGCCTCTTTGCCAAAGCGCAGGATGTCAGAGATCATCTTGTAATAGGCCGGCCGCATCAGGTTACGCTTTTGCGCGGTCAGAGTGCGCAGATTGTTCAGCCCGTATTCGAGGCGACCATTGTCGATCGTCGCGCCAAAGCTCATCTCACTTTGAATGACGGGGACGTTCAGTTCGTCGAACAATTTTGTCAGGTTCGGGTAGGTGGCATAGTTGAACACGATAAACCCGGTGTCGACCGGCTGATCACCGTTCTTGCCCGCCATCACCGTCCGGGCATGACCGCCCAGCCGGGGCTGGGCCTCATAGATCGTTACGTCGTTGTCTTCGGATAAATAGTAAGCGGCGGATAGACCCGAAATGCCTGCACCTACAATTGCGATTTTCTTGCGTGAGCCCCGTGGTTCGTCGAACATGTGATCCCCTTAGTGAGACATTTAAAAAGGATTACGTACTAGTTGCGGGTACGGATCAATCACGTTGGACTTTTTTTGAACGTGCGTTACTTCGTAAAGTCTGCCCGATTTTTGGTGCAGTCACGTGATCCAGCTTTGGTACCTGATCGTAGAATCCCTAACATGTCTTAAAAACACGAAACCAATGTCCGGATCATGTGTTCCCGACAGTGCGGATAGCCCAAGCATGAACAGTTTTGACGGAAAAACTATTTGGATTGTTGGCGCCAGCGAGGGCCTGGGCCGATCCTTGGCTCAGGCGCTAAGCCGTCAGGGGGCACATCTGGTCCTGTCGGCGCGCAATGCGGCACGACTGGCCGAGATCTGCGAAACCCTTCCGAATGCGCGGGCGGTGCCGTTCGACGTGACCGACCTGAAGGCTGTGCGCAGCGCCGTGGCAGAGGTCGGGGGTGTGGATGGTCTGGTTTACAATGCCGGGGCCTATGAGCCGATGAAATCAGCCGATTGGGACACCGATGCTGTTCTGTCGATGACAGACGTGAATTATCTTGGCGCGCTGCGCGTTTTGGGCGAGACGGTGCCCGGGTTTGTGCGCGCGGGTCGGGGTGACATCACGCTGATCGGGTCTTTGTCTGGCTATCGCGGACTTCCGGCTGCGGTTGGGTATGCGGCGAGCAAGGCGGCGCTGGTCTCATTGGCTGAAACGATGCGATTTGATCTGGCGGGCACGGGGGTAACCGTGCGGATCGTCAATCCGGGCTTCATCAAGACCCGGTTGACCGAAAAGAACACTTTCAAGATGCCGATGCTGATGACTCCCGAGGACGCGGCGGACCGGGTGGTCAGGGCGATGTCGCGCCGCCGGTTCCGCACCGATTTCCCGGCACCGTTCTCTTGGGTGATCCGTTTGCTGGGTTACCTGCCGGATTGGCTGATTTACCGCGGAAAATAGACTCTAAACAGGCGTTCTAACCAAACTGCCCGTGACAGAACCAGCCTGCCGACATCGTGCCGCCATGGCCGTAAAACAGCCACAGCCGCTCACCCTGTTCGGTGACAGCCACCCAGTAGTCCCGCACGCCGCTGCGCCAGTTGGGGTCATCCAGCCACCATTCGGGTGCGATCCGTTCCGGGCCGGTGGCCTGGGCCAACTGCCAGTCGCGCCCGCGCCAGCGAAAGGCGGCTGGAACATCCGGGGCTTCAGCGGCCATCACCGGCTCGGGCTGCCACATCTGCAACGGGCGCGGGCGCGGTGGGGCGGGCCAATCGCGGGCGGGTTCTGACCATGCCGCCGCCAAAGTCTGCGCGGTTTTTTCGGGGATATGTGAGGCCGCCGGGTGCCGCCGGGTGATCACGTCCAACCCGACCCGGGCGCCCAGTTTGCCGATCAGGTCATCCACGGCTGTATTGCCCTCAAGCCGATTGCGAGCCACGCGGCGCGCCTCGGCGTGACCGGCCACTGTGCGGGTGTGGATGGGCTCGGTCTGGATCGCCTCAAGCCGCAGCATGTCGATGCCATAGCCTGCGTCGATCTTATCGATTTTCATCTCTAACAAAGGGCGAATGCGGTGTTTGTCGTAAGTGGGCCGAGCCAAACCAACCTCGATGATCTCAGCCGCCTGATCGGCGCGATGCGCCTCAAGCCGCAGGGTGCGGACGCCACGCGCCTTCTCTTCGAGCTTCGCGCACAGCGTGGGCAAGACTCGGTCGATGGCGGCCATAACGTCCTCGATCAGGCCAATCGGATTGGGCAGGGTCATCCGCACCGCAAAGTGATGGGGCGGACGTGCGGGCGAGACCGGCTCGGGGGCGCTGCCCATCGCCTGATCCAATCGCAGAACCAACCCTCGCCCAAATCGCCGCGCCAAACTTGCACGCGGCTGGCCCAGCAGATCGCCGATCCGGCGCAGGCCCAGTCGGTTTAGTTGTGCGACTACCTGATCCTCAAGGCGCAGCGCTGCAATCGGCAGGGGGCTGAGCGCGCCATAAGATTGCCCTGGTGCTGCGATCCGTGCGCCGCCACCCAGGGCCATCACTTGCGGCGCGGCCCCGCCCTTGGTCCAGTGCCGCCGTTTCCCTGCGCGCGCGCGGGTGGCGCGCGCCTCTTGGCTGATGGCGTCGCCGTTGCGATCTGATGTGGCCTCTTGCCCCGCATACCGTGCCAGCGCCCAGGCCGCGCCCAGCGTGTCGGCGATGCCCATCTGCACGCTTAGCCCCATATCTGCACAGTCGGTTTCAATGACGCTCAGTAGTGCCTCTTCCCCGCCGAACAGGTGCGTGCAGCCTGACAGATCGACGACCAGCCCGTCTGGTGCCTCTTCGGCCACCCAGGGGCTGAACTTGCCGGCCCAACGGCGCAGCGCGGTTAGAAACGCAGCCTCAGCCGGGGCGTTGCGGTGTCGCGTGATCAGGGCTGCACACATGGCGTGGGCATCACGCACGGGTTGACCCACACGCAGACCGGCGGCCTGCGCTTCCACGTTCAGCGAGGTAATCACCTGCATGTTTGACTGTTCCGCAACCACGGCCAAAGGGCCAGCATGCAGCCCCCGCGCAGCACGGATCAGCCGTTCAGCCCCCAGACGGGGGAACCACAATGAGAGTATTCGGCGTTTCGGCATCGGCAGACATCAAAATGTTCTCACTTTGTTCTTACTTCAGAATCGTCCGCCGAGTCCACGCTTACCCGCAGGTCAGGCGTTGAATGATCCCCGAGCCGCTCACGAAAACATTCAGCCGGTCGATGCGGTAATCCTGTGTGGCGATGTCATCGGGGCCCAGAACGCGCGAGCGTTCGGGCAGCTGGCCCTGAATGGTCGACACCGGTTGGCCAATGGAATCGGCAAAAGCTTCGCCCTGGCAAAAGGCCAGATCAACCGAGGCGGCGTCCGTCGACGCAGGTGTTGCAACAGGCGCGGTCGTCTCGGCGCAGGCTGCCAGCAGGACCAGAGCGGGAATAAATCGGTGCATTGGCGTTTCTCCTTCTGACAATGTCGTTACTGCAATATCAAACAATTAGCCAACCTGTCACCAAAGCGCAGTTGAAAATGCCCTGCAATTGACGCAGGGTCGGGGCAAATAAGACAGGGAGACAACAACCATGCGTACCCGTGCCGCCGTCGCCGTCCAGGCGGGCAAACCTTTGGAAGTGATGGATGTGAACCTCGAAGGCCCCAAGGCGGGCGAGGTTCTTGTCGAGATCAAAGCCACCGGCCTCTGCCACACCGACGAATTCACCCGATCGGGCGCTGACCCCGAAGGCCTGTTTCCGGCGATTCTGGGCCATGAAGGCGCAGGCGTTGTGGTTGAAGTGGGCCCAGGTGTGACCAGCCTGAAACCGGGTGATCACGTGATCCCGCTCTACACGCCTGAATGTCGTGAGTGCGAATACTGTTTGCACCCCAAGACCAACCTGTGTCAGGCGATCCGCGAAACCCAAGGCCAGGGCTTGATGCCCGACGGAACCTCGCGGTTTTCGACCTTGGATGGCGATCCGATCCTGCACTACATGGGTTGTTCAACCTTCGCGAACCACACGGTTCTGCCGGAAATCGCGCTGGCCAAAGTGCGTGAGGACGCGCCCTTCGACAAGATCTGCTACATCGGTTGTGGCGTCACCACCGGCATCGGTGCCGTCATCAACACTGCCAAGGTTGAGATCGGTAGCCGTGCCATCGTGTTTGGTCTGGGCGGCATCGGCCTGAACGTCATTCAAGGCCTGCGTCTGGCCGGAGCGGACCAGATCGTCGGCGTCGACCTGAACCCGTCAAAGGTCGAAATGGCTACCAAGTTCGGCATGACCGATTTCGTCAACCCGTCCGAGGTTGAAGGCGATCTGGTGCCTTATCTGGTCAACCTAACCAAAGGCGGCGCGGACTACACCTTTGACGCCACCGGCAATGTCGGCGTGATGCGCGCAGCACTGGAGTCGGCACATAAAGGGTGGGGTGAATCGATCATTATTGGCGTGGCGCCGGCTGGGGCCGAAATCTCGACCCGCCCATTCCAGCTGGTCACTGGCCGCTCGTGGCGCGGCACTGCATTTGGTGGCGCGCGGGGCCGGACCGATGTGCCCAAGATTGTCGACTGGTACATGGAGGGCAAGATCGAGATCGACCCGATGATCACTCATACAATGGGTCTGGACGACATCAACCACGGTTTCGACCTGATGCACAAAGGCGAAAGCATCCGGTCTGTGGTCCTTTACTAAGGGTCTAAACCTTCGGAAAACGCTGTCACGGCGCGCTAAACAGCGCGCCGTTTCTTATTCCCCCGGCCGCGTTGCCCCGGTATCTGACCGAGGTGATCGCACGCGCAGAACCGGGGTGTTGGCCGAGGTAGTGTTGATCCGGCTTTCGCGCCAGACCACATAGACACCGGATGCGATGATGATGCTGGCGCCCACCGCAACCCAGATATCCGGGCGTTCACCAAAGAAGACCATGCCAAAGATCGTAGCCCAGATGATCTGGCTATACTGGCTGGGGGCAATAACTCCGGCGGGTGCCGCGCGATAGGCCAGAATGATCAGGTGCTGGGCGATGACCGAGAATACGCCTACCAATGCCATCATCGCCAGATGCAGCAAGGATGGCGGTTGATAGACAACGGGTTGTGCAAGGCTCATCACCGCGATTGCCAACAGCATGGGGTACAGGATCAGCACCGCCGAACGTTCTTCATTCCCGATCTTGCGTACCAGCACGGATGCAAAGGCGCTGCAAAAGGCAGCTGTCAGGGCGGCCAGATGGCCCAGCGTGATATCCGTTGCGCCTGGACGCAGGACAATCAGAACGCCGATCAAGCCCACGCCCACGGCGGCCCAACGCTGGGCGCGGACCACTTCGCCGAGAATGGGGATCGACAGGACTGTCACGATCAGCGGGAAGGAAAATAGCAGCGAGTAAACCTCGGCCAGCGGCAATACGGAAAAGGAGTAAAACGCGCAGGACATCGCGGTGACCATCAGGCCAGATCGCAGCAACACCAGCCATGGGTGATGGGGCAAAAAGTTCCCGGTTGTCCGGTCGGTCAGAATCGTGACGGCCATCGGCACAAAAGAAAACAGCGTGGCGAAAAAGATGATCTGCATCACCGAGTAGACGCCGCCGAGCGCCTTGATCAGCGCGTCATGGCTGGCAAAGACCGCAAAGCCCAAAAACGCATAGCCAAGTCCCCGAAGGGTGGAGTTCTGAGTGCTCATCTTTGTGGCCCCGGGTGATGTATCGGTGTTGTGACTGTGCCATCACACCGCAAGTGCGCGGGTGGCTTGCCTTTGAGTAAACTCATTTTGGTGGCGCGCATAGCCCCTAATTTACCGCTAACATTGCATGGCCGCCATGACGCGGGATCATCGCAGGATCGGTGGTGCGTCCTTGGGTTGGCGTGCGGATTGCACGCCCGCTTTCATTCCCACCCCGATGCGACGGGCCAGCGCGACCCAAGGAGTCGCGGTTTCAGGGGGCAGCGTCTGCGTCGCGACCTCTTCGAACAGATCCAGCCAATGGGCGAAGAACTCGGGCTTTACGTCGGGCCGCTCGATATGGACTCGTTGCGGGTTGCCGTCATAACTGCGCTCGAACAAAATCGCGTTGCGCCAGAAGGCGGCGATCTTTTCCTCATGGGCGGGCCAGTCGTGGACATGTTTGTTGAAGACCGGTCCCAGTACTGTGTCCTCGCGCACGCGGGCATAAAAGGCACGGACCTGCGCGTTGATCTGATCTGGCGTCGCGGGAAAGCGTGGGGGCAGGGTGGGTCTGGTCATTGGGATGGTCCGATTTCGACTCTGTTCAGGGGCATTATCCCGATCTGCGGTCATGCGACAGGCGTGGTTTTGTCGCGCGGGTCCGGTGTCAGAATATGTCGCAGCAGGGCGACGGGATGCGCCCGTAGGCTGAGGCGGGTGGCGACGTAGTCCTCGACCACCTGCTCGCCCAAGGTCATTTTCGGCAGGTAGGCCTCGGGTTCATCCAGCGCCTCCCCCTCCAGATCCTGCGAGAACAGCGGCAGGGGTTTGGCTGTGGCAATCGCTTTGGCCTGCCACAATGCCTCGCGCCGTGTCAGGTCGCAGGCGGCGAAGGCATCCGCCTCGGCCAGCCTTTCGATCACCGATGGTCCCAAACCGGCACGGCGCCAGACATCGTCGACCTGATGGTAGCCATTGCCGCGCGCGGCTGTCAGCCAGCTGGCATCTTCCTCGCTGAGGCCCTTGATCTGGCGGAAGCCCAGCCGCATCGCCAGCCCGCCCTGACCGTCAGGTTCCATCACATTGTCCCAAAAGCTGGCATTGATGCAGACCGGGCGCACTTGAACCTCATGCTCGCGCGCATCACGGACGATCTGGGCGGGGGCATAGAACCCCATTGGCTGCGAATTCAGCAGGGCGCAGGCGAATATCCCCGGATGGTGGCATTTGATCCAGGCCGAGGCATAGACCAGCAGCGCAAAGCTGGCCGCGTGGCTTTCGGGGAAGCCGTAAGAGCCGAAGCCTTCGATCTGCGAAAAACAGCGTTCGGCGAAGTCCTGTTCATACCCGTTGCGTTTCATCCCGCGCAGGAACAGCGCGCGGAATTCGCTGACATTGCCGTGCTTCTTGAAGGTTGCCAGAGACCGGCGTAGCCGGTCGGCCTGTTCCGGGGTAAAGCCTGCGCCGACAATGGCAATCTGCATCGCCTGTTCCTGAAACAGCGGCACGCCCAGCGTTTTGCCCAGCACCTCGCCCAACTCGTCCGAGGGGAAGCTGACCTCCTCCTCTCCGTTCCGGCGGCGGATATAGGGGTGGACCATGTCGCCCTGAATGGGGCCGGGGCGGATGATGGCGACCTCGATCACCAGATCATAGAAATTACGTGGTCGCATCCGGGGCAGAAAGTTCATCTGTGCCCGTGATTCCACCTGAAACACGCCAATCGAGTCCGCCTTGCACAGCATGTCGTAGACGACAGGGTCCTCGGGCGGCAGGGTGGCGAGTGTATAGCTGGTCTGATGGTGCTGACCGATCAGGTCAAAGGCCTTGCGAATGCAGGTCAGCATCCCGAGGCTGAGGACATCGACCTTCAGAATGCCCAGCGTGTCGATATCGTCCTTGTCCCAGCAGATGACCGTGCGGTCCTCCATCGTGGCGTTCTCGATAGGAACAAGCTCGTCCAGACGCCCCTCGGTGATGATGAAGCCGCCGACATGCTGAGACAGGTGACGGGGGAACCCGTCGATCTCATATACCAGCATTAGAGTCTGTTTTAGACGGCGATCTTCGGGGTCGAGGCCAATCTCGCGCATCCGTTCCGCCTCAAGCCCCGCAGCGGAGAAGAAGCCCCAAAGCTGAGATGAGAGCGCCGAAATCGTGTCTTCGGTCAGTCCCATCGCGCGGCCAACCTCGCGGATGGCGCGTTTGCCGCGATAATGCACGACCGTGGCACAGAGGCCGGCGCGATGGCGGCCATAGCGGTTATAGATGTGCTGGATCACCTCTTCGCGGCGCTCATGTTCGAAGTCAACGTCGATATCGGGCGGCTCATCCCGCGCCTCGGAGACAAATCGTTCGAAGACCATCGTGCCCATCTCGGGGCTGACTTCGGTGATGCCGAGGCAGAAACAGACGACCGAATTGGCCGCTGAGCCGCGCCCCTGGCAGAGGATGTCGCGCGAGCGGGCGAAATGAACGATATCGCGGACTGTCAGAAAGTAGGGTTCGTATTTCAGCTTGCTGATCAGGGCGAGCTCATGCGCCAGCATCTTTTTTGCTTTCTCCGACGCGCCAGCGGGATAGCGCCATTGCAACCCTTCATGCGCCAGACGATGCAGACGCTGGGTCGGGGTTTCCTGTTCGCTGCCCTCGCTGGGGTACTCATAACGCAGTTCGTCCAGCGAGAATGTGAGCAGTTCACTAAGTTCATGCGCGCGGGCAACGGCCCCCTCATAACCTTTGAAGATGCGCAGCATCTCGGCCTCGGA
This sequence comes from Ruegeria sp. CDSB029, assembly GCF_059611125.1. NCBI lineage: Bacteria > Pseudomonadati > Pseudomonadota > Alphaproteobacteria > Rhodobacterales > Roseobacteraceae > Ruegeria > Ruegeria sp. CDSB029. The sequence continues at coordinate 205,436 of NZ_JBXWOX010000002.1, forward strand.
TCGCAGGCGTTGTTCGCCATTGGCCAGCGCCTCGCGGCCCAGCTCATCGATCTTGCGGCGCAGGCGGATGGCGGTCAGCACATCCCCCAGTTTGCGGCGCGTGCCGTGATGCATCATCGGCGTGGCGCTGGCGAGTGTGGGGATGCCGAGTTGTTTTGATTTAGTCTCTAATAAAGAGAAATATACGTCATCTGCGCCGTCATACTGGGGGTGCATCAACAGATGCATCCGCCCGGCAAAGCGGCGCGTTAGCTGTTGCGCTTGTGTCCGCCAGCCGCCCGCGCCGCCCGGAGACCGGGCCGTTTGTGGCCACAGCAGCAGGTGGAGACCGTCAGAAAACTCCAGCAGGTCGGACAAGTGCAGGATGCAGTCGCCTTTCTCGGCGCGCAGCCGGCCCTTGGACAGGATGCGGCATAGATTGGCCCAGCCCTGCCGGTTCAGGGGCAGGGCGGTAACCGTGGGTGCGTCGGTAAAGATCAGCCGTGCCGCCGGTATCAGACGGGGCACCGCGTGGATCGGGTACGAGGGCGGTTTGGGGATGTGATCGGGGCGGGGTGGGCCGATGGACGTATTCTGCGCCTCCCATTCCAGCCGTTCACGGACCTTGCGGGCGATCTCGCGCCCCTGGGTATGGGCGCGCACGATCCCGGCGACCGAGTTGTCATCGGCAATCGCGATGGCGGGCAGGCCCAGGGTCACGGCACGCTCCATATACTCCTCGGGGTGTGAGGCCCCGGTGAGGAAGGTGAAGTTCGACGTGATCGACAGTTCGGCATACATGACGATTCCGTATTATATTCACGTTTTGTTCTTTTTCGAGTCCTTTGCGCAGGAAACGGGTCGATTGGGTTTGGTCCGATGGGCAATGTCGGGAAAAAGGAGACCTGAAATGTTCAAAATCACCGCATTGCCCACCGACGACGTACGCGCCCTTCAGGCCGGTCACCCGGATTCCTATGGCGCAACGCCAGAACGGACCGTTTCAACGGGTGCCGGTAACCCGTGTCGCCATTGTTTGCAGAACATTCCCGAGGGCGAAGAAATGCTGATCTTGGCCCACAGGCCATTTTTAGAGACACATCCATATGCGGAAACCGGGCCAATCTTTCTGTGTGCTGCACCCTGTGAGCGATACGAGGGGCAAGACCTGCCCGAGATCCTGACCTCGTCGCCCGATTACCTAATTAAGGGCTATGGCACAGATGACCGCATCGCCTATGGCACCGGGGCGATCACGCCCACGGATCAGATCGGTGCAAAAGTCAGAGATATCTTTGCCCGACCAGATGTGGCCTATATCCACGTCCGATCTGCGCGAAACAACTGCTATCAGGCCCGAATCGACCGAGACTAAAGCTTGACCCTATGCATCCCCCGGCGCGGCTGATCCGGATCAGCCGCCGGGGTGTCCCCTGTGCGGCTGGACGTCAAGGCGAGGAACACATCCTCTAGATCAGCCTCTTCAGTGCGGACATCGCGAATGCGGATATTGGCTGCGCGGACGGATTCCAGAACTTGCTCGGCGTTGGTTTGGGCGCTGCGATATTGCAGAACAAGGTTACCATCGTCGCGCAAGGCGGCCTCGACCCCTTCGGTTGCGGGTAGATCGATGACCGGGCTGTCGGGCACGATGACCATGGTACGGCTGTCCATTCGGCCCAGCAGGTTGGCGGTGCTGTCCTGCGCGATTTTCTCACCGTGGTTGATGATGGCAATCTCGTCACACATTTCCTGCGCTTCTTCCAGGTAATGGGTGGTCAGGATGATGGTCATGCCCTGTTCGTTCAGCTTGCGCACATTTGTCCAGAGCATCTGGCGCAGTTCGATATCCACACCTGCCGTCGGTTCATCCAGCACCAGGATCTTGGGGTGATGCACCAGCGCCTTGGCCAGCAGCAACCGCCGCCGCATGCCACCCGACAGCGTGCGGGCATAGGCTTCGGCCTTGTCGCTGAGACCGACCAGTTCAAGGATCTCATCGCTGCGGCGTTGGGCCTTGGGTACGCCGTACAAACCGGCCTGCACCTCCAACGCGCCGCGGGGGGTGAAAAACGGGTCAAGGTTCAGCTCTTGGGGCATCACGCCAATCGCGGCGCGGGACTGGCGCGGGTTGCGCTCCTGATCGTACCCCCAAATCGACACTGTACCCGCAGATTTCACCACCAGACCGGCCAGAATGTTGATCAGGGTCGATTTACCGGCCCCGTTCGGACCCAGCAGGCCAAACACCGACCCCCGTGGAATGCTCAGGTCAATGCCCTTCAGTGCCTGTTTCTCGGGCTGGCTCTTGCCACCCCGATAGGTCTTGCGCAGTCCATCGATCCTGATTGCCGCATCGGTCATGAGACCCTTGCCCCCGGTTTGCTCATCGCTCATAAACGCACCTAATGCATGCCCGCGAGGCCGACAACCAATGAAGGATCGCCAGCCGTGACACTTGATGCACCGGAAACCAAGATCGTCGAAACCGCACGTGTTGCCTGTGACGGCGGCGAAGGCGCATTGGGCCATCCGCGCGTTTGGTTGCAGATCCCCGAAGATTCGGGCTGGGTCGAGTGCCCGTATTGCGATTGTAAATACGTACTGTCGGAGCACGACGCGCAATAAATTCGGGGGCCGGATGCTTTTTGCAGTGCAGCTTTTGCGGGTGTCCGATCAGGACCCGATTGCCAGTGGCGGACATCGAGACGTGTATGCCTGTCCAGGGCAATCGAACTTATTGATAAAGGTGACGCGCCCGCGCAAACGGCCTAACCGATCTTTTTCAAAACGGCTGATCCGGCGGCTTCTGCCCGATTCTGTTTTTCGCAATGCGCTGAAGGAAATCGAGGGTGAGATGAAGGCGGCGTTGAAAAGCGGCACCGACATCGAGCACCTGCCCTTGGCGCGATGTTTTGGCATAGCGCAAACCGACATTGGCCCGGCGATAATTGTGGAACGGATCGAATCCGATGACGGACAGCTCGCACACCCCCTTGCGAAGCTGTGCGAGGATGGAGCGCTGAGTGAAGATGTTCTGAATGAATTGAACAGCTTTGCCAAAAAACTGTTTAAGCTTCAAATTGTTGCCCGCGATATTCACGAGTCCAACATTGTCTACGGGCTGCGCAATCAAAACTGGATGTTTCTGTTGATCGATGGTTACGGAGAGCGCAATCTAATTCCATTGCGTACATTGAGCCGCAGGTTGAACAACCGGTCGCTGCACAAGCAGATGAACGGCATCGCCGAGCGTGTGGGGCTGATCTGGGACAGAACCGGGCAGGAATTCCGCGTCGCGTGATTGACGGCCTGCGTTGACGTTCCGGAACAGTTTTCCGGCCTCTTGTGTGGATTGACCACCTTCTTTACTGGCCACCCGCGCGGGCCTGTGGCAGAACCGTTTCCAACCAGAACGGAGCGCGCGCATGAGCAATTTCGGAAAAGGGTGTCACCTGCATCTGATTGACGGATCGGCCTTTATTTTCAGGGCCTACCACGCGCTGCCGCCACTAACGCGAAAGTCGGACGGACTGCCGATTGGTGCAGTTTCTGGCTTTTGCAACATGTTGCAGAAATATGTTGAAGGGAACGCCGGCCCGGACGCACCGACCCATGTGGCGGTGATCTTCGACAAAGGCTCGCACACGTTCCGCAACGATATGTATGACCTCTACAAGGCCAACCGCGAAGCGATGCCCGAGGACCTGCGCCCGCAGATGCCCCTGACACGCGAAGCGACGAAAGCCTTCAACATCGCTTGCAAAGAGTTGGAGGGGTACGAGGCCGACGACATCATCGCGACCCTTGCTGTGCAGGCGCGTGAGGCGGGCGGGCGTGTGACAATCGTAAGCTCGGACAAGGATCTGATGCAGCTGGTTGGCGGCGGTGTCGAAATGCTGGATGCGATGAAGAACAAGCGCATCGACCGCGATGGCGTGATTGAGAAATTCGGTGTCGGCCCTGAACGCGTGGTTGATGTACAGGCACTGGCGGGCGACAGCGTCGATAACGTTCCCGGGGCTCCAGGCATTGGGGTCAAAACGGCCGCCCTGCTGATCAACGAATATGGTGATCTGGAAACGTTGCTGGACCGGGCCGAAGAGATCAAACAGCCAAAGCGCCGCCAGACCCTGATCGAAAAGCGCGACCAGATCGAGCTGTCGAAGAAGCTGGTGCAACTGGACGAGAACACACCGCTGGATTTCACGCTGGACGATCTTGAAGTGAAAGACCCCGAACCGGACACCTTGCTGGGTTTTCTGGCAGATATGGAGTTTCGCACGCTCACCAAGCGGATCGCGGACAAGTTGGGTGCCGAAGCACCGGCGATTGCCGATGCGCCTGCGCCGGCTACGGAGGTGGTCGAAGCCGAAGCCATCCCCTTTGATGCGTCGAAATACGAATGTGTGCGGGATGCCGGTGCGCTGCAGAAATGGATAGATCAGGCGTATGAGCGCGGCTGGATCGCGGTGGACACGGAAACCACTGGCCTGAATGAAATGATAGCTGATCTTGTCGGCATCTCCCTGTCGGTTGAGCCGGGCGAGGCGTGTTACATCCCGCTGATCCATCGAGAAAGCGCCAGCGATGATCTGTTCGGCTCAGACGCGCTGGCCGAGGGGCAAATGCCTATAAATGAAGCTCTGAAGCTGCTGAAACCGATGCTCGAGGATCCGTCGATCCTGAAGATCGGGCAGAACATGAAATACGACGCCAAGATTTTCGCCCGCTATGGCGTGAACGTGGTGCCAATCGATGACACGATGCTGATGTCCTATGCAATGCATGGCGGCGAGCATGGGCATGGGATGGACACGCTGTCCGAACGCTATTTGAACCACACGCCGATCCCGATCAAACCGCTGCTGGGTTCGGGTAAATCGGCGATCACTTTCGACAAGGTGCCGATCGATGAGGCAACGGCCTATGCGGCCGAAGATGCCGATATCACGCTGCGCCTGTGGAAACTGTTCAAACCGCAGCTGCATCAGGTGCAGGTCACTACCGTCTATGAAACGCTCGAACGTCCGCTGGTGCCGGTTCTGACCGAGATGGAGATGCACGGCATCAAGGTCGACCGCGATGTGTTGAGCCGGATGTCCAACGCATTTGCCCAGAAAATGGCAGGGTTAGAGGCTGATATCCACGAATTGGCGGACGAGAATTTCAATGTTGGCTCTCCTGCCCAGCTTGGTGAGATTCTGTTCGACAAGATGGGGCTGGAAGGCGGCAAGAAGGGAAAAACCGGAAAATACTCGACCGGGGCTGACATTCTCGAAGACCTCGCGACCGAGCATGAATTGCCACGCCGAGTACTGGACTGGCGGCAACTGAGCAAGCTGAAATCGACCTACACCGACGCGCTGCAGACCCATATCAATCCAGATACGGGCCGGGTGCATACGTCTTATTCGATCACCGGAGCCAACACCGGGCGTTTGGCCTCGACTGATCCGAACCTGCAGAACATCCCCGTGCGCACCGAGGAGGGTCGGCGCATTCGCGAGGCGTTCATCGCTGAGCCGGGCAATGTGCTGGTCAGCCTCGACTACAGCCAGATCGAGCTGCGCATTCTGGCGCATATCGCCGATATTTCGGCTCTGAAACAGGCGTTTTCCGACGGGCTGGACATTCACGCCATGACCGCGTCCGAGATGTTCGATGTGCCGCTGGACGAGATGACGCCGGATATCCGCCGTCAGGCCAAGGCGATCAACTTTGGTGTGATCTATGGCATCTCAGGCTTTGGGCTGGCGCGCAATTTGCGCATTCCGCGGGCCGAGGCACAGGGGTTCATCGACCGTTATTTCGAACGCTTCCCGGGTATTCGCAAGTATATGGACGACACTGTCGCCTTTGCCAAAGAGCATGGCTATGTGCAGACTTTGTTCGGACGTAAAATTCATACACCTGAGATTAACGCCAAAGGGCCTCATGCGGGGTTCTCGCGCCGGGCGGCGATCAATGCGCCGATTCAAGGAACGGCGGCGGATGTGATCCGGCGCGCGATGGTGCGGATGCCAGATGCGATCAATGGTCTGCCCGCCAAGATGCTGCTGCAGGTGCATGACGAATTGCTGTTCGAAGTCGCCGAGGATGCGGTGGACCCTTTGATCGATGCCGCACGCGACGTGATGGAAGGCGCATCTGATCCAGCTGTGAAGCTGGACGTCAAGCTGAGCGTGGATGCCGGGCAGGGTGCGAACTGGGCCGAGGCGCACTAGAAATTCATCAAGCGGGCGGCGCTGCTCATCAGGCCCGGCGGGCCCTCTTTGCAGCGGGTCAGTCCTGCGGTCTGACCCACCCCTCGACCATACGTTTTACTGTTGGTCCAAGGGTTAGGATGACGGCGAAGGCGATGGGCCAGCAAAAAGCCCAGGAACCCATCCAGTCACCAAATGTGGACGGTCCGAAACCGACAGCTTTGACCGTGGCGATGCCAGTGACGATACAGGACATGAGGCCGGACATGATCAGTCCGAATACAGCGTGGGCCAAGCGGGCAGGGATCATTTCGGGCATCCTTAAGGTCGCGATGCCCCGGTTTTAGATATTTTCCCCCTGATTGCCAGACGGAATAGGGAATCTGGCGTCACATCCAGCCCAATGAGTGCACGGTTCTGGATGTTGACGGTGTGTATTCGGCGCTAACCCAACCGGAATATCCCGACGCCGTCATAGCGTTAAAAAGCTGAGCGAAATCCGTCGGACCGCGTCCCGGTTCAGAGCGGTCCGGGGCGGCTCCGACCTGGGCATGTACGACCCTTGGATGAAACTGTTCCCAAACAGCCAGCGCATCTCCATGGATCATATGGGCGTGAAAGCTGTCGTATTGCAGGCCGACATTCGGGCGATCCACACGGTCCAGGATGTCAGCAGCCAGGTTGTAATCGTTGAGGAAGTAATCGGGCTGAGACACGGGGTTGAGCGGTTCAATCGTAAATTGTTGGTGCGGTGCAAGGTCGGCCGTCCATTGCAGGTTGTGCACCATGCATTCAAACGCGTCCGGTCCCGAGGAATAACCTGACATGATGTGGATCAGCCCCGGGCGCAGAACCTGAGCATAGCGCAAAACGCGGCGGATATCCGACTGGAACCGGCCTTCACCACCGGGAACAGCGGCATAACCGGGATCGCCGCCGGTGTAATTGGGTGGAGGCGCATTGATCAGCACCAGATCCAAACCGTTGGCCAGCAACGCGCGGTGTGTCTCTTTGGCGGCCAGGTCGTAGGGAAACAGAATTTCAACCGCCATGAACCCGGCCTCTGCGGCGGCCTGAAACCGGTCCAGGTAGGGAAGCTCGGCAAAGAGCAGGGAGATATTGGCCGCGAATTTTGGCATCGGAAGCCTTTTGATAGCTGGTGCGCTGATCTTATCCGCGAGGCGTTTTTAACGAAAGAGACCGAAAACGACAGTTTGTCGAAATTCGACCAGATCGGCCTGACTGAATCAGCGAGGGTCTGGGCAACGCGGCGAATCATTTCAGAACGCCGTGCCAACAAAAGGTTCGAACATTATGGCGATGAGCCCAAACCCCGCGCGCGGGAACGCCCTTTCTGCGTCTGCCGGGCAAAATTCGGCCTTGTCCGGCAACGGCTTGGCAGTGGCATCCATGCTGACGTGGGCGGCTGGGTTTCCGGCGGCCGAGGTGCTGTTGCAGACATGGCCGCCAGTTGCGCTGTTGGTTGCGCGCATGGCCATGGCTGTTGCGTTTCTACTCCCGATTTGGGTCATGATAGATGGCCCGGAACGGGTTCTGCGCGCCCGTTGGGGACATGCGTTTGTTGTCGGCGGGTTTGGCATCGGTCTGGGGATGTTTCTGCTGATCGTGGCGCAAAAACTGATGGACCCGGTCACAACGGCCATCATTGCCTCATGCGCGCCATTGATTGCGACATTGCTGGAACTTGCGTCTGGTACTCGGCGACTCAAGTGGAATTTTGCTGTTGGGGTTCTGATCTCGGTAGTGGGTGGATTGATCGCCACCAGCGCGGTAGCCCCGGCACAGTTGGGTTTGGGCGCGGCCTGTGCCGTTGCAGCGACAGCCCTGTTTTGCTGGGGTAGCCAGGCAACCTCGCGAGATTTCCCCGAATTAAGCCAGACCGGGCGCGCAGCGGTCACATTTGTTGGCGGGTTCTTCATGGCAACCATCCTGATGGCCGGCGCACATCATCTGGGCATGGATATCGTGCCGTCCATTTCTATCGACACGCGTCAAATTGGGATGCTGGCGATCTATTCGCTGATTTCCATGGCGCTCAGCCAGATCCTGTTTGTCGCATCGATTGGCAAACTGGGCGTCGCGCTTACGTCCTTTCACATCAATGTCGCCCCCTTCTACGTGATGCTGATCATGCTGGTGCTGGGCGAAGAGTGGAACTGGACCCGAGCGCTGGGTGCAGGGGTCGTGGCAATGGCTGTTGTTCTGGCACAGGATCGTCGGGTCGCAAAACCGGCCTAGTCGGTCAGGCTGTCCGACCGGATAAGCGGGAAAAACTGCCCACTGGACCAGACGCCAAACCAGCCATCTTTGTGCGTTGCGATGTCCACAAGACGATAAAAGCTTTTGCGATCTATGCGCGCCTCAAGATTTGCGCGAACCAATACGTAAGGTGACGGCTCGTCTGTTTCGGGATTGATGACAATCCGGATCGGGTGATCAGGACCAGCTATCGCGGTATCACCAACACGGGTCGTAAATGTCAGTACTTGGGCCTGACCCTCGCCTGCCGCGTCAAAATCCACGGCCACAAAGGGCGCATCCTCGACAGTGATTCCCACCTTTTCCACCGGGGTCACAAGGTAGTATTTCCCGTCTTCTTCCTTAAGAATTGAGGAAAAAAGCTTCACAAGCTCGAACCGGTTGATCGGCGACCCTAAATAAGTCCAAGACCCATCTTTTGCGATATGGATGTCCAGATCGCCGCAAAACGGAGGATTCCACAGGTGAACAGGGGGTAAACCCCTGGTTTTGGCCGCTTTGACCGAGGCCGCCAGCCCGTCCGGAGAGGGGGTCACAGGTTTTTGTCCGCTCATTGCTTTTGCCATTTCCTTTTCGCGCGATACACTTCAACCATAATAGTCCACGGAAGGGAAAGTCATGACCGAACCTGCCGACCTCGTGTCCGAGATCGAAGCGCTGGAAATCAAACTGCAAGAGGCCAAGGCCTCGATCACCCGTCGCTTTATCGGACAGGAAAGGGTCGTGGACCTGACGCTGACCGCGCTATTGTGCGGTGGGCACGCCCTGCTGATCGGCCTGCCTGGGCTTGGCAAGACGCGGCTGGTTGAAACGCTGTCGACCGTGATGGGTCTGCACGGTAACCGCATCCAGTTCACGCCTGATCTGATGCCCGCCGATATTCTGGGGTCCGAGGTTCTGGACACAGCCGAGGATGGCAGCCGCCACTTTCGCTTTATTTCCGGTCCGATCTTCTGCCAGCTGCTGATGGCGGACGAAATCAACCGCGCCAGCCCCCGGACTCAATCAGCGCTTTTGCAGGCGATGCAGGAACGCACTGTGACTGTGGCTGGCGAAGACCGCGATCTGGGTGAACCATTCCACGTATTGGCGACGCAAAACCCGATCGAGCAAGAGGGTACTTATCCACTGCCCGAGGCGCAGCTGGACCGCTTTTTGGTGCGGATAGACGTGGATTATCCCGATCGCCAGACCGAGCGCGATATTCTTTTGGCCACGACTGGCGTGGAAGAGGACGAAGCGCACGAGATTTTCAGCAAGGAAGAGCTGTTGGCCGCTCAGACCCTGTTGCGCCGGATGCCGGTCGGGGACTCGGTTGTGGAACTGATCCTCGATCTTGTCCGCGCCTTCCGCCCCGAAGAGGCGGGTGTTTCTGAACGTGTCGCTGAAACCGTGGCTTGGGGCCCCGGCCCCCGTGCAGCACAAGCGCTGATGATGACGGTGCGTGCACGGGCGATGCTGCAAGGGCGATTGGCGCCGAATGCCGAGGACGTGCTGGACGTGGCCCGCCCGGTGCTTAGCCACCGGATGGCCTTGAACTTTGCGGCGCGGGCGCGCGGTGACAGCCTCGCAGACTTGATTGCGTCCACCGCCGCCGGTCTGGTGCGCACCGAGGCTGCGGCGTGAATGCCGCGCTGACCCTTCGCGAAAGATCTGAGGCCGAGGCGTCCCGGCTGCCGCCGCTCTTGGCGCGGGCCGAGCAGCTGGCCGGTACGGTTCTGCTGGGCGATCACGGTCGACGCCGCGCGGGGCTTGGTGACGATTTCTGGCAATATCGCCCTGCTCAGATCGGCGACAGCCGCCGGATGATCGACCATCGGCGCTCTGCCAGGGGCGATCAGCAATTTGTGCGTGAACGCGAGTGGCAGATTGCGCAATCGGTAATGCTGTGGGTCGATCAGGGCGCGTCGATGCGGTTTGCGTCTCACAAGAACCTGCCTACCAAGGCCGACCGCGCTCGTCTGCTGGGGTTGGCAACCGCGATCCTGCTGGTGCGCGGGGGTGAGCGTGTCGGTTTGACTGGTACGACCCTGCCGCCGCGACGCGGTAATGCTCAGATCATCCGACTGGCAGAAGCGTGGTCCGAGGATGCTGAGAGCGACTATGCGCCACCCGAACACCGCGCCATGATTCCGCATGCCCGCGCCGTTTTCATTTCCGATTTCCTTGGTCCGCTGGACGAGGTCGAACTGGCCCTGACCAAAGCCGCCGACCGGGGGGTGCGGGGTTTGGTCCTGCAGGTTCTCGATCCCGGAGAAGAGACCTTTCCGTACCGGGGGCGCACGATCTTTGAAAGCGTCGGCGGGTCTGTCCGACACGAAACCCTAAAGGCCGGAGAACTGCGCGAGCGGTATCTGGAACGACTTGCGAAACGCAAGGATGCGCTGACCCATTTGTGCCGCGCAACGGGCTGGCAGCTGGGGCTGCATCACACCGGTGACAGTGCGCAAGCAGCTCTGTTGTGGCTCTATCGTGCGCTGGATGGGGGAACGGGATGACGGTTTTGGCGGGAATTGGCTTTACCGCACCGTGGGTGTTGATGGGTCTTTTGACCCTGCCGATCCTGTGGCTAATCCTGCGTGCCGTGCCACCCGCGCCGATCCGTCGGTTGTTCCCGGCGGTGACGCTGCTGCTGGGGTTGAGGGATGACGAAAGCGTTTCTGACCGCACCCCATGGTGGCTGTTGTTGCTGCGCATGCTGGCGGCGGCGGCGATTATCATTGGATTGGCCGGACCGGTCCTGAACCCCTCGCGCGATCAGGCAGGTTCAGGTCCGTTGCTGCTGGTTCTGGATGCCAGCTGGGCCGGGGCGACCCGCTGGTCAACGACGCTGGATCAGATCGATGTGCAGCTGACCGAGGCCGGGCGCGCGGGGCGCACCGTGGCCATCCTGCGCCTGACCGAACCTGAAACCCCCGTTTTTCAAGCCGCCGAAGCATGGCGCGGCCGTTTACCCGGGCTGACCCCGACACCGTGGCAACCGACCCCGGCGCAAGTCGATATGGCGCTGGCTGCCATGGATCAGGTGGACGGAGGGTTTGACACCCATTGGTTCAGCGATCGCTTAACCTACGAGGGGCACGAGGCGATCCTGTCTGCCCTGCGCGCGCGCGGTGATGTGACAGTCTATCAGGCCCCGTCGCCTGCGGTTGCGATTCTGCCTGCTACATACCAGGACGGGGTCATTCAATTGTCCGCGCAACGGGCGGAACCCGGTCCGGCAGATCGCGTCACGATACTGGCTCAGGGGCGTGACCCCGCCGGTGCAATGCGTGTTCTGCAATCGGCCGAGATGGAGTTTGCCAGCGGCGAGACACAGGCGCAGGTAGAACTGTCGCTGCCTTCCGAACTGCGCGCGCGCATCACCCGGTTCGAGATTCAGGGTGAACGTTCGGCAGGGGCCGTCACGCTGACCGATGACAGCTTGCGGCGACGCGAAGTCGCCCTGATTGCCGGATCTCTGAACCGCGAAGGGTTAGAGCTGTTGTCGCCGTTGCATTACCTGACGCAAGTTCTGACCCCTACGGCGGACTTCGTCGATGGCGGATTGCTGGAAGTCCTGCCCGCCAATCCAGATGTGATCGTGCTGGCCGATGTGGCGAAACCGGCCGGGTCCGAACAGGCGGCGCTGGTCGAATGGGTGGAACAGGGCGGTTTGCTGCTGCGCTTTGCTGGTCCGCGGATGGCGGCCAGCGATCTTGGCCGGGATGCCGAGGACACCCTGTTGCCGGTGCGCCTGCGCAGCGGCGGACGCTCGGTCGGTGGCGCGATGAGTTGGGGCGAAGCCAAAGGGCTGGCACCTTTCCCGGAAAACTCGCCCTTTTATGGATTGAAGGTACCGGAAGATGTCACAGTGACCACGCAGGTCATGGCGCAACCAGACCCTAATTTGGCGGATCGGGTCATTGCCTCACTTTCGGATGGCACGCCCTTGGTGACGCGCAAAGCGTTGGGATTGGGGCAGGTGGTACTGTTCCATGTGACGGCAGATGCAGAATGGTCCAGCCTTCCCTTGTCTGGGCTTTTTGTTGAAATGTTGGACCGGCTGGCGGTGTCATCAGCGGCGAAATCGCGGCAGGAGTCACAGTTGCAAGGCACCACGTGGGAACCGATTCAGGTTATGGATGGCTTTGGTGTTCTGTCTGATGCCGGAAATCTACCGGGCGTCGATGGTGTTGAGCTTGTGGCCGGTCAGATCGGTCCCGATCTGCGACCCGGCCTTTACGAAAGCGGCAAACAGAAATTGGCACGCAACGTTCTGTCCGATGAAACGGTTCTCAGCCCAGCGGTCTGGCCGTCGGATGTTCCGATCAAGGGCCAGGAGGTCAGCACCGAAACACCCATTGGGGGCATCCTGCTGAGCCTTGCATTGTTGTTACTGACGATTGACGTCATCGCCTCGTTGGCGTTGTCCGGTCGCCTTGGTTTGGCCAGAGCAGCGGCTGTCGCACTGGGGGCGATTTTGCTGGTGCCCGAAGTACAGGCGCAAACGCCCGAAAGTACAGATTTCGCGTTGAGCGCCACACAGGAATTGGTTCTGGCGCATGTTCTGACGGGTGATCAGCAGGTTGACGATATTGCGGCTGCAGGAATGCGCGGATTGGCTCAGACGTTGTTTTTTCGAACCTCGGTAGAACCTGCTAAACCCATTGGCGTGGATCTGGAACGGGACGAGTTGGCGTTTTTCCCGCTGCTTTATTGGCCGATCTCACCCGACCAGCCGCAACCGTCGGCTGAGGCTTATGCCAAGCTCAACGCTTACCTGCGTTCGGGTGGAATGATCCTATTCGACACGCGTGATGCGGATGTGGCACGCTTTGGGGCGGCCAGCCCGAATGGGCGCAAGCTGCAACAGATCGCGGCCCCGCTGAATATCCCTTCGTTAGAGCCTGTTCCGCGTGACCATGTCCTGACCCGTGCCTTCTACCTTTTGCAGGATTTCCCGGGTCGCTACGCGGGCACCGAAGTTTGGGTCGAGGCGGCACCCATGGATGCCGAACAGATCGAAGGCATGCCGTTCCGCAACCTCAATGATAACGTGACGCCAGTGGTGATCGGCGGCAATGACTGGGGTGCGGCCTGGGCCATTGATCGCAACGGTCAGGCACTACTGCCGGTTGGCCGCGGGTATGCGGGTGAGCGGCAGCGTGAGCTTGCAAACCGCTTTGGTGTCAATCTGGTGATGCATGTGCTGACCGGGAACTACAAATCAGATCAGGTGCACGTGCCTGCCTTGCTGGACAGGTTGGGACAATGACTGGAACCGTCATCTTCGACCCGCTGATCCCTTGGCCCATTCTCGCCATCGTGGTGGCGATTGCTGTTGCTGGGGTTGTTCTGGCCCTGTGGCGCGGTTTGTCTGGCTGGGCTTTGCGCGGTTTGGCGGCGCTGGTTTTGATCGCTGCGCTGTCAGGTCCGGTCTATCAGATCGAAGATCGCGCGCCGCTGACCGATATCGTTCTGATGATCGAGGATGAAAGCGCAAGTCAGACTCTTTCGGACCGGGCGGACCAGACTGCACAGGCCACAAAGGAATTGGCGGCCGAGATTGAATCCCGTGACAATACTGAACTGCGCCGCATTCGCGTAGGTGACGGAGACGGGGACGAAGGCACCCAAGTTATGGCGGCCCTGAACGAAGCGTTGGCCGAAGAACCACGCGCACGGATCGCGGGCATTTTAGTGGTGTCGGACGGCATCGTGCATGATGCCGATCAGGCCCCCGATCTGCCCGCGCCCATGCATCTTTTGCAGACAGGGCGCAAAACGGATTGGGATCGCCGTCTGATCGTCCGCAATGCGCCTGCCTTTGCCATTATTGATGAACCCGTTATCTTGACCCTAAGGGTTGAGGATAGCGGTGCAGCACCCACTGGGGCCTCGACCGCGCCGCTCGAAATTTCGGTCGACGGGGCCGAAGCCGAACAATTTACGATTCCCATTGGTGTTGATGTTGAGCTGCCGATCACGCTGCCTCACGGCGGGCGCAACGTGATTCAATTCACCGTGCCAGAGGCTGAGGGCGAACTGACCGACCGTAACAACACCGCCCTGATCCAGATGAACGGCGTCCGCGACCGGCTGCGCGTGTTGCTGGTGTCCGGAGAGCCGCATCCGGGCGGGCGAACATGGCGCAACTTGCTGAAATCCGACAGTTCTGTGGATCTTGTGCATTTCACCATTCTGCGCCCCCCTGAAAAGCAGGACGGGGTGCCGGTGGATGAATTGTCACTGATCGCCTTCCCGACGCGCGAGCTGTTTCTGGAAAAGATCAACGATTTCGACCTGATCATCTTTGACCGCTACAAGCGGCGCGGCATCCTGCCGGCGATCTATCTGGACAATGTCACCAACTATATCAACGAGGGTGGTGCCGTTCTTGTTGCCGCCGGACCGGATTTCGCCAGCGCCGACAGTATCTTCCGCTCACCCTTGGCACCGATCCTGCCTGCGCAACCCACTGCGCGGGTGATCGAGGAACGCTATGTACCGATGGTCACCGACCTGGGGCATCGCCATCCGGTCACGACGGACCTTGGCGACTCGGATAACTGGGGTGCTTGGCTGCGCCAGATCGACGTAAATCACCGCACGGGTGAGGTGTTAATGACGGGCGTGGATGACCGGCCCCTGTTGGTGCTCAACCGTGTTGGCGAAGGGCGCGTGGCGCTGCTGGCCTCGGACCATGCCTGGTTGTGGAGCCGGGGATTCGAAGGTGGCGGACCGCAGCTGGAATTGCTGCGCCGATTGGCGCATTGGATGATGAAAGAGCCCGAGCTCGAGGAAGAGGCCTTGTGGGCCGAGGCCAATGGTCAGGTGATGCGCATCATCCGTCAGACGCTTGGGGATGAGGTCGGGCCGGTAACCGTAACCCGCCCGAACGGCGAAACGGTCGAAATTACCTTGGATGAGGTCTCGCCGGGGCGGTTCGAAGCACAGTATTTCGGGCCGGAAATCGGCCTCTATCGCCTTCAGGAAGGGGAACAATCCACCGTCATCGGGCTTGGCCCCGCGGCACCCAAGGAATTCGAACGTACGATCGCAACGGCCGAGGTTCTGGAACCTGTGACGGCAGAATTGCGCGGCGGTACAGTGCGTTTGGAGGAGCGTTTGCCGTCGATCCGCAACGTACGTGCCGGGCGTCCCGCATCAGGGCGCGGATGGATCGGTCTGACCCCGCGCGACGCCTATGAAACACGTGACGTGACGCAGGCCGGGCTATTGCCACCTTGGCTTGTATTGCTGCTGGCGGGCGGGTTCCTTCTGGCGGGCTGGCTGCGCGAGGGACGGTGACAGGTCAGTCAAACACCACGCTGACCGTGGGATTGCCGGGCAAGCCGTCGTAAGACACTGATGCCCCGCCTTTACCCTTTGCAGGCGGGAATAACGGCCCGAATGATCCGACGGAAATCAAGTCCCCCGGTTGAAATTCAATCCCTTTGGACATCAGCCAAAGGGCGGCATTGGCCGGATGCCCCAGTACCGCTGTGCCCGGTACCTGCGCCAGAATCTCGTCATCTGCGGCGCGGAGGGTGACGGTCATATCAGCCAAGGCCTGCACCATAGCTGCCGGATCGGACACAGGGATTTCTGCTCCCAAAACGCCCAGTTTCGGAGCAACGCCAATTGCTGTCAGCGTGACCGGAGTAATCGGTTCACCCTCGGCAAAGGTCAGGTCCGGTAGTTCGATAAACGGGCGGATGGCTGAGACGCCTTGCAGCACCTCCTCTGGCGACGTGGCCTGATTGATATCCGCAGTGCCAACAACCAGCACCAGATCGGCCTCAAATACCGGTCGCGCACCCCAGTCTGATGGAACGGTCGCGCCGTCATCCAGCATCATGTCGCGGAACAATACGCCCTGAACCGGTTCGGATGCGCCAAATCTTTCTTGTGCCGGTGCGCTGGTCAAACCGGCCTTGTAGCCGATGACCGGCCCTAAATGTGGCTCTAATGCGGACACTATGAGCGCTTGCGTGCACAGCGCGTCATTCATTGTGCCATCAGATGAAAGGGCAGGTGTGGGCGAAGCTGAGAGGTAATCCGCGATGAACCGATCGATCTGATCATCCGTTGCGCAGCCCGCCGCCACAGGATGAGCAAATACGCCACAGGCCAACAACGCGCCGAAGAAACATCGCATATCACACCTCCGTTTTGGCAAGAGTGGCATGAGGTTCGATCATTGGGCAACGGCTTAAACAGTTCTTCACTCTCTGTCCGGATGCTGGACGCAGATTGTCCCGGAAACACCAAAGATGAGTCTTGCAGGAAAACTGTCACAGGAACGGCGCGCACGTCTGGCGGCCGAGCGGTTGTTGGAAATGAAACAGGCAGAGCTGTCGGCTGCAAACCGCAAACTGGGCCTGCATGCGATGGCATTGACCAAGCGGATCGGTGAAACCCAGGCCGAGGTTGAAACGGTCCGGGGTGAAAATGAAAAGGTCAAATCCGATCTGACGGTCGCCAACGCCAAGGTCGAGGTGGCCGAGCGCCGCCTGTGGCATTCAATCCAAACTATTCAGGATGGATTCGCGTTCTTTGACGAGGAAAGTAGCCTGATCGGGGCAAACGCGGCTTACTTAAGCGTCTTTGACGGGCTGGAAGAGGTTGCGCCGGGTGTAACCTATCCTAGGATTCTTGAGATTCTGACGACCGAGGGGCTGATTGATCTTGGGTCCGAGCCGACGCCCGGCTGGCGCGATAGAATGCTGCAGAGATGGGCCATGCCGCATCCACAGCCCGAAGTTATCCGGCTGTGGAACGGCCATTACATCAAGCTAATCGACCAGCGCGGTCATGGTGGCGACGTGGTGAGTCTGGCCCTGAACATCTCGGCATCCGTGCGCCATGAGGCCGAATTGACCTCTGCTCGTGAACGGGCCGAGGCGGCAAACCGCGCCAAATCGGCCTTTCTGGCCAATATGAGCCATGAAATCCGAACCCCGATGAACGGCATCGTGGGCATGACGGAATTGCTGACTGAAACACCTTTGGATGAAGAACAACGGCTGTATTTGAACACCATCCGCAACTCGGGCGAGGCGCTTCTGGTGATTATCAACGACGTCCTGGACTATTCCAAGATCGAGGCTGACAAGCTGACCCTGCACCCGGAACAGTTCGACTTTGAACGCTGCATTCTTGAAGTCGCGATGCTGCTGCAACCCAGCGTTCGGGACAAGGGGCTTTCGTTGCTGGTGGATTACGATCTGTTCCTGCCAACATTGTTTGTCGGCGATCCGGGGCGGGTCCGGCAGGTTTTGACCAATCTCGTCGGCAATGCGGTCAAGTTCACGTCCGAGGGCCATGTCCTGATCCGTGTCACCGGTGTGCCGAACCCGGATACCCAATCCTGCGACGTGCATGTTGCAATCGAAGATACCGGCATCGGCATCGACGAAGACAAGATCGGGCACATTTTTGGTGAATTCAATCAGGTCGAAGACGAACGGAACAGGGCCTTTGAGGGGACCGGTCTGGGCCTTGCCATTACCAAGCGACTGATCACATTAATGGGCGGTGCTATCTGGGTGGATAGCGAGCCGGGGCAGGGGTCCTGCTTTGGCTTTCGTGTCTCACTGCCGACCGCTGAAGGCCCGCAACCTGCCCCGCCCGATCTTGACGGGCGCCTGCGCCATGTGATGATCGTCGAGGATTTGGCCGCCAACTGCGCGATCCTGTCCAAACAGCTAGGGCGGCTGGGGGTTCAGGTCACCGTTTGCACGTCGGGGCGAGAGGCGCTGACGGCGCTGAACGACAGTGTGGACCTTCTGCTGTGCGATCATGACCTGCCCGACATGGACGGGCTTGAGCTGGCTGTCCTGCTGAAAGACAGGGGGTGGGGCGCTCTGCCGATTGTCGTGATGTCGGCCAATCCCGGTGTCATTCACGCCCACCCCGCGCGCCACCTGATCGAAGGCGTTCTACAAAAGCCGATCCCCAGGGCTGAGCTATACGCGCGCCTGAAAGCGCTTGGCCACCCACAGGGCGTTGAGTCGCTTTCGGAGACCGCACCGATCAATCAGGCACCTAACCAACCCGCATGTGAAGGAACGCAGCGTATCATGCGAGTTCTGGCGGCCGAAGATAACCGGACCAATCAACTGATCCTTAAGAAGATGGTCAAAGATCTGAACATCGACCTGCGCTTTGCCGGCAACGGGATCGAAGCGGTGCAGGCGTATCAGGAGTTTGACCCAGACCTTATCTTTATGGATATCTCGATGCCTAAAATGGACGGCAAACAGGCCACAGCCGAAATCCGGCGCCGTGAGATTGAGACTGGCCGTCATGTTCCTATTGTCGCCCTTACGGCTCATGCGATGGCTGGTGACGATCAGGGAATCTTATCTGCCGGGCTGGATCACTACCTGACCAAACCGCTGCAAAAGCAAACGATTCACCAGATGGTTCTGACCCATAGGCCGGATGATTGTTGCCCGGTTATTGCAGAGTAAATCTGGGCTGACTAGATTGAACTCATGTCTGAAGATCGTGGATTTAAGCCCCGCGCGCTGGGTGAAATTGCCATCCGCTGCGCGGATATGGCCGCCATGGTCGCGTTTTATGAAAACGTGATCGGGTTAGAGCGTCTCAGCGGTGACCACAACAGCGCGATCACCTTTTTCCAAATCGCGCCCGGATATGGTGGCCACACGCAGGTTCTGGCCCTGTTTCACCACACTGCTGCCCCGCGACCAGGGTAGCACCCGACCGGGTCGCAAAAACCGGTGACGGGTGGCACGTCATCCCTGCATCACATCGCTTTGTCGCTGCCATTCGACGAACAAGACGCTGTGATGCGATGGTATGACCACCTTGGCCAGCCCTACCGGGTCGAACAGTTCGGATGGATCGGTTGGCGCGGTATTTTCACCGAAGACCCCGAAGGCAATACGGTCGAACTGGTCGCCTATGACCCGTCGATGTTAGATCAAGCCTGATAGGGCCGCACAAAGACGGGTTTGTTTTCTTCTGACAAATCGGGGCGGTATTTATAGCCACCTGAGTCAAAGTCCAGCAGTCCTTTGGGGTCGTCCAGCCTGTGCTGAATGACATACCGTGCCATCGCACCGCGCGCTTTTTTGGCAAAAAAGCTCACGATCTTAGGCGTGCCTGCTTTGTCTTCCATGAAAACAGGGGTGATAACGCGCAGCTTCAGTGCTTTAAGGTCTACTGCGCCGAAATATTCCTGGCTGGCGCAGTTGACCAGAACGTCCGATCCAACCTCAGCACCTTGCGCATTAAGCGCTTTGCTCAGTTGATCGCGCCAATATTCATACAGGTTCTTTCCGCGGCGGGTTTTTAGCTTGCTGCCCATCTCAAGCCGATAAGCCTGAATGGAATCCAGCGGGCGCAGCACACCGTAAAGACCGGACAGAATGCGAAGATGATCCTGCGCCCAGGCCATCTCCTCGGCATCCAGCGACGCAGCTTCGAGCCCCTGATAGGTGTCGCCCGCAAAGGCCAGCGCGGCGGGGCGTGTCACATCCGCCTCGGGCGCGTCTGAGAATGCGCGATACCGGTCGCGGTTCAGGCGCGCGAGATCATCGCTTAGGTCCATCAGCTTTTTCAGATCACCCAACGTCAGATTTCGGGCGGTTTTTGACAGACGGATGGCATCGTCCTGAAAGTCTGGCTGCGTGACTTCGACATCCCGTTCCGCCCAGTCCAGCCGCTTGGCCGGGGAAATAACTACCAGCATATCCGCTCTCTTTCCTTGCCTGTACTGGGCCGTATCTAGTCCGTCTGTCGCAGCACGTCCAGAAAGGCGGCTCCAAACCTTTCGTGACGGCGGTCGCCCAGAACATGTTCCATTGCGCGCGGGTCATCTGACCGCAATTGTGCGACCTTGGCCAGTTGCGAGGCCGAGCAGGTTAGCGGCTTGTCGATCCCCTCCGGACCGCGTGACAGCTGCGACTGCACTTCAAGCAACTGGTCATAGATATCGCCCTGATCCCGGCCAGCCAATTTGCGGCGCGCGGGATGAACGGCTTCAACCTCACCGGCGACGACTTCAAGAAACGTGTCACCATAACGTTCCAGCTTTTTTGCGCCGACCCCGCCAATTCGGGCCATATCGTCCAGAGACAGGGGGCGTTTCTCAGCCATTTCGATTAGCGTGCGGTCAGGGAAGATGACATAGGCCGGTACCCGTGCGGATTCGGCCAAAGCGCGCCGTTTGGCCTTCAGGGCCGATAGCAGCGGCGCGTCTTCCTCGGACACCATCATTTTGACCGCCGGGCGGCGTCCGGCCTTGCGCAATGTGTCCTTGCGCAGGTTGATCCGGGCCTCACCCTTCAGGATGGGCTTGGCAGCCTCGGTCATTTGCAGTGCGCCGTGGCGTTCGGGGTCCGGGCGGACCAGATCATGCCCCATCATCTGTCGGAAGATGGCCTGCCATTGCGGGCGCGACCACTCTTTGCCGATCCCATAGGTCGACAGTTGGTCATGACGTCGCGCGCGGATCTTGTCGGTTTCATTGCCCAGCAGGATGTCGATCAGGTGGCCGGCGCCGAACCATTCCTCGGTGCGCAGGATTGCAGACAAGGCCATGCGGACGGGCGTGGTCCCATCGAACACTTCGGGCGGGGCGTCACACAGATCGCACTTGCCGCAAGGTTCGGCCTGTTCACCGAAGTAGCCCAACAGAGTCTGACGGCGGCATACCAATGCTTCGGCCAGACCCAATAGAGAATTCAGGCGTGCATGGTCGGCCATGCGACGTTCTGGCGGGGCCAACCCTTCGTCGATTTGCGAGCGGCGCAGGCGGATATCGTCGGGGCCAAACAGGGTCAGAGTTTCGGCAGGGCCACCGTCACGGCCCGCACGACCGATTTCCTGATAATAGGCCTCGATGGATTTAGGCAGGTCCGCATGGGCGACCCATCGAATGTCGGGTTTGTCGATGCCCATGCCAAAAGCCACGGTGGCAACCACGATCAACCCGTCTTCGCGGGCAAAGCGGGTTTCGACGATACGGCGATCCTCGGCCTCCATTCCGCCATGATAGTGGCAGGCAGAGTGACCTTCCGCGCGTAAGGCTTGCGCGAGCACTTCGGTTTTGTTGCGTGTGCCGCAATAGACGATGCCAGATTGCCCTTTTCGGGCACTGGCAAAGTCGAGGATCTGTTTGCGGGGGCCATCCTTGGCCCCAAAGGCAAGGTGGATATTGGGCCGGTCGAACCCGCGTAGAAACTTGTTGGGGGGCGTGCCGTCGAACAGTTTCTCGACGATCTCGTCCTGCGTTTCGGCATCTGCGGTGGCGGTGAAGGCGGCGAGGGGGACGCCCAGTGTGCGGCGCAGTTCTCCGATCCGCAGATAGTCTGGCCGAAAATCATGGCCCCACTGGCTGACGCAATGGGCTTCATCCACGGCAATCAGACTGACGTTGATCCGGCGCAGCATCCCCAGCGCCGACCCTGCCGCCAGACGTTCGGGGGCCATGTAAAGCAGCTTGAGCCGCCCGGCCTCCAGCGCTTCCCACACGGCATCTGTTTCTTCGGGCGTGTTGCCTGAGGTCAAAGCACCTGCTTCAACGCCGGCCTCTTGCAGCCCGCGAACCTGATCGCGCATCAGGGCGATCAGCGGGGAAATCACCACCGTCACGCCATCCCGCATCAACGCAGGCAGTTGGAAACACAGGGATTTACCGCCGCCCGTCGGCATGATCGCCAGCACGTTTTCACCTGCGGTCACGGCATCGACGATCTCTTCCTGCCCGGGACGGAAGTCGTCGAATCCAAAGACATCTCGCAGCATCGGTGCGGCGTCGAACATGTGCGGGGTTGCCCTGTTTTAAGGTTTATCTGCTCTTAAGACAGGACAATCACATACTAAGATTCGGTGAACAAGAGGGATCAGACTCAGCTCAGGGCCAGAAAGAGTTCCGGCAGGACGTAGCTTCGCAGTGAAATGATGATGATCAACACGACCAGTGGCGTCAGATCGATGCCGCCAAGATCGGGCAGCACTTTGCGAATAGGGCGATAAATCGGCTCCAGAATCCGATTCAACCCGTACCAAATCTGGGCAACGAATTGCTGGTGAAGGTTCAGAACCTGAAAGTTGATCAGCCAGCTCATTATGACCTGAATCAAGACGAACCAATAGGCGATGCTCAATACCAAGTCGATCGGGCCGAAAATTGCCATCATATTCGTATTCTCCAAGTCACGTTTCGCGAGAGGTAGTAGCTAGCGCGGCAAAGAGCAAGTGTGCGCTAACAGAACCCTTGCGAAATAGGCCAAAGACCCGTCTTATGAAAACAACGATAAACAGGGGCAGTCATGGCAGAAATTTCCAAGCGCAAGCGCATTTGGGGTTGGTGGTTTTTCGACTGGGCCAGTCAACCGTATCATACATTGCTGGTTACCTTTGTCTTTGGTCCCTACTTCGCCGGAGTTGCGGCAGAGTATTATCTGACGTCAGGTCTGGATGCTGATGCGGCCGATGCGCGGGCGCAGACGGTGTGGGCGAATTGCATGACCATCATTGGGTTGATCATCGCCTTTGGCGCACCGTTGATGGGGGCCATGGCGGATGTTTCGGGTCGCCGAATGCCATGGATTTTCGCGTTTTCGGTGATGTATGCGGTGGGGTCCGCCGCGCTTTGGTACACGATGCCCGACGGGTCGAATATGTGGCTGATGTTGTCGGCCTTTGGTCTGGGCTTTGTTGGCGCGGAATACGCTCTGATCTTCATCAATTCGCAGCTGCCCGATTTGGGGGACGAAAATGAGGTTGGTGAGATTTCGGGGTCAGGATTTGCCTTTGGCTATTTTGGTGGGCTGATCTCACTTGCGATCATGCTGGCGCTGTTCGTCGAGCAGGCCAACGGCAAGACCCTGATCGGGATGGATCCGCTGTTTGGGCTGGATGCCTCAATGCAGCAGGGCACACGTTTCGTGGGGCCATTCACGGCGGTTTGGTTCGTTCTGTTCATGATCCCCTACTTCTTTTGGGTCCGGGATGATGCGCCGACCGACAAAAAAGGCAATGTGGGCGACGCCCTGCGCCTGTTGGTCAAGTCGATTTCCAATCTGCGCCACCGGGTCAGCCTGGCCACCTACCTTGGATCATCTATGTTCTATCGTGACGCGTTGAACGGGCTTTACACCTTTGGCGGTGTTTATGCGCGACTGGTGCTGGAATGGGACCTGATCAAGATCGGAGTCTTTGGTATCGTCAGCGTTCTGGCTGCGGCTGCGTTTTCGTGGGTCGGCGGTAAACTGGACAAGAAATACGGCCCTAAGCCAGTGATTTTGGTGGCTATCTGGGTGCTGATCTTTGTTTGCATCACCATCGTGTCGATGGACCGCACACAGATCTTTGGCATGTCTTTACCCGAAGGGTCCGGCCTGCCTGATCTGGTGTTCTTTGGCTGCGGGGTTCTGATCGGCGGTATGGGCGGTATTCTTCAATCCGCCAGCCGTTCGATGATGGTGCGTCACACCGACCCCAAAGCCCCGGTCGAAAGCTTTGGGCTTTATGGATTGTCGGGGCGTGCCACAGCCTTTGCCGCCCCCCTGCTGATCGGAATAGCCACAACTGTAACCGGCAGTGCAAGACTGGGGGTGTCACCCATCGTTCTGTTGTTTATTCTGGGGCTAATACTGATGCGCTGGGTGAAACCGGAAGGGGATCAGAGCAGATGATTTTATTACGTTTTTTGACAATACTGGCCGCGATTGTTCTGACGAACACTGCTACGGCGCAGCCTCTGGCAAAGCAGTTGTTCGGGGCGCAGAAAGCAAGTTCGCAGCAAAAATCGGCAGCCTTCGGCAGTTATTCGCGTGGATGCGCTGCAGGGTCGGTGCAATTGCCCGAAACGGGACCGACATGGCAGGCGATGCGGCTGTCACGCAATCGCAATTGGGGACATCCTGAGGCGATTGATTATGTGCAGGACCTCAGCAAGTTCGCGGCAAAGCAGCCCGGGTGGAACGGGCTATATGTCGGCGATATCAGCCAGCCGCGCGGTGGGCCGATGACATCCGGGCACCGCAGCCATCAACTGGGTCTGGACATCGATATCTGGATGCTGCCCGGCGACAACATGCGCTTAAGCCGCAAGGCGCGTGAGAATATCTCGTCGATTTCATTGCGCCGATCGAATGGCGCGTTCGTCAACGGTAACTGGACAAAACAACACCATGCTGTGCTGCGTGCGGCGGCCAAGGACAAACGTGTTGCGCGAATTTTCGTCTTTCCCGGCGCCAAGGTTGAGATGTGTAAAAACGAGAAGGGCAATCGTGCCTATTTGCGCAAGATCAGGCCCTGGTGGGGACATCATTATCATTTCCATGTCCGTCTGAAATGCCCACGCGGCTCTAAAGGTTGCGTTAATCAGGATCCTCCGCCAAAAGGGGATGGCTGTGCCGAGGCGCAGCAATGGGTGAAAAACATTCTTAATCCACCCCCACCCGACCCAAATGCCCCAGCGCCCAAGAAACGGCGTGAATATCGATTGGCCGATCTTCCTCAGCAATGCACACAAGTTCTGCAATCCAACTGATCGCCGCGGTATTGCTGGCCGGGGCGGCTTGGGCAGTTGATCTCAAGACACCCAACCACCTTGGCAGTTTCACTTGGCGTCACACGGCCGAGTGGTTTGGTGGGTTTTCTGCCGTCCACCTCTCTGATGATGGCCGCCATTTGATTGGAATGACCGATCGTTCGACACTGATTACCGCACGGGTCGAGCGTAACGATGACGAAATTTCCGACATTCAGATCACTGAAAATTGGCCTCTTATTTCCAGCAGAGGGCGCCATCTGACAGGTCGGGCCGGGGATTCCGAAGGCATAGCCATTGCCCCCGATGGCGCTCTGTTCGTCTCGTTCGAAGGCATCCACCGCGTGGTATATTACCCCGCGCCAGGGACCAAAGCGCAGGTTCTGCCGCGACCCAAGGCGTTTGACGGCTTTGAGGTCAACGGCTCGCTTGAGGCGTTGGCCATTGATCAACGCGGTCACCTTTTCACAATGCCCGAGGAAAATCGAACAGCGACGGGTGATATCCCTGTCTATCGGTGGGACGGTCAGGCGTGGTCGACGCCTTTCGTTCTGCCGCAACGGGGGGACTTTCTGCCAGTTGCAGCAGATTTCGGACCGGATGGCAGACTTTACGTTTTGGAACGGGATGTCGGTTGGATCGGGTTCCGTTCGCGCCTGCGGCGATGGGAGTTGGACGGTGACACCCCAAGCGCCGAAGAGGTTCTGTTCCAAACTGGGACCGGTGCGCATGACAACCTCGAGGGTTTGTCTGTCTGGCGCGACGACGAGGGCCGCTTGCGGGCCACTATGGTGTCGGATGACAATTTTCTGGCGCTGCAGCGTACTGAACTGGTCGAGTATGCCCTGCCTGATTGACTCGCCCAAAGCAAAGGTCTAGAAGCGCGGCTTGCCTTGGGACGGTCCCTTGGCCAAGTCGCCGCTACCTTGTCAAAACGGGCATCTGAAAATGCAACGCGCTTATATTCCCGGCATCATTGCCATGGCTACCATTGTTGTGGCCTCGAACATTCTGGTCCAGTTTCTTCTGCTGGACGGCCTCCTGACCTGGGGTGCCTTTACCTTCCCCGTGGCCTTTCTGGTCACGGACATCATGAACCGTGTCTACGGCGTGCAGGCTGCCCGCAAGGTGGTATTCGCCGGTTTCGTCACCGGTATCATCTGCTCGCTGATCGGCACCCAGATCATTTTGCAGGGTGACGGGTTCACCTATGCCGCCGTACCGTTGCGGGTCGCGGTTGCGTCGGGCACCGGTTTCCTGATCGCTCAGCTGACCGATGTTGCGGTGTTCAACAGACTGCGCGGCGGTCGCTGGTGGCGTGCGCCGCTGGCCTCGACGCTGGTTGGGTCAGCGCTGGATACGGCGCTGTTCTTCACCATCGCCTTCTCGGCCTCTGTCACAATCTTTGGTGCCGACGCCGACGCGGCAATCAGCTGGGCATGGGAACCCGTTCCCTTCATGCTGACCGGCCCGATGGCACCCCTATGGGTATCGCTGGCCTTTGCGGATTGGCTGGTAAAACTGTTGCTGGCCCTGATCGCGCTGATCCCGTTCAAAGTGATTGTGGCGCGACTGACGGCCCAGCCCGCGTAAAAAAGTGCTTTGCGTTTCGCGCAACTCGTGGCACGATTCCGGGTAACGGAAACAGATTGAAAGGAGGTGATCCAATGTCGAGAAAGGGATTGGAGAGAGGTGTTGGAACAACCGGGGGGATCGCCTGTTAAGGCAGCCCTTGGCGGAGCGCTCGCTTCGGCTGGTCGATTGATCTAACCGACCCAACCTCCTGAGCTTTCGAAGGGCCGTCCCATGCGGGGCGGCCCTTTTTGTTTTTGGATCAGGCTTGTAAGGTCAGCCTCATGTTGCGCATCACCGACGATATCACCCTGCAAGACTGGGAAATGACCGAGAGCTTTGTTCGCTCATCCGGTCCCGGCGGGCAGAACGTGAACAAGGTGTCCACCGCCGTCGAATTGCGGTTCGAGGCGGCGCGCTCACCTTCTTTGCCTGATCCCGTCAAATCGCGGCTCAAGCGACTGGCGGGGCGACGCTGGACCAAAGAGGGCGCGATCATCATTCAATGCGACGAAACCCGCAGCCAGGCGCGCAACCGGGAAATCGCGCGCAACCGGCTGGCCGAGCTGATCACCCGCGCTATGGTTAAACCCAAGCGCCGTATCGCCACCAAACCCACCTACGGCTCGGTCAAGCGACGTCTGGCTTCCAAAAAGGCACGCTCAGACGTCAAAGCCCTGCGCGGTAAGATACCCGAAGATTGATCTGGTATCTTTGCGGCGCATCGCTACTCTGATTTTGCGCAGCTGCAAAAGGACAAGATCATGAGGTTAGAGGGAAAAACCGCAATCGTGACCGGTAGCGCATCAGGCTTTGGTGCCGGGATCGCGCGCAAGTTCCTGTCCGAAGGTGCCCGCGTCATGATCGCGGATATCAACGGTGATGCGGCCGAAGTTCAGGCCAATCAATTGGGCCCGAACGCCTTTGCACATCAGGTCGATCTGGCCAACGGCGCATCGGTTGAGGCGATGGCAGACGCAGCCTTTGATCGACTGGGGCATCTCGATATCTTAGTCAACAACGCCGGCGTCACCCACCTTCCCACCCCGCTGGAGGATGTGAGCGAAGAGGATTTCGACCGCGTTTTCAACGTGAACATGAAATCTGTCTATCTGACGGCCCGTGCATTGGTTCCACATATGAAATCGCGTGGTACCGGTGCAATCCTGAACGTGGCCTCGACGGCTGGCCTGTCGCCGCGTCCGAATCTCAACTGGTACAACGCCTCCAAGGGTTGGATGATCACCGCAACCAAGACCATGGCGATCGAACTGGCCCCATCGGGTGTCCGGGTAAACGCCATCTGCCCGGTTGCAGGGGAAACGCCCTTGCTCAAGTCTTTCATGGGCGAGGATACGCCCGAGGTTCGCGCCAAGTTCCTATCGACCATCCCATTGGGTCGTTTCTCGACACCCGAGGATATGGCCAACGCCGCCTGTTTCTTATGTTCCGACGAGGCCAGCATGATCACCGGCACAGCTTTGGAGGTCGACGGTGGCCGCTGCATCTGATCCGCTCTTCATCTGGCAAGAAATATCCCCGCCGGAGGCAGCGCGCCTGCGCGCTCTTCTGCTCCAGCATCTAAAAATGCAATGACCTCCGGACCCAGAAACCTGATCACTGATGTTCCCGGCCTTTTGGTTGGAAACGCTCAGGATGACGCGCTCAAATCCGGCGCAACCGTTCTGACGGCACCCAATCCCTTTACGGCCTCCGTTCACGTGATGGGCGGTGCGCCGGGCACGCGGGAAACCGACCTGCTTGCGCCTGACAAAACCGTGTCGCGCGTAGATGCCATCGTTCTGTCCGGTGGTTCGGCCTTTGGTCTGGACGCCTGTTCCGGGGTAGCTGACGCGCTAAGGGCGCAACACCGCGGGTTTGAGGTTGGCAATGTCGTGGTCCCTATCGTTCCGGGGGCGATCCTGTTTGACCTGCTTAACGGTGGCGACAAAGCCTGGGCCGAGAACCCCTATCGCGCGCTGGGGCGTCACGCATTCGAGAGAGCGTCCGATCAGTTCGATCTGGGTACTGCTGGCGCAGGGACTGGTGCCTTGGCTGCCATGCAAAAGGGTGGGCTCGGATCCGCCTCGTTTGTGATGGAAAACGGGGTCACGGTTGGCGCATTGGTTGCTGCCAATCCGCTCGGCAGTGTCACCACGCCGGGTGACCGTCATTTCTGGGCCGCTCCGTTTGAAATCGGCGACGAATTCGGAGAATTAGGGCCTGATTCCAACACGGGTCTTGGTCGTGTCTTGACCAGTCGCAAGGCCAAAGCAATGCGACCCGCCCAGCCGGACAAGGCCAACACCACCATCGCAATTGTTGCCACTGACGCGGCGCTGTCCAAGCCGCAATGCCATAGGTTGGCGGTGGCTGCCCATGACGGGATCGCGCGGGCGATTGTTCCCGCGCACACACCAGGCGATGGCGATCTGGTGTTCGGCGTCAGCACAGGCAGTCACGACCTTCCAGAGGCTGAACTGGGGCTTCTTGGTCATGTGGCTTCGATCTGTCTGTCGCGGGCCATCGCGCGGGCCGTATTTCTTGCCTCGCCAGCGGCGGGGGATCTTTTACCCTGTTGGTCTGGCTTACATGACTTAAGTTAAGGACGGCCTATATGCCGCAGTGGCACAGTGCCCTCGCGCGGCAATCTGCGCGTTGACTCTTTTTTGCGCCGACGGTCCATTCGGTGCAGCCAATTCGTATCGGAGCAAAAGCTATGAATCGCATTCTCGCGACCGCAATCGTCGGCCTTCTGGCCCTTCCCGCATATGCCGAAGGTGACGCCGAAGCCGGAAAGAAGACTTTTAACAAGTGCAAATCCTGTCACCAGATTGCCGATCCTGAGGGTGAAGTCATCGTAAAGGGAGGTAAAACCGGTCCGAACCTGTATGGGATTGCAGGCCGGACCGCAGGCACCGTTGAAGAGTTCAAATATGGTGACAGCATCGTTGCCGCTGGTGAAAACGGTTTGGTCTGGGACGAAACGACATTCGTTGAATACGCAAAGGACCCTAAGGCGTTTCTGAAAGACTATCTGGGTGAAACTTCGGCCAAATCCAAGATGACCTTCAAGCTGAAGAAGGGTGCCGAGGATGTTTACGCCTATATCGTAAGTGTTTCTGGCGAATAAAACCGCAGACCAAACACCGTTTGAGGTTACAAAAGGCCGCAGCCCCTGCGGCCTTTCGTGCGCTTGATAACTGCGTTGAACAGCGCCAATTTGAAAGCGCGCGGTATTTCATGCATTGCACGCATAAATTCGCAGAGCCAAGCCGACCCGGTGGCAGCCAATTTCGAATTTCCGGCCCTTCGGGTGGATCGGCAGCAGGAGACGACAGATGGGAATCATGATCCCGGCCTGGGTTGATGGCGAGTTGACCCCAGTGGACAAGCTTGAGGCGCATGAAAAAGGCCTGCGGCACAAGGCGGTGTCTGTCTTTGTCGTGCGTGGGACCGAAATTTTGATGCAGCGTCGGGCTTTGGGCAAATATCATACCCCTGGCCTTTGGGCGAATACCTGCTGCACCCACCCCGACTGGGGTGAGACACCGTCTGTCTGCGCGGTGCGCCGGCTGCGCGAGGAATTGGGAATTACCGGGCTTTACCCGGAATACCGTCACCGGCTGGAGTATCACGCTGATGTCGGCAACAACATGATCGAGCACGAAGTGGTCGACATCTTTCTGGCCCATGTGCGCGGCCCGCTGAAGATTGAGCCCAACCCGGAAGAGGTCATGGAAATTCGCTGGATCGATTACCACGATCTTCTGGCCGAAGTGCAGCGCTATCCCGAGCGATTTACACCGTGGCTCAAGATCTATTTGCACAATCACGCCGACACGATTTTCGGACCTGATCTGATTATCTCGGCCACCTCCTGACGGCTACGCCTTGCAAGGGCCGCCCAAGCCGCATAGATCAACGCGTCATGGCTAAGCAAAAGACAGACCCGAATTACAAAGTCATCGCCGAAAACCGGCGCGCACGCTTCGATTACGCAATCGAGGACGATCTTGAGTGCGGCATCATGCTGGAAGGGTCCGAGGTCAAATCCCTGCGTGTAGGTGGGACGAACATCGCCGAAAGCTATGCCTCAGTCGATGATGGCGAGCTGTGGCTGGTCAACAGCTATATCGCCCCTTACGAGCAGGCTAAATCGTTCAAGCACGAGGAACGCCGCCGGCGCAAACTGCTGGTGTCACGTAAGGAATTGTCGAACCTGTGGAACGCGACCCAGCGCAAAGGCATGACACTGGTACCGCTGGTTCTGTATTTTAACCACAAGGGCAAGGCCAAGATCAAAATCGGTATCGCCAAGGGTAAGAAAAACCACGACAAGCGCGAAACCCAGGCCAAGCGTGACTGGTCACGTCAAAAGCAACGGTTGATGAAGGATCACAGCTGATCCTTCATACCTCTCAGAACGCCATCGCAGCTGATACCGCACGTTTCCATCGGTCATAGGCGGCATCACGCTCTTTGGCGGAGAGTTCCGGTTCGAACCGGCGATCCAGCGCCCAGGTTTCCGCAAATCCCTGTTGATCCGGATAAACGCCTGCGCGCATACCGGCCAGCCAGGCCGCGCCCAATGCGGTGGTTTCCTGCATAACCGGTCTGTCGACTTCGGCGCCAAGGTAGTCCGACAATCCCTGCATCGCCCAGTTCGATGCACTGGCCCCACCGTCTACACGCAGGATGACGTCGGTATCTGCACCCCAGTCGCCCTGCATGGCGTGCCACAGATCGCGTGTCTGATATGCGATACTTTCCAGCGTGGCCTTGGCAAACTCGGCACGGCCTGAATTCCGGGTTAGACCGAACACAGCGCCACGGCAATCCGGTTTCCAGTAAGGCGCGCCGAGGCCGGTAAAGGCGGGCACCAGCACGACATGCTGGTTCGGGTCTGCCTTTTGGGCCAGCTCGCCACTTTCCGGGGCGGATTCGATGATCTGCAATGCATCGCGCAGCCATTGAACGGCAGCCCCGGCCACAAAGATTGACCCTTCCAGCGCATAGGTTCTTTTACCGTCCAATTGATAGGCGATGGTGGTCAACAGGCGGTTCTTTGACTCGACCGGCTTATCCCCTGTGTTCAGCAGAGCAAAACAACCGGTGCCATAGGTGGATTTCATCATGCCGGGTTGGAAGCAGGCCTGACCGATGGTGGCGGCCTGTTGGTCACCGGCAACACCAAGAATCGGGATATTTCCCCCAAACAGGGTCGTATTTCCAAAATCCGAGGCGCAATCATGCACCTCGGGCAGCATGTTCATCGGCACGTCCAGCAGATCACAGATTTCGGCGCTCCATTCGCCCGTGTGGATGTCGAACAGAAGCGTGCGCGCCGCGTTGGTGGCATCGGTGGCGTGGTTGCGCCCTTCTGTCAGGCGCCAGATCAAGAAACTGTCAATGGTGCCGAACATCAGCTCTCCGGCCTCGGCCCGGTCCCGCGCTCCCGGCACGGTGTCCAGCAACCATTTAACCTTGGTGCCCGAGAAATAGGGGTCCAGCAGCAGCCCGGTCTGGGCGGTCACGTCATCCTCGCACCCGGCTTGTTTGTAACGCGCGCATATCTCGGCAGTACGACGGTCCTGCCAGACGACCGCGTTGTGGATTGGTGCGCCAGTAGCGCGGTCCCAAACTACTGTTGTTTCGCGCTGGTTGGTGATGCCGATGCCCGCGATCTGATCAGAGGTTACCCCGACACTGTCCATAACTTCGCGGCAAACCCGCAGGACGCTGTCCCAGATTTCCTCTGCGTCGTGTTCGACCCAGCCTTCCTGCGGGAAGTGCTGGGTGAATTCGTGCTGCGCGGTGCCTGCGCGCTGCATTTCTGCGTCGAACAGAATTGCCCGCGATGATGTGGTGCCCTGATCAATGGCAAGAATGTAGGTCACGCCTCATGCCCCCTCTTTTGGTTTTGCGGGACTTTAGCGCAAACAATGACGAACGTGCCAGTACGTTCAGACAGGAATGTTGTCGATCAGTCTCACGCCATCTGCCCAGGCCGCAGCAAACAGGCGTGCAGGGCGGTTTGCGTGGGTGAGAGGTTCCAGCGTTTCGGCACATCGCAGTTGAATATATTCTACCTGCTTGAAGCCCGCGGCCAGTAGGTCGATCTCGGCCTGAGCAGCCAAAGGATCAAACGGCGCCCCGTCTTTCAGGGCGGCTGCCAATTCCCGCATGATCCGGTTTTTGTGGGCGGCAATATCCAGCCCCTCGGGCGTCAGTCGCAGATTGCGCGATGACATGGCCAGACCCGAGGGCTCGCGCACTGTGGGGCATCCGACAACTTCGGTCGGAATGTTCAGATCGCGCGCCATTCGGGTCACAATCATCAGCTGTTGATAATCTTTTTCTCCGAAATAGGCTCGATCTGCCTGCGTTTGCAGGAACAGTTTGGCCACAACTGTGGCAACCCCGTCGAAATGGCCGGGGCGGAACTCGCCCTCCATCACATCGGTCAGGCCCGCGACGGAAACGGTGGTGGCAAAGCCCTGCGGGTAAATCTCTTCGGGTTCCGGGACATAGATCGCATCAACGCCGTATGGGGCCAATTTCTGCGCATCCTCGTTCTCGGTGCGCGGGTATTTTGCCAGATCCTCGGGGTTGTTGAACTGTTTGGGATTCACAAAGATCGTGACGATCACGCGGTCGCAACCTGCCTTGGCGGCCTCAACCAGCGACAGATGCCCCTGATGCAGCGCGCCCATAGTCGGAACCACGCCGATCTCTTCACCCTTCCGCGTCCATTCCGAGGTCAAGGCACGCAGGTCGGCCAGACGGCGAAAGATTGGGGCGGTCATGTCTTGGGTCCTTTGGTCGGGGCCTGATCGGAAAAAACGTGTTCGTCCGCCGGGAATGTTCGGGCGCGCACCTCGGCTGCGTATTCGGCGATGGCGGCTTCGGCCAATGGGCCAAGCTCAGCATAGCGTTTGACGAATTTCGGTTTGAAGGCGGTGAAAAAGCCAACCATGTCGTCGACAACCAGAATCTGGCCGTCGCACCCGGCAGAGGCCCCGATGCCAATGGTCGGGATCGCGATTTCCGCTGTAATCTGATCGGCCAGCTTCTGCGGTACTTTTTCAAGAACGACCGAGAATGCGCCCGCCTCGGCCACAGCACGGGCGTCGGCAAGAACCGCCTCGGCCTGTTCGTCGCGACCTTGAACCTTGTATCCGCCAAGTGTGTTGATCGACTGCGGGGTCAGGCCAATATGCGCCATCACCGGAATCCCGCGCTTGACCAGAAAGCGGATGGTCTCGGCCATTTCGACGCCGCCTTCCAGCTTAACCGCGCCTGCGCTGGTTTCGGACATCAGCCGGGCGGCGTTCCGGAATGCCTCGGAAGGCGAATGCTCGTAACTGGCGAAGGGCATGTCGATGACCATCATCGCACTTTCCAGACCGCGCGACACGGCCTGACCATGCATCACCATCATCTCCATCGTCACGCCCAGCGTCGATTCCAGCCCGTGCAACACCATGCCGACGCTGTCGCCCACCAAAACGAAATCACAATGATCATCCATCAACCGCGCCATCGGCGTGGTGTAGGCTGTCAGACTGACCAGCGGCTCGCCGCCTTTGCGGGCGCGAATATCCTGCGCATTCGGGGCTTTTTTACGGGCGGTGGCGCTCATTGTCGCTCCTCCGGTTGTCATGTTGCAGCGCGGCATAACAGATGGGAGCGGGCTATAGAAACCCCGGTTGCGCGAACATTTCCTTGAATGACCTAAGGTTTAAAGGGAAGTTGGGTGCAGTACGGCCCAAAAAATCGCAGGTTTCCATTTTCAATGGGGAGTAATTTACATGACAAAGCAGACATTTCGGTCCTTTGCTTCGGTGCTGGCGGTTAGCGCCAGCCTGTTTGGTACACAGGTTTTCGCTAAATCCGACATTACCATAGCGTTGCAACTAGAGCCGCCGCATCTGGACCCGACCAGTGCCGCAGCACAGGCTATCGATTCGGTGGTTTACACCAATATCTTCGAAGGCCTGACCCGGTTTATGGGTGACGGATCGGTGGTTCCTGGTCTGGCTGAAAGTTGGGAAATCTCGGAAGATGCCAAGGTCTATACCTTCAAACTGCACGATGGGGTTACCTTCCACGACGGCACCACGATGGATGCCGAGGACGTCAAGTTCAGCCTGGACCGCGCCCGATCCGAGGATAGCGCAAATGCGCAAAAAGCCCTGTTTGCCGGCATCGAAAATATCGAGGTGATCGACCCGCTGACCGTCAAGGTGACCCTGTCTGAGCCGAACGGGAATTTCCTGTTCAACCTGGCCTGGGGTGATGCGGTTATTGTCGCGCCCGAAAGCATCGAGGGCATCAAGACCAACCCCGTCGGAACCGGCGCTTTTACCTTTGGTGAATGGGTGCAGGGCGACAGTATCACCCTGAATCGCAACCCAGACTATTGGGGCGATCAGCCTGCGTTAGAGACTGCTACGTTCAAGTTCATTTCGGACCCGACAGCGGCTTTTGCGGCCATGATGGCCGAGGATATCGACGTGTTCGACAATTTCCCTGCGCCAGAAAACCTGCCGCAATTTGAGGCTGATCCGCGCTTTCAGGTGCTTGTCGGTTCGACTGAAGGGGAAACCATCCTGTCCACCAATAACAAGATGCCACCCTTCGATGATATCCAAGTGCGTCAGGCATTGGCCCACGCGATTGACCGTCAGGCGATCATCGACGGAGCAATGTTTGGCTACGGTACGCCCATCGGCACCCATTTCGCGCCGCACAATCCGGCTTATGTCGATCTGACCGGGAACTCGGCCTACGACCCGAAGAAGGCCGCCAAGATGTTGGCCGATGCAGGGTATGCGGAAGGGTTTGAAACGACGCTGCACCTGCCGCCCCCATCCTATGCCCGACGCGGGGGCGAAATCGTCGCCGCTCAGTTGGCCGAGGTCGGGATCACCGCCAATATCGTCAACGTTGAATGGGCTCAGTGGTTGGAATCGGTGTTTAAAGGCAAGGACTTTGGTCTAACCATCGTCAGTCATACCGAGCCTATGGATATCGGGATCTATGCGCGTCCTGACTATTACTTCCAATATGACAGTACCGATTTCCAGGCACTGATGGACACGCTGAATTCGACGACAGACCCCGAAGAACGCACCCGTCTGCTGGGTGAGGCACAGCGCCTGATCGCAGACGACTACGTCAACGGGTACCTGTTTCAACTGGCCAAGCTGGGCGTGGCCAAAGCCGGAGTTCAGGGCCTGTGGGAAAACGCGCCCACGGCCGCAATTGATCTGACGCAGATCAGCTGGTCCGAGTGACTCAAGGCAGGGGCCGCTGGTTCACGGCCCTTGCATTTAATGTTGTCGAGTGAGCCAAGGATGATTTTGTTTCGTGTCCTGTTTCTGGTTTTTGTGACCGTTGCCCTGGCGGCAACGACTGTGGAACCGGTTGTGGCGCAGAACATTCTGGACAGTCGGTTGGATACACCTATCGGGACGCCAGAGAACCCGCTGGATGTTGGCATCGGTATTCGAATCGATCAGATCACCAGCGTTGACCAGAAGGCCGAAAACTACGGTGCCGTGGTTGTGCTGCGTGTTGAGTGGACCGACCCTGCGTTGGCTTTTGACCGGCAAGAGCTGGGGCGCGATTTCCGGGTTTTCAACCCCCCGGCGCTGGCCGATCATGCCGCTGAGATCGGGACGGTGGTACCAGCATTCGTCATTCACAACCAACAATCCAACAAGTGGATTCACGAAGCCGCCGCCTCTCTGCGATATGACGGGCGGGTGTTGTATGTCGAGAAATCCTCGCTGACATTACAGGCCCCACATTTCGATTTTCGGAAATACCCTTTCGACACACAGGAGTTTCATTTCGAGGTCGTTTCGATCTTTCCATCCCAATATGTGTCCTATCATCCGATGAACGAGTTCTCGGGCCTTGGTGACCTGCTGGGCGAAGAAGAGTGGATTCTGGACAATGCACGGCTTGAAACCTCTCAGGTCACGGGCCTTTCCGGTCAGGACAGCGATCAGGTTGCGCTGATCTTCGAAGGCCACCGGCATCTGACCTACTATGTCATTCGGGTGTTTCTGCCGATGCTGGTGCTGATCTCGGTTGGCTGGGCACTGTTCTTTCTTGATGAATACCGCAAAAGGATCGAAATTGCCGGAGGAAACTTGCTGGTATTCGTAGCTTTCAACTGGGCGATTTCTGCTGATTTGCCAAAGCTTGGATACCTGACATTTCTGGATTTCGTTCTGCAATGCATGTTCCTGATGACCGGGGCTTTGATTGTGTTCAATGTCGCCTTGCGCAGGCTCAAAGTCTCGGGTCGCGAATCCGGGGCGCGCAAGTTGGATAACTACGCCATCAAGTGGATTTACCCGCTGGGTTACGCCGCAATCGTTGGCTATGCAGTTTTTGCCTATCTTCTGGTTCCATAGGTGCTGGACCGGGAAGGCGCGCACCCCTAACGTGGCCTCGATGCTTCGCTATGCCCTCAAACGACTGATATCGCTGGTGATCAGCCTCGCCGTCGCCTCGGTGGTCATATTTGCCGTGATTGAGGTGGCGCCCGGCGATCCTGCGTCATTCATGCTGGGCGTCAATGCGCAAGAGGATACGCTTGCCGCTCTGCGGGCCGAATTGGGTTTGGACGTTTCCAAGCTGCAGCGGTATTTCAATTGGGTTGGCGGGATAATGGTGGGGGATTTCGGAACCTCTTACACCTATCGCACACCCGTTTCGCAGATGATCGCGGATCGGCTGTGGGTCTCGATGCCCTTGGCGCTGTATGCGCTAACTCTGTCCACCGCGATTGCGTTTCCGGTAGGCATCTATGCTGCCGCGCGCCGGGGAAGACCGGGCGATCTGACGGTAATGGGGGCAACACAGCTGGGCATTGCAGTGCCGAATTTCTGGTTCGCCATGATGCTGGTTCTGATATTCGCCATCAACCTGCGCTGGTTCAATGCCGGAGGGTTCGCAGGCTGGGATATGGGGTTCTGGACCGGAATGCATTCACTGACGCTGCCCGCAATCGCGCTGGCCCTGCCGCAGGCGGCCATTCTGGCGCGAGTCATGCGGTCGTCGTTGTTGGATATTCTGGGTGAGGACTTCTTGCGTACCGCGCGCGCCAAAGGGCTTTCGCGTCGTCAGGCGTTGTGGCGGCATGGGGTGCGCAATGCGCTGATCCCGGTTCTGACAATCATCGGGTTACAGTTTTCCTTCCTTCTGGCGGGTTCCATCATCATCGAACAGGTGTTCTACCTGCCGGGTCTTGGACGATTGGTGTTTCAGGCAATCTCGGCCCGCGATCTGATCGTTGTGGAATCCGTGGTGATGCTGCTGGTTTTTGCCGTCATCACCGTGAACTTTCTGGTCGATCTGGCCTATGCCGCCGTTGATCCAAGGTTAAGGAGCCGGACATGAGCCGGAGCCTGATCCTTGGGGCTTGTCTGTCCTCGCTGGTGCTGTTGGCGGCGGCGATTTCATTTGTCTGGACGCCCTATGACTACACTGCGCTGAACATCCCCGACAAACTGCAGCCTCCCAACGCGCAGCATTGGTTTGGCACGGATCATTTCGGACGTGACATGTTTTCGATGATCATGGTCGGTGCCCGTACCTCGATTGCCGTGGCTTTGGTGGCGGTGGGGATTGGCATGGCGCTGGGCGTGCCTTTGGGCCTGACAGCGGCTGCGCGCAAAGGGTCGTGGCTGGACGAGCTGATCATGCGCGGCAACGATCTGGTCTTTGCCTTCCCGTCTCTGGTCATCGCCATCCTGATCACTGCTGTGTTTGGTGCTGGCGCGATAAATGCGATCATCGCCATTGGCATTTTCAACATCCCGGTTTTTGCACGCATCACTCGCGGCGCGGCGCTTTCACTGTGGGAGAGGGAGTTCATCCTGGCCGCGCGCGTTTCGGGCAAAGGTGCGGCACGGATATCGGCCGAGCATATCCTGCCTAACGTCGCCAACCTTCTGATCGTTCAGGGCACCATCCAGTTTTCTCTGGGCATTCTGGCTGAGGCTGGCCTGTCCTATGTCGGTCTGGGCGCGCAACCGCCAACGCCAAGTTGGGGCCGGATGCTGGCTGATGCGCAGACAATGGTCAGTTTCGCCCCGCATTTGGCTCTGATTCCCGGTTTGGCGATCATTGTTACGGTGCTTGGGTTGAACCTATTGGGTGATGGGTTGCGCGATTGGCTGGACCCCCGGATCAGGGTGGCGCGCACATGAGTTTGCTTGAGATCGAAAACCTGTCGCTGTCCATTCACTGCACGGACATCCTGAAACAGGTCAATCTGTCCATTGCGCCCGGTCAGATCGTGGCCGTGACCGGGGAGAGCGGGTCGGGCAAATCGATGACCGCGCTCGCGGTGATGCAGCTTTTGCCGGACGGGGCCAAGACGACCGGGGTCATCCGGCTGAACGGCTCAGATCTGTTGGACTGCGACGAAAACGATATGTGTGCCCTGCGCGGTGCTGCGATCGGTATGGTGTTCCAAGAACCTATGACCGCACTGAACCCAGTCAAAACCATCGGCGATCAAGTGATGGAGACCATCCTGATCCACAAGGCCATGCCGCCCAGACAGGCGCGAGACCGGGCGGAGGAAGTTCTGACCCGTGTGGGCCTGCCGCCAAATCGTTTCCCATTGTCCCGCTTTCCGCACGAACTGTCCGGGGGCCAGCGTCAGCGCGTCGTGATTGCGATGGCGATTGCGCTGCGCCCTAAACTGTTGATCGCGGATGAACCGACTACAGCTTTGGACGTGACGACGCAGGCGCAAATCCTCGAGCTTCTGAAGGGATTGGTGACCGAATACGACATGGGGCTGTTGATGATCACTCATGACCTTGCCGTGGTGGCGGATATGGCCGATCAAATCGTCGTCATGCGCCATGGCGATGTGGTCGAATCCGGGGCCACTGACCACCTGCTACACCACATGCAGCACCCATATACCCGTATGCTGTTCGAGGCTTCGGGGCATCAAGTATCCCTGCCTGAGCCGGCACAATCCCGCCCTTTGCTTGAAGTGACAAACGTCATTCGCGACTATCGTCTGCCCCGCAAGGGGCTGTTTGATACACCGGGGCACCACAGGGCGGTGGACCATGTCAGCTTTACGCTCAATAGCGGGGAACGTCTGGGCCTGGTCGGCGAGTCTGGCTGTGGAAAATCGACCCTAACAAAGGCAATTCTTGGCCTAGAGGATGTTCAAGGTGGTGACATTCGTCTGGATGGCCAGCCTGTCTTTTCGGGTCACAAACCCAACCTCGCCGTGCGGCGCAAGATGCAGGTGGTCTTTCAGGACCCCTATGGTAGCTTCAATCCACGTCACCGCGTGGCCCGGCTGATCACTGAACCGTTCCATCTGCTCGATGCTCCTGTAATGGGGTCCGAGAGGCAGGACCGGATCGCTGAAATGTTGACAGCGGTGGGTCTCAGCCCGGATGACGCTGGTAAGTATATCCATGAATTCTCGGGCGGTCAGAGACAGCGCATCGCCATCGCCCGTGCCTTGATCATCCGGCCGGAACTGATCTTGTTTGACGAGGCTGTTTCGGCCCTTGATGTGTCGGTCCGGGCCCAGATCCTCGACCTGTTGGCCGAACTATGTGAGGCCTATGATCTGACTTATCTGTTCATCAGCCATGATCTGAGCGTCGTACGCACCATCACTGACCGCGTGATGGTGATGCAGGCTGGAAAGATCGTCGAAGAAGGCGATACCGAAAGTGTCTTCTCTGACCCACAACATCAATACACAAAAGACCTGATTAATGCCGCGCCAGTGTTGCCAGACATTGGTCGGGATGTGGCATAAAACCACATATTAGAGCCGAATATAGGAGTATCTCATGTCCAGCCCCCTTTGGTTTGATCCAAGCTTGTGTCTGATCGGCGGCAATTGGGTGCCGCCAACCTCCGAACAAACATTGCCTTTGATCAATCCTTCTGACGGCTCAGAGATCTGCCAGATCGCAAGGGGTGGCGCGCATGATGTTGATGCTGCGGTCAAGGCTGCTCAGACTGCGATTGACGGGGATTGGGGACGAAAGACCGCGCTGGAACGGGGCCGTATCCTTACGCGTATGGGAAGGATGGTTTTGGAGCGTGTTGAAGACCTGGCCACGCTAGAGGCCAAGGATGTCGGCAAGCCCCTGACGCAGGCACGGGCGGATGCGGTTGCGTTGGCACGGTATTGCGAATTCTATGGTGGGGCTGCGGACAAGGTCATGGGCGAGACCATCCCGTATCTGGATGGCTACACCGTCTATACTTTACGGGAACCGCACGGCGTGACGGGGCATATCGTGCCGTGGAACTATCCGATGCAGATCATCGGGCGGTCGGTTGGGGCTGCGCTGGCGATGGGCAATGCCTGCGTTCTGAAACCTGCGGAAGAAGCTTGCCTGACCGCGCTGGCCTTTGCGCATCTGGCGCAAGAGGCCGGTTTGCCCGCCGGTGCCCTGAACGTCGTACCCGGGTTGGGGGCCGAGGCGGGGGCGAGTTTGGCGGGCCATCCGGGCGTGCACCATGTCTCGTTCACTGGGTCAGTTGCCACTGGGGCGCTGGTGCAGCAGGCAGCGGGGCAAAACGTGGTTCCTGTGACGCTGGAGCTTGGGGGGAAATCACCTCAACTGGTGTTTGACGATGCTGACCTGGATGCTGCCCTGCCGTTTTTGGTCAATGCGGGGGTTCAGAATGCCGGACAAACCTGCTCTGCCTCGTCACGTATTTTGGTACAGCGCGGGGTTTATGATCAGGTCAAGCAACGCATGGCAGCGGCTTATGCATATTTGACCGTTGGTCCCGCGCAGGATGATCTGCGCGTTGGCCCGCTAATATCGGGCCGTCAAAAAGAGATCGTGTCGGGCTTTCTGGCCAGGGGCGCAGACCTGACTGTCGCAGGGCAAGGTCGGATTGTAGACGGTGCCCCGTCTGAGGGGGCCTATGTTGTGCCGACGCTGTTTGCGGACGTTCCGCCCGATCACGGTCTGGCCAAGGATGAGATTTTCGGCCCGGTTCAGGTGCTGATCCCATTCGACACTGAGGAAGACGCGGTAAAGATCGCCAACATCACCGAATACGGGTTGGTTGCGAGCATCTGGACCCGCGACGGGGCACGACAGATGCGGCTGGCAAAGCAACTTCGCTCCGGTCAGGTGTTCATCAACAACTACGGTGCGGGTGGTGGCGTAGAGCTGCCCTTTGGTGGTGTCGGAAAATCCGGACACGGCCGCGAGAAAGGGTTCGAGGCCCTTTATGGCTTTTCACAGTTGAAAACGGTCGCGGCGTGCCATGGTTAGAGCCTAAACGATCACCTCGATTGCCTCTTGCGCGCCTAAGCCGAACACTCGTTTGTAGCGTTCGATCTGATCCTTCGGTCCCATCGCCTTTTCCGGGTTGTCCGACAGTTTCACGGTCGGCTGGCTATTGGCGGACACAGCCTTGCAGACCAGTGAGAACGGCGCCAACGCGTCGTTTGGCACGAGTCCGCGGAAGTCGTTGGTCAGCAAAGTGCCCCACCCGAACGAGACTTTGGTTCTGTGGGCG
This sequence comes from Ruegeria sp. CDSB029, assembly GCF_059611125.1. Lineage (NCBI taxonomy): Bacteria > Pseudomonadati > Pseudomonadota > Alphaproteobacteria > Rhodobacterales > Roseobacteraceae > Ruegeria > Ruegeria sp. CDSB029. The sequence continues at coordinate 247,553 of NZ_JBXWOX010000002.1, forward strand.
AATTGAGTGTGCAGTTCCCGAATTTTGTCGACATCCAGACCATCCGAGAAAATCACACGCTTTTCCAGGGGGTCTTCTCCTCGAGACTGCCACCACTTGATAGCGGTTTCCGCGCCTGTTGCGGGATCACCGCTGTCGATGCGAATGCCGGTCCATCCGGCCAGCCAATCGGGCGCGCGATCCAGAAAGCCCTGCGTGCCATAGGTGTCCGGCAGAATGATGCGCAGATTGCCGTCATGTTCGTCGTGCCAGTCGCTCAGCACGTCATAAGGCGCTTGCGCCAGTTCGGCATCGTCTTTGGCAAGGGCACTGTAGACCATCGGCAGTTCGTGCGCGTTGGTGCCGATGGCCTCAACTTCGCGCCGCATCGCGATCAGACAGTTAGATGTACCAGTAAAGGACGGTCCCAGACCCTCGATCATGGCCTGCACGCACCAGTCCTGCCAAAGAAAGCTGTGTCGACGCCGGGTTCCGAAGTCAGCGATCCCAAGCCCGTCAATATCCCGCAGTTGTTCGATCTTCTTCCAAACGCGGGTCATGGCCTGGGCATATAGCACTTGCAGCTCAAACCGCCGCATGTTGTTCAGCACCGCGCGCGAGCGCAGTTCCATCAGAACCGCAAGCGCTGGGATTTCCCACAGCATGACCTCGTGCCATTTGCCCTCAAATGTCAGCTCGTACTGATCGCCCTTCCGTTCCAGGTGATAGGGCGGCAGGCGCATGTTTTCGAACCATTCCATGAAATCCGAACGGAACATCTGGCGTTTGCCATAGAATGTATTGCCCCGCAGCCACGTGCTTTCGCCCCGGCTGAGGCTAAGCGATCGAATATGATCCAATTGCTCGCGCAGTTCGCCTTCATCGATAAGTTTGGCCAATGGGATGTGATTCGACCGGTTGATCAGGGAAAAAGCCACATCCGTTTGGGGCTTATTTCGAAACACTGACTGGCACATCAGCAGTTTGTAGAAGTCCGTGTCGATCAAAGACCGTACAATCGGGTCAATCTTCCATTTATGATTGTACACGCGTGTTGCAATATCGACCATGGGGAACTCCTGCGATTTCCGTTGTTAGATCAATCAGTGCGTGGAATGGCAAGAGTCGCTGGAATGATGACAATGACAAGGTCAGGTCACATTGCGAGCATATTGTGTGTTCTTTTCACAGTTTAGTGAAAAGAAAGGGATGGTTGAACGAGGTTAATTTGGTGAATGGTTCTCGAGTACGATTTTGACATCGTTGTTAACGAACAAGCGGATGAGGAAACCGGTTCCGAGCAATTGGACCAGTGCGCCACACGCGCGCGATTCCGTCATGTGAAAACGGCTGACGCGCTCAGATCGGCGTCACCTAAGATTCGTTTGATTTTTCAGGAAGCCGGGTTCGATCTGGATTCGACTGACAGCGACATGATGCACGGGTATTACCCTCCACGGGATGTAGCCGAACGCGAGCGGATTTTGCGCGCGTTGTTCACGAATATTCGGGAACTTGGCATCAGTGGCGAATATTGCGGTGAGTTCGATTTTCATCGCTTTTTGGACAATGTCAAAACGGCCAAACCGCGCAACGATCAGCGCCCAAAAGTCGAGAATTGGACGCCGAACCCGCGCTACAAATCACCCGCAACGCCCGAGCGCCGCACATTGCCCGGACGAATTGGCGTTGCATTGGGACTGGCGGTGATCTTGTTCGCAGTGCTCAGGTATCTTGCCGAAAAAGGCGCTACGCCTTAGATCAGCGCAACACCGGCGTCACGCATCGCGGCCTTGGCGGCTGCCAATGATCCATCCATGTCGATCGCCCGACATGCGTCCATGCGCACGGTGACATCAAATCCCAAGCGGGCAGCGTCAACAGCTGAAAAATGAACACAGAAATCTGTGGCAAGCCCAACTAGGGTCAGTTTGGTGATCCCGCGTGATTTCAAGTAACCTTCTAAACCGGTCGGTGTCTTTTGGTCGTTCTCAAAAAATGCGGAATAGCTGTCGATACCGCGTCGAAAGCCCTTGCGAATGACAAGATCGGCATGGGTCTTCAGGTCCGGGTGGAATTCCGCACCTTCGGTGCCCTGCACACAGTGATCTGGCCACAAGACTTGAGGCCCGTAATGCATGTCGGTTGTTTCAAATGGGGACTTGCCGTCATGTCCGCTAGCAAAGGACGAATGCCCCTCAGGGTGCCAGTCCTGTGTCAGGATCACGGTGTCAAACTCAGCCATCATAGCGTTGATGTGGGCCACGATCTCGTCACCTCCAGGCACAGCCAGCGCACCACCGGGGCAAAAATCGTTCTGAACGTCAACTACAATCAGGGCATGGGTCATCAGGGTCTCCTCACATTGCCCTATCGGTAGGGGGCTGGGCGGGGGGCGTCAATCCGGTCCCTTGCGACTCTGGCCCAGCGGGTTTAGACCGCGCGCATGTATACGATCGCTGCTCTCTATCACTTCACCCGTTTTTCGGATCACGTGTCCCTGCGCGACCCTCTGCTGGACCTTTGTCGCGCGCAGTCAGTCAAGGGCACCTTGTTGCTGGCTGCCGAAGGGATCAACGGAACCATCGCAGGCCCGCGTGGCGGGATCGATGCGGTGCTGGCCCATATCAAGGCTTTGCCCGGTTGTGCGGATCTTGAGTGGAAAGAGGCCACATCCGATCACCCGCCCTTTGGCAAAATGAAGGTGCGTCTGAAAAAAGAGATCGTGACCATGGGCCAGCCGGACGTCGATCCGCGTGCCCGCGTCGGCAATTATGTCGAGCCTGAAGACTGGAATGATCTGATCCGCTCTGACGACGTGGTCGTGATCGACACTCGCAACGATTACGAAGTGGCGATTGGTACTTTTGAGGGCGCAATAGACCCTGAAACAGCCAGTTTTCGTGATTTCCCGGCCTGGTGGGAAGAAAACAAAGACCGCTTTCACAACAAGCGGGTTGCCATGTTCTGCACCGGCGGCATCCGTTGTGAGAAATCCACCAACTACCTGTTGGGGCAGGGGGTGGAGGATGTGTACCACCTGAAAGGCGGCATCCTGCGGTATCTCGAAGAGATGCCCGCCGAGGACAGCAGCTGGCAGGGTGAGTGCTTTGTTTTCGATAATCGCGTCTCGGTCGGACATGGGTTGGTCGAAGGACCACACAACCTGTGCCACGGCTGCCGCCGCCCGATTCTGCCAGAGGATATGAAGCGCGCGGAATACGAGCACGGCGTGTCCTGCCATCGGTGCATCAATGAGACTTCGGATGCGGACAAGACGCGTTTCAGGGAACGTCAGAAACAGATCCTGTTGTCGCGTCAGCGCGGGCAAGAGCATCTGGGCGCTGAATGACAGGCGAATGATTTGGGTTGCGGGTACAGGCCGGAACCCTGATGATCGCGGAAAAACCTAGGTCATCGGAGGTTTTATGCACCGCGAACCTACAACACTGGAAGAGTGGAAATCGACGCTTATCGCAGCGGTCGGACTGGTTATTGCCAGTTTTTTTGCGTGGTATGGTCTGTCGCGCCTGAGTGAGGCGGCCGCAGGCGAAACCATCGGTACTATTGTGTCGGTCTGCCTGGTGGTTTGGGTCGCATCGCAATCTTGGTACTACATGACACAGGTGAAACTGCCGCATCGACGCTTGTTTCTGATGGGTGTGTCCTTCATTCAGGTCGTGCCGTTCTTGTTCGCGGCGGCGTATGGCGCGTTCGGCTACGCCGACAATTGCGTGGTGGGTGCAGATGCTCCAGCTGATTTTCTGTATTTTTCATACGTCACCTTCACCACTGTGGGATATGGCGACATGATCCCAACAGGTTTATGTCGCGGGCTGGCCGTCGCTGAGGCTGTTACCGGCTACATCCTCTTGGGTATGTTTGTTGCTGCTACGGTTGCGCTCTATACCCGCCACCATAAACATTAGACGGCCATCATTTGTTCTGATCAATCCAGCGGGACATCATCTGTTTGTCGCGGAAACACTCGGACGGGATAGGCCTGTGCTTGCTACGGGAAATGCGTTCGGCAAAGGCAACCTGCTTACCGGTTGGATAGTCCGCAAAGGGCGATGGATCGGCTGGCTTGTGCGCCGAAATCCAGGCAAACATCGACTTGCGATCCCGTTGTGCCTCGACCGGGATTTCCAAGGCTGACTGCTGGGCAATTGCACGAGCGTATCGCATTTGCCGGTCTGTGACGGGCAACAGGTGATAGTCGTTCGATGGGCCATCCATGGCCGGGTTGCGGGCGTGGTAAGACATCGGATTGTTCCTCTGACTATGTAGAACATAAATGGAACATTAAGCTTTTTATTCAAGAGGGGGCCGATTCACATCAGCGGGAGTCCGCCGTGATTCACTTTTATTGACTGACCAATCAATAAAATATAGACGCGAAGGAAAGGACTTCTGAGAAGGAAATCGGCATGAAATTCCAGCCAAAGGCGAGCCATTTTATCAACGGCGCATATGTCGAAGATACCGGCGGAACCCCGATAGACGTGATCTACCCGGCCACCGGTGAAATCATCGCCCGGCTGCATTCTGCCACGTCGGATATTGTTGATCAGGCTCTAACAAGTGCTAAAAACGCTCAGGCAGAGTGGGCGGCAATGTCCGGGACCGAGCGTGGGCGCATCCTGAGACGGGCATCTGACATCATGCGTGACCGCAATCGCGCGCTTTCGATCCTCGAAACCCACGACACCGGTAAACCCTTGCAGGAAACCCTGGTGGCCGACGCCACATCAGGTGCGGACGCGCTGGAGTACTTTGGGGGGCTGGCTGCGTCACTGACGGGTGAGCATATCCCGCTGGGCGGCGGAGACTTTGTCTACACCATCCGCGAGGCGCTGGGCGTTTGCGTCGGTATCGGCGCATGGAACTACCCGACCCAGATCGCTTGCTGGAAAGGGGCCCCGGCACTGGCCTGTGGCAACACGATGGTCTTCAAACCGTCCGAGACCACGCCCCTGTCGGCGCTGCAGGTGGCCGAGATCTTGATCGAGGCGGGCGCGCCTAAGGGCGTCTATAACGTGGTTCAGGGCTATGGCGATGTTGGCGCATCGCTTGTGACGGATCCGCGCGTGGCCAAGGTTTCGCTAACCGGGTCCGTGCCGACCGGTCGCAAGGTCTATGCCGCGGCCGCCGACGGCATGAAGCATGTGACGATGGAGCTGGGTGGAAAGTCCCCGATGATTGTGTTCGATGACGCGGATATTGAAAACGCCGTGTCCGGTGCGATCCTGGGCAACTTCTATTCTTCGGGTCAGGTCTGTTCGAACGGCACCCGTGTCTTTGTGCAGAAAGGCGTCAAAGAGGCATTCCTCAAGCGACTCTCTGAACGTTTGGCGACTGCAAAAATCGGTGATCCGCTGGATGAGGACGTCAACTTTGGCCCGATGGTCAGTGAAAACCAGATGAACATCGCGCTGAGCTATGTTGAAAAGGGCAAAGCCGAAGGTGCACGTCTGGTATTTGGCGGTGAGCGGATGGACGGTGACGGCTTCTACATGCAGCCCACTGTGTTTGCGGATGTGACGGACGATATGGCCATCGCGCGCGAAGAAATCTTTGGCCCGGTGATGTCCGTGCTGGACTTTGACACCGAAGAAGAGGTCATTGCCCGCGCCAACGACACCGAGTTTGGATTGGCAGCCGGTGTCTTCACCAACGACCTGACCCGTGCGCATCGCATCGTCGCCGGGTTCGAGGCCGGCACCTGCTATATCAACACCTATAATCTGGCTCCGGTCGAGGCCCCATTTGGCGGATCTAAAATGTCAGGTGTCGGGCGCGAAAACTCGAAACTGGCGATCAATCACTTCAGTGAAATGAAGACAGTCTACGTTTCGATGAACGACGTCGAAGCGCCTTACTAATCAAAACCGGCCATTCAAGCTCTGTTCCCGACATTTCGCGTCGGGAACAGAGCATAAGCCACATAAGACATGTGGCTGACTTCCTCCAAAGGGTGCCGTTCTCGGTTCCGTCGGTGGGAGATCAAGTTCATGAAAACGCATGCACAGGCCGTAGTCATCGGCGGAGGATTGGCTGGCTGTTCAATCCTGTACCATTTGGCCAAACTGGGTTGGCGGGACGTTGTCCTGCTTGAACGGGATGAACTGACCAGCGGATCAACCTGGCACGCAGCGGCCAATATCCACGGGTTGCATGACAACAACAACATCACCCGCATCCAGCATTATACAATGAACCTGTATAAAGAGCTGGAGCAGGAAACGGGCCAGAGCTGCGGCGTTTTTCAGCCCGGTTCCCTGTATCTGGCTCAGACCGAAAACCGCGAACATCAGTTGCGCCTGCAAGAAGCAAAAGCCCGGTTCTATGGCCTGAATTTCTACGAAGTCAGCCGCGAACAAGCGATGGAGCTTCACCCGCTGGCGCGGTTCGACGATATCCGCTGCATTATGTTTGAACCCGATGGTGGCAACGTGGATCCATCCGGTGTGCCGCACGCATATGCCGCAGGCGCACGCGCCATGGGTGCAACGATTGAGCGGTTTTGCCCCGTGTTAGGCACTGATCAGCAGCCAGATGGGTCATGGATCGTGCGTACCGAAAAGGGCGATATCCATACGCAATGGGTTGTGAATGCCGCAGGTCTTTGGGGCCGCGAAGTAGCGGCATTGGCGGGTTTGAACCTGCCGCTGCAACCGACCGAACACCAATATTTCGTAACCGATTCCATTGATGAGGTTGCCAACCTGGGTCGCCGTTTACCGTCGATCGCCGATCGGGACGGTGAGTACTACTTCCGACAGGAAGGCAACGGGCTGCTGATCGGGGCCTATGAAAAGGATATGAAGTTCTGGGCCGAAGAGGGCACGCCGTTGGACTTCGCCCATGATCTGTTCCCCGACGACCTGGACCGGATTATGGAGAATGTGATCCGTGCAACCGAACGCGTGCCTGCGGCAGCGACGGCTGGCGTGAAACGGGTGATCAACGGCCCAATGATCTGGTCACCGGACAGTTCCGCCCTGTGGGGTCCGGTTCCCGAGTTGAAGAATTATTTCCTCTGCGGTGGTCTGATCCCGGGCTTTTCGCAGTCGGGTGGTTTGGGTTTGCTGGCGGCGCAATGGATGATCGAGGGTGAGCCTCAATACGACATGTTCGCCTGGGATCTCGCCCGGTTTGGCGACTGGGCGGACAAGAAATTCACCAAGGCGCGGGTTGAGGACCAGTATACTCACCGTTTCGCCATCCATTTCCCGAACGAGGAACGCAGCGCTGGCCGCCCGGCCCGCGTGCGCCCGGCGTATGAGATGCAAAAGGACATGGGCTGCGTCTTTGGTCTGAACTGCGGCTGGGAACACCCGCTCTGGTTCGCGGATCAGCCCAGCACCACCGAGACAAACGGGTTCACGCGCCAGAACTGGTGGGAATCGGTCGGGCGAGAGGTCAGAGTGCTGCGCGAGAATGTCGGTGTGATCGACATCTCGAACTTTGCCAACTACGTCATTAAGGGCTCGGGTGCCTATGAGTGGCTGGACCGTTTGGTCGCGAATAGGGTGCCGACCGAGATTGAGCGGTCGTGCCTGACACCGCTGATCTCAGTCCGGGGCGGCGTTGCCGGGGATTTCACCATCACCAAGGTGGCCGAGGACGAATACATGATGATCGGCTCGGGTATGGCCGAGCGCTATCATCAGCGGTTCTTCAACATGGTCGCCCTGCCCGACGGCACAACACTCGAAGTGGCAACAGATCGCATCGCGGGTTTCAATGTAGCGGGTCCCAAGTCGCGTGACCTGTTGCAACGACTGACAAATGCCGACCTGTCGAACGAAGCGTTCCGTTTTATGCGCTCACAAACGATCGAGGTGGCGGGCGTCACCTGCCTTGCCATCCGCGTCAGCTTTACCGGCGATCTGGGGTGGGAGTTGCACTGCGCGGAAGTAGATCAAATCAGGCTCTATTCCGCACTTCTTGAGGCTGCGAAGGAGTGCGACGGTGGTCCAGTGGGCGGCCGCGCGTTGGGGTCACTGCGGATCGAGAAGGGCTATGGCTCGTGGGGCCGCGAGTATTCTCAGGAATACTGGCCGCAGGAAGTCGGGCTGGCGGGTCTGATCAAGCTGGACAAGGACTTCCTGCACAAAGACGCCTATCTGCAGATCAAGGACAACGCCGCGCGCGAGGTTCTGTCGATTTTTGAGGTCGAGGCGACGGATGCCGACGCGTCCGGTGGCGAACCTATCTTTACACCAGATGGCGCACCGGTCGGACGTGTGACGTCAGGCGCCTATGGCTATTCAGTCGGCAAGTCCCTGGCCATCGGCTATGCGAATCCGGCGGTCGTACAGCCGGGGGAAATGGTGGAAATCTTCATCCTCGGCAAACCGCACAAAGCCATAGTTTTGGCCGAACCACCCTTTGATCCATCGGGTCTTCGGCTGCGCGATGTCCAACCCAAGGTGATGGAGGCAGCCAAATGACCGGCACGCTTGATCGGGTTACGGATTTTGCCCTGAACCTTTCAGCGCACGAGATGCCTGACAGCGCGAAAGAGGCCGCCGCCCTGATGATGCTGGACACAATGGGCATCCTGATCGCCTCCGGCCCGATGGAGGCCGGCGTGATCGCCCGCGATACTGCGGCGCTACTCTACGCAAGCACTGATGCGGCACTCAGCGTTCCGATGATGTTTGATGGTCGCCTCGTCAGCATGGCGGGCGCTGCCTACGCAGCAGCCACACAAACCGACAATTTGGACGGGCATGACGGCTACAACCCGACTAAGGGGCATATCGGTGTCGTCGTCCTGCCTGCGTTGGTTTCACTTGGTGCGCATTGCCCTGATTTGTCCGGCCCCGAAGCCCTGGCTGCTGTCGTCACAGGATATGAAATTGCGGGGCGTGCGGGGCTGTCGCTGCACGCATCGGTCAGCGATTATCACACGTCCGGCGCGTGGAACGCACTGGGTGTGGTGGCCATGGCCGCGCGCATGCGCGGGTACACGCCAGAGCAATTTCGACAAGCGTTGGGAATAGCAGAATACCACGGACCTCGAAGTCAGATGATGCGCGAGATTGCAAATCCGACGATGCTGCATGACGGATCGGGTTGGGGCGCGATGGTTGGCATATCATCTGCGATCCTGGCTGAACGTGGTTTCAAGGGCGCCCCGGCCATCACAATCGAAGATGCTGATGTTGCGTCGTTTTGGGATGATTTGGGTCAGTTCTGGCAGGTCGAACACCAATACGTAAAACCTTATCCGATTTGTCGCTGGGCTCATGCGGCAATTGATGGCGTTCGGGCTGTGATGATGGAGAATGACCTAGCCCACGACCAGATCCGATCCATCCATATCAACAGTTTTCAAGAAGCGGCCTGCCTGTATGGCGGGATGCCTGATACCACGTCTCAGGCCCAATATTCTCTGCCTTTTGCTGTGGCGGTTCAGGCGATCCATGGCCGGATAGGGGTCGAACATATCTCGGGTGCGGGTCTGTCTGATCCGGCGGTGGCAGAGTTGGTGTCGCGTATTCACGTTCTGGAAGATGCGCGCCACAGTGCACGCTTCCCGCAGGGGCGGTGGGCCGATGTCACCTTGAAATCGACCGATGGGCTTGTGTTCGAATCCGGCGACACTCACGCGCGCGGAGGGCCGGAGGCCCCGCTCAGCAGCGGAGATGTGATCGCCAAGTACACCGAGTTTGCCGCGCCAATTGTCGGTTCAGACCGCGCGGACGCGATCCGCGCGGCCATATTGGGTTGGGTCGAGCCTACATCCAGATTGTCGGACCTGATGCCGTTGGTCTTTGATCCGTAAAAGTGGCCGATGCGGGCTGCGGGGCGACGCTCAGCGGGCACCTATTGAAAGACAAACCGTGAATGCAGGTGGCGGCGACCTGATCCGCTATTGGTCCACCTTCGCAAGCAAATCCAGAATGTGCTGGCGTGTTTTTGCGCTGTCATCCAACAAGCCCTTCGCGTCAGCTAAAGGTTTATCCTGCATTCGTGTTGGCGGAACGGACAGGAGCTGCGTTGTTTGCTGAACTGCGAGGAACTTTGTGTCGCGTTCGGGCTCGACCGTTTCCGGATGATCGGCCAACCAAAAGAACCGATCGGCTTTTTCGTCTGCACCCACAGCCCGCAAAAGCTGACCAGCTGCCACGTAATCGTCCGTCATCTGCAATGCTTGCCCTCGCAAAAGCTGGGCCGCGTCTGATGGATCGTCGGCCAGCTCCAACATCGCTTGATGTGGTCGGCGTTGCAGTAAGGCAGCGCGCGCGCGTAACCGTGCCCTTTCTGCGCGTCGGACCTTGTCCTGTGGCCGGCTGGCCAACTCCAGCGCCGCGTCCGCAAAACCAAGGGTGACCAAACGCTCGGCCATCGCCACGCTTGTATCTGTGACTAGCGCCAGTTTCTGCTCGGGTGTCAGGGTAACGACCCGTCTAAGGAATGTCGCGTCGTCGGCGCGTTCGGTCAGGATTTGGGCGACGCGGTTCAACGTTTCGATGGCATTGGCCTGTGTATCTTGGGCGCTCAGCAGATCCATCGCCATGTCGAACTCATGGCTTAAGCTTAACGCAACGATCTGTGTTTGCAGCATGCGCGGCCCGATTTCAGACCGGCGAAACTCCACGACGTAAGAGGCCGCAAGATCAAGTTCTTGCGGAGATATTGCCCCACGTTCCGACCATCGCTTGTCGACCAGTCGCGTAAGCGCAATCGGTGCCTCCAACTCTGCACTCGACGCGGCGATGATCTCGTTCAACAGAGCTTCTGACTTCGGGCCGTCGCCTTCGGCAGCCGCGACCTTGGCCTTGGCTTGGGACGTATCGGCGCTGTCCTCAGTCGCAACGCGGTCGACCGCGCGCAACACGCGCCTTGCTGGTTCAAGTTTCCCAGCATGTGTCAGAATTTCCGCCAATGTCGGCCCAACATGACGGCGCAGATGGGCGGGCAAGCGCGCAAAAGACTGTTCGATCGATTGCAAATGGGCCTCTTCCTGCAGCACTCCTTCGATCAAAAGAGCCCAAAGCGCGGCGTCGCTTTCACACCGCTGAAGACTGGTAAACGGGTTCGGATGGGACGGCTGTGCGCCATCAAGGTACCGGGCTATGGCGGCAACCCGATCTGTGTCCGGCGCATGCCGCCCAAGCAATTCAAGCGTCCGAAGAGCCTCTGCGCCGAACCCGAAATTGGCGTATAGCTGCGCCAGCTTCAGCGTTTCATCTTCGTCGAGATGATCGAATTCTTTGAACAAGGCGGCGCGCAACGAAGCCACCTGTTCCGGAAAGGGAGTTGCCCCAGACCAACGGTCAAACCCAAGCTCAGCGCTTGAGATGCAGGGTGGGCGTTGTTCAAGCTGCGGCAGGGATGGCCCTAAAAGTTCATTCAAGCCGTCCAGAACGGATGTCACATGAATATTCGCATTAAGATCTGAGGGGCTAAAGGGATCGTTCTTGGGGACCGACAGCCTTGGTCCGACTGGAGCAAGCCTCAAATCAACGACTTCCCGGTCAGAACCGCGCAGTAGCAGGGTAGAGAGCTGTTCTTCAAATCGTTTTGCGTTCAGGCTTAGCAGTGGCAATTCGAGACTCTGCAGATTTTGCGCAACCAACGGGTCTTTCTCTTTGGACGCTTTGGGCAAAACAGGCGACGGTAAGTCAGTGCTGATTGTGGGTGGCGCCGAGCCTGGTGCAATATCCACCACGATCATCGTGCCCTTGAACAGAAAGGCATTGGCAACACAGTCGCAGCCAAATTGCATATCAAGTGCCGCGCCCGGTTCGAACTGAGAGATCGCGGCCAAGCGGTTTTGCGTCAAACGCTGGAAAACGGCTGCTGTGTCGAAGTTTACCTTTTCCAGTTGGACACTTAGACGCGCACCATTTTTCTTGTGCGACAGCATCCATTTAGTGCCCGGTGGAACCTGTGCGACCAGTCGCGTATACCCATCATGTTCGCCCGAGCGTACCTGCACATTTTGTGCTTGAACCTGCGCTGCCGCGGCGGTTAGCGCCAAAGCAAGAAAAACTGTCCGGATCATGCCGCTGCCTGTTTGAGTTCCTTCAACGCATCTTCCAGCTCAGAAAATCCGGGTCGGTTATGTGTCGGCGTGTTCTGGCGGCCAACTTCAATGCACATGGCTGCGTTATGGTTGTGCAGGTTGGCGACCAGAACCTCTTTGATCAGCTGATAAAAATGGTTGTCCTCTTCGACCACCGCTTTCAGCTTGCCCGCGAACGGGCCAACCAGCCCATAGGCCAGAAACACGCCCAGGAATGTCCCGACCAAAGCGCCACCGATCAGTTTACCCAGCACTTCGGGTGGTTGGTCAATGGACCCCATCGTCTTGATTACGCCCAAAACGGCGGCCACGATCCCAAGTGCGGGCAAACCATCGGCGACGGTTTGCAGCGCGTGGCTGGAATGCATGGCGTGGTGAAAATTGGTCTCCATCCGTTTTTCCAGCACTTCTTCAACTTGATGTGGATCGTCGTAATTCATCGACGCGGATCGCATGGTGTCGCAGATCAGATCGACAGCTTCCTTGTCCTTTTGAATCTTCGGATAGGCCGAGAACAGGGTTGAGTTCCCAGGGTCTTCGATGTGCTGTTCCACTTCGACCGGATTGGCCTTGGCGATGCGAATCAGAGAAAACAAAAGGCACAGCAGATCGCGGTAGTCTTCGGGTTTCCATTTCGGGCCTTTAAAAACTTTACCCATGTCCTTGATCGTATGTTTGACCGCGCTCAAGTCGTTGCTGATCATGAATGCGCCAACGGCCGCGCCGCCGATCATCATCATCTCGAAAGGGAGCGATTTCATAATGATCGTCATCTTGCCCCCGGCGGCAAGATATCCGCCAAACACCATGGCGAAAATGACGACGATTCCGATGATTCCGATCATGGGCGGTCTCCTGCAATGTCAGATGTGGGGGTAAAGTACATGTGCGCTACTCCTGCGGAGCCGCAGCATTGCGACCGGCGATGATCACACTGATCGTATAGGCGGCTTCGGGGCTGAGACCGGCCAGAACACCTGCTGCTGCGTCAGGCGGCATCCGCGACAGAAAGCCAGCCGCAAAGCCTGGGTCCATGGTTTCGAACAGGGCGGCTGCGTCCTTGGGCTTCATGCTCTGATACACATCCGTCAGGCGCGTCAGATCGGTCTCGGCGGCTTTTTCGGCGAAGGCCAGTGTCTGTCGCAGCGACTCTTCGGCCTCCTGCAAGGCAGCCAGGCGCGTTTCAATCGCCTGATCCGCGATATCGAGCGCCTTTTCCTTGTCTTCCAAAGCGGCCTCTCGTTTTTTGAGTGCGCCTTCGCGGCTTAGCAATTCAGTCAACAATTCTTGCGCACCGGGCTGTTCGGGTTGGCTGCCCCTCGCCAGCGATGGGGCGGGATCGGATCCTTTAGCCAGCGCGGGGCCGGCCTCGAATCCTATTCTGATCGCGGCGGAACCGATCATAAGCATCGCGATCACCGCAAGAACGCCGCCTTTGGGGCGATTTTCCGCCCGCTTCCGCCTCATGTCGCGGCCTCGCTGCGGCTGTGACGCAGGAACATCAACCCACCTGGACGTTTGACCTGAGTCTCGGCTGGCGCGTCTTCTTCAATAACGGGCACTGAGGTGGTTTGGGACTGTTCTTCTGAAACAACCGGCTCAGGTTCTGGTGTAGGGGACTCGGTCGCCTCTTCATCGTCCGGCACTACGTCATGCATCGAGGCCATCATCAGCTCAAGCCGCTGCGCCACTGTTTCGGCGCGCTCGGTTAAATCCTTCAGCGCGACGCCAGATTGATCCGAGGCGTCGCGCGCTGAATCCAGTGACCGTTTCAACTCTTCCGCTTGGGATGACAGCACGCTCACGGCACCACCGACGCCTCTTTCAAGGTCGGTAAAGCGTTTCAACCGTCTGGACAGGACGAAACAATAAAGACCCGCACCCAAGGCACCTGCCACCAGCAAAATATCTGCAATCAGCTCCAACTTCGCCTCCTAGTTCAGTACGAATTCCATGACGAGAACATCGCGCACACGGCCTTCACCGACGACGATTTCGACACGCCGTAACAGATGTCCTCGGATGCGCATAAGCGCGAGCGAATCCTCAAGATCCGTTACCTCAATCGCGCGCAGATATCCGTTCAGCACGTCCATGATTCGCGGTTTCATCTTTTCCACATCCGCCATGTACGGCGCGTTCACCTCGAGCTGGGCGTGAAACTTTAGATGTCGCGAATCGCTTGTGTTTACCGAAACGACGACTGGGGCAAGGTCAACGAAACCGACCTTTGGCAGAGCCTTGGCAGGCTTGCTTTTCTCTGTTTCCTCGGCGTTTTGTACAACGGGTCTTCCACCTATTGGCAACAGGCCGGTGGTGGTCAGGAAATACCCGCCCGCAGCACCGGCTATCGCCAGAATCGCGCCTATTATCATTCCCTTTTTCCCAGATTTTTCCGGGACTTCTGCCTGTTCTGCAGTCGCGTCGGTCATGACGTCCTCATTCCTACAATCTGCAATCGTCATAACCCGACAGGGACTAACCGATTGTTAAGGGCAATCGTCCAAACAAGGGATACGTCGCACAGAATGTCGGCGAGTCGGAGGTGATCGTGCAGCAGATCGGAACTGTCTGGGCAAGTTTGGACAGGCGTAAACAAATCATTGTCGCGGGTGCAGTCGTGCTGGTGTTTTTGGGGGTCCTTGCGATGTCGCGTCTGGTGACAACGCCGTCGATGACCCTGCTTTATGCCGGATTAGAAAGCGGCGCTGCGGGGGATATCGTCCGTTCATTGGATCAGCGCGGGGTGCAGTATGAGATTCGCGGTGGTTCAATCTATGTGCCGGGATCACAGCGGGATGAATTGCGCCTGACGCTGGCCAGCGAAGGCCTGCCTGCAACGGGAAACCGGGGCTACGAGCTGCTGGATTCGCTCAGCGGGTTTGGCACAACATCGCAGATGTTTGACGCCGCATATTGGCGCGCCAAGGAAGGTGAATTGGCCCGAACCATTGTCGGCAGCCCCCATATCAGCCAGGCACGTGTGCATATTGCCAACGGTTCAGCCAATCCGTTCCAGCGCAGTGTTGCACCAACCGCATCGATCTACCTAGTCGCGTCGGGCACGGACATCACGTCGGATCAGGCAAAGGCGATCCGGTTTCTTGTGTCGTCCGCAGTCAGCGGACTGGCGCCCGAGAACGTCACCGTCATCGATTCGAATGGCGCAGTGATCGGAGTACAGGACAACCCGGTGTCCGCAGATACCGCTGACGATAAATCGCGCCAGCTGCGCGAACGGGTTCTGCGTCTGATCGAAGCCCGGGTCGGAGCTGGAAATGCGGTGGTCGAGGTGAGTGTCGATACGGTTACCAAGACAGAATCAATCCGCGAACGGCGTTTCGACCCCAATGGCCGTGTGGCCATCAGCACCGATGTCGAAGAGCGTTCGGACAGCGCTCGCAACCAGTCCGGGGATGTGACGGTTGCATCGAACCTGCCGGACGGTGATGGCGCGGGCGGGGACGAATCCAATTCGAACGCAACCCAGACCCGAGAACGGGTCAACTACGAGGTTTCCGAAACCGAGCTAGAGGTTCACAACGGTCCAGGCGCGATCAAGCGACTGACGGTTGCTGTTCTCGTAAACGGAACGCGATCCGTGGACGCAAACGGCAGTGAAGCATTCACGCCGATGCCGCAGGCCGAGATGGATGCACTGCAGGAGCTTGTGGCCTCGGCAGTGGGTTACGATGCCGAGCGGGGCGACGTTATTACGCTGAAATCGCTGGATCTGCCGGCAGTCGAGCCGCAGGGCAGTCTGGCAACCGCCTCGCTGTGGCAGAAGGTGCATTTCGACGCGATGTCGCTGATTCAGTTGGCCGTATTGGCGCTGGTTTCCCTGGTACTTGGGGTGTTTGTCATCCGCCCCATACTGACCCAACCGGCGACTGCTCCGGCGCTGTTGCCCGCAGGTACAGCCCTGGAACCTGACGCATACCTGACCGGCGAAATTGCGACGGAAGAGGGCGGGCAATTCACCACCTTGCCGGGGCAGGCGCCCACTGGGAACGTCCCGGCGCTTGCGACCGATGCCAGGGCGGACCCGGTGGATCGGCTCAGGGCGATGATCGGCGACAAGCAGGAAGAAACGGTCGAAATCCTGCGCAGCTGGCTGGAAGAAGGTGAGGAGCGTGTCTGATGTCGATTGCCCATCTTCTTGAGGATTTCACTTTACAGGCCGGCGACGGACAGCTGCACGTACTGGATGAGGACGCGTTAGAGGAACAAAGGCTGGCCTCGTTCGAGCAAGGCTATAGCGCCGGCTGGGAAGACGCGGTCCAGGCGCAAGAGCAGAGCCGGGGGCAGGTTTCGGCCGAATTGGCCAAATCGCTCGAAGATATGTCTTTTACCTACCATGAAGCGGTTAACCGGATGGCCCTGTCGCTGGAACCGATGTTTCAGAGCCTGACACAGCTAGTTTTGCCTGAAATGCTGGACCAAGGGTTTGCCGTTCGGCTTGTCGAACAACTCACCGATATGGCGCGCGGGCAGATCGGACAGCCAATGCAAATCTTCGTACCTTCAGGTCGTGTGAACGAGGTGGAAGACCTGATCCCCGCCGAGCTGTCATCGCCTGTGCAGGTGATCGAAGACCCGTCGCTTGAAGCAGGGCAAGCGCGGCTCAAGGTCGGGATTTCCCAGCGCGAGGTGGATTGCAGCGGTTTGCTTGCTGCAATCGATAAAGCCTTTCAGGCGTATGTTTTTCAGGCAAAAGAGGCAGTGACCAATGAGTGATCCGCAAACCCCGAAATCCGAGAAGCCCAACCCGTTCGAGGCCGTTCCGATTGAAGTCACCGTATCGGTTGGCCGGGCGCGCCCTTTGATCCGTGATCTGCTGAACATGGGGGAAAACGCCGTGCTGATGCTGGACAAACGCATTGAGGATCCGGTTGACCTGTATGTCGGCGACCAGCTTGTCGCACGCGGTTTGCTAGAGGAGATGGAGGGCGAGCAGGCCGGTCAGTTGGCTGTGCGTCTGACCGAAATCGCGGACCTGCAAAACGGGATTGGCTGATGCGCCAAGTTCTAATTCTGGCGGTCGCGTTTGCGGTTCTGACCCCGTCTTTGGCCACGGCGCAGGAGTTGTCTGTTTCGCTGGGCGAGGGCGGTTCGATTTCTGCGCGCACGATTCAGTTGATCCTGTTGATCACCGTGCTCAGCCTGGCTCCGGGATTGGCGATCATGATCACCTGTTTTCCGTTTCTGATCACCGTTTTGGCGATCCTGCGCCAAGGTATCGGGTTGCAGCAATCTCCTCCCAATATGCTGATTGTCAGCCTGGCGTTGTTTCTGACTTATTTCATCATGGAGCCGGTCTTTTCCGAAGCCTGGACAACAGGAATTCGGCCGTTGGTCGATGAAACGATGGAGGTCGAGCCTGCATTGGAGCGTGCATTACAGCCGTTTCGCGGTTTCATGGCTGCGCGATTGGACCCCGATTCGTTTCACGCCATGGCCGCCCTGCGCCCCGGTGGTGATGCCACAACGCTGTCGCCCGACGCGCCGCTGTCCATCCTGATGCCATCCTTCATGCTGTCCGAAATTGCGCGCGCTTTTCAGATCGGGTTTCTGGTCTTTCTGCCATTTCTGATCATCGACCTTGTGGTTGCGGCGGTGCTGATGTCGATGGGGATGATGATGGTGCCGCCAGCCACAGTGTCCTTGCCGTTTAAACTGGCGTTTTTTGTCATCGCCGACGGGTGGTCCCTGATCGCCAGCGCGCTTGTGCGCAGCTATACCACCTAGTTTTTTACTGCCGGGCGATTTGCAGACAGGCGCGCAGGCCGCAGTCGCCGGCCTCAAAGCGCATTTCTCCGCCATGCTGTTCGGCCACGGTGGCGGCAATTGTCAGGCCCAAACCATAGCCGTCGGACGATCCGGTGTTGGACCCACGACGAAATGGAGCCATCAGGTTTTCGATGTCCTCCACCGACAGATCGGTGCCCTTATCTTCGACCGTGATCGTCGCGGTGGTCGCATCGGTCGCCAACTGCACTTCGGCGTGTCGACCATATTTCAACGCGTTGTCGATCAAATTGGTCAGCGCACGCCTAAGCGATATGGGTCGCGCCATGACCAGGACGCGGCGTGTTTCGGTCAGCTGCCCGTGTCCGCGCCGGGACATGAAAACCGATGTAACCCCATCGACCGCGACGGGGTCGATCTTTTTTAGTGTCACGGGTAGGTCCATATCCTGATAATCGGCGACCAGAGCCTCGACCAAAGAGGTCAGAGAAATCTGGCGCGGTTCCTCAACATCCAGTTCGGATCGCGTATAGGTCAGGACACTTTCGATCATGCCCGTCATCTGATCTACATCCGCCTCGAGCTTTTCGCGTAGCTCATCGTCGGGGATCAGGGCGGCACGCAATCGCACGCGGGTCGCAGGGGTGCCCAGATCGTGGCTGACACCGGACAAGACCGTCGCCCGCTTTTCAAGCTGCGCGCGCTCGGCCTCAAGATGGGCGTTCACCGCCGAGACGATATCGCGCAGTTCATTCGGGCCATCCGCCTCGTAGCTTTCCGGCCCACCAAGGCGCTGCCGTTCGCGCAACGCGCGGGCAAACCGGGTGAAGGTATCTGAGACGTTACTGACTGCGGACAAGATGACCGCCATTGCGACGATCCCCATAAGAATTGCGGGCAGACGCAAATCCATTGGGGCCGCCTGACAGCCCCAGATCTGGGTCCCGTCGACCTGATGCCAGGCCTCGCGTCCAAATTTCGCAATCAGGATCGGTTCACTGCAATATGTCGCCAGCAACCGGGTCAAGTTTCCCATCTTTTCAGGCCCGGTTTGATCACTGCCTGACACAATGTCCGACACCGGATAAACCAACCGGTCGGACAGAATCGCCACGGTTAACTCACGTCCGCTCAGCGGTGAGGAACTGTCGGTTAGGATCGAAAGATTGGTGACGAAGCGGCGGTTTGAAAATCCGGGCAACCGCTGAAACTCGCCATTTTCGGCAAGGGTCGTATCTTGGGGCGGCAAGGGCGTTATCGACAACCCCTCGGAGGGGGCCATGCCTGTTCGCAACTCTTCGTAGACGGTGAACCCTGCTACAAAGGATTGCAGCAGGTAGTCGTTCCAAGCGCGCGCCGAAGCGAACCATAACCCTGCCGACAGCAAACCGGCAGCAAAGGCCGAAAGGGTCCAAAGCCACCCCAGATTGCGCAGGCGCAGCGTCATTCTTCGACCGAAATGTCGGCGGCAAAAATATACCCGACCCCGCGTTCCGTGCGCAGCATTTGTGGATCTTTCGGATTGGTCTCGATCTTGGACCGCAGGCGACCGACCAGCATGTCGATGGCGCGGCCCTGCGCTTCGGATTTGTCACTGTCCCCTGTTACATCCAGCGCCGCGACGATTTCATCGCGGGTCAGAGGTATGTGCGGATTGGCCAAAAGCACCTTGAGCAGGGCGGTTTCCCTTTGTGACAACGCGACCAAATAGCCTTCGGGCGAATGTAAATCATCACGCTTGCCATCATAGACCCATCCGTCAAATCGGAAAGTGCGCGTTCGGCGTCGATAGGCCAGCGAAGACGAGCGCCGAGCGCGTTGCATCACTGCCCGGACGCGGGCAAGCATCAGTTGCGGGTTGAACGGCTTGGCAATGTAGTCGTCTGCGCCAACTTCGTATCCGGCCATACGCTGATGGTCGGCAGACAAGGCAGAGACCAGAATGATTGGCACATCCTGTTCGCGCCGCAGCCGCGCACAGATGTCGATGCCGTTTTCGTCGCCCAGCATGACATCCAGCAGGATCAGGTCTATCCGCCCGTTGGACAGGTGCGCGCGAATTTCCTGTTCAGAACTGGCGGGCAGCGCGATGAAGCCGTTTCGCTGCAGTAACTGCGTCATCATCGACCGCATCTCAGGGTCGTCATCCACCACCAGAAGCCGCGGAATGCTCACTCTGTCTTTCCTCCCGATCTTTTCCCTCTGTCGTTGTCCATTGTAACGAATGGAAACAGATTCAATGCCAACGTAACACGCTGTAACAGAAGTGGTGAAAATTTGGGCCGTTTCCGTGCTTTACTATGAATTCCGCTTTGCCAGACGGCGATCAGACCACAGTAATAGCGCCATCGCTGCTTTGGCAGTCACTGAGTTCTCAGGGAGGAGACAAAAAATGAAGCGTTTTGCATTTGCCACCGTTTCGACTTTGGCCGTTGTGGCCGGATCGTCCGTTGTGGCCGAGCCGCAGGCGGAAGTACTGCACTGGTGGACCTCGGGTGGTGAGGCCAAGTCGGTTGCCGTTCTGCAGGAAGAATTCGCCTCGAACGGCGGTACCTGGACCGACATGCCCGTTGCGGGTGGCGGTGGTGATGCGGCAATGACCGCGCTGCGCGCCCGCGTTCTGTCCGGTAACGCGCCGACCGCAGTCCAGCTGAAAGGCCCTGCCATTCAGGAATGGTACGAAGAAGGCGTTCTGGCCGACATTTCGAACGTGGCCGAGGCAGAAGGCTGGGCGGATGTCCTGCCTGCGTCGATCGCGGGCCATATGATGTGCGAAGGCACTTGGTGCGCTGCACCCGTGAACGTGCACCGCATCGACTGGATCTGGGCGAATGCTGATGTTCTGGCAGCAAACGGAATCGAAATGCCCACCACATGGGATGAGTTCAACGCAGCGGCCGAAAAACTGCAGGCAGCTGGTGTGATCCCGCTGGCCCACGGTGGTCAGGCCTGGCAGGACGCGACCGTGTTTGAGGCGGTCGTCATGGGTATTGGTGGACCAGAATTCTACCAGAAAGCCCTGGTCGATCTCGACCCCGAAGCATTGACGTCGGACACAATGGTACAGGTCTTTGACCAGATGCGTACCATGCGTGGATATGTTGACGAAAACTTCTCGGGTCGCGACTGGAACCTGGCCACCGCCATGGTGATGAATGGCGAGGCCGCTTTCCAGATCATGGGTGACTGGGCCAAAGGTGAATTCCTGGCCGCTGGTAAGAAGCCCGGCGAAGATTTCCTGTGTGCCTCGACCCCCGGTGACGGATATCTGTACAACGTCGACAGCTTTGCCATGTTCGAAGTTGAAGGTGACGACAACCGCGCCGGCCAGGAACTGCTGGCCAAACTGATCGTCGCACCGAACTTCCAGGAAGTGTTCAACCTGAACAAGGGTTCGATCCCTGCACGGACTGACGTAGCGCTGGATGCCTTTGATATCTGCGCGAAAATCTCGGCAGAAGACATGGGTACGACCTCGGCAGGTGGTTCGCTGCTGCCGTCTTACGCCCATGGCATGGCGCTGCGCGGGTCGCAGTCTGGTGCGATCACGGATGTTGTGACCGCGCATTTCAACTCGGATATGTCCTCGGCTGACGCGGTTCAGCAACTGGCGGACGCAGTGGCCAACAGCTACTGATCCAAAACGCTCTGCCCCCTATACTGAGGGGCAGAGCACTTTTCCCCGGAGGAAAAAATGTCCGAATGGCTGGAAAACCACCTGCCCAAGGTGGTGCTGGCACCGTCGTTCATCGCCGTATTGATTTTTGTCTACGGATTTATCGGATGGACCGCATGGGTGTCGCTGACCCGATCGAAACTACTGCCGAAATACGAGATCCATGGCTTCATTCAGTATGAACGCCTGTTCGATTCCCCTCGCTGGGATACGGCAATCAACAACCTGTATATCTTTGGCGCGCTGTTCATCGTGATCGCGATGGTGCTGGGCCTGCTACTGGCCATCCTGTTGGATCAGAAGATCCGCGTCGAAGGGGTCATTCGCACCATCTACCTGTACCCGATGGCACTGTCGATGATCGTGACCGGCACCGCATGGAAGTGGATCCTGAACCCAGGTCTGGGCATTGAATCCATGGTGCAGGGCTGGGGCTTTCCGAATTTCGAATTCGATTGGCTGGTGAACCCCGATTACGCTATCTACACGATCGTGATTGCCGCGATCTGGCAGAGCTCGGGCTTTGTTATGGCGCTGTTTCTGGCCGGGCTTCGTTCGGTGGATGGTGAAATCATCAAAGCCGCCCAAGTCGACGGTATCCCCACATGGCGCATCTATACGGCGATCATCATACCGTCGATGGCACCGATCTTCCTGTCTGCCTTCATCGTGCTGGCCCACCTTGCGATCAAGAGCTTTGACCTTGTCATCGCGCTGACAGGTGGTGGTCCGGGATACGCGACTGATCTGCCAGCCACATATATGTATGCCATGGCGTTTTCGCGCGGTGATATTGGTCAGGCGGCATCTTCCGCAATGATCATGATGCTGGTCGTCTTTGCCATCGTGGTTCCATATCTTTATTCAGAGCTGAGGGCGAAAAATGACTGATCTGTCGATGCCCCAAACCCAAACCCGCTCGCAGAGCGCCACCGGCAAGGTTGCCCTTCGTTGGCTGCTTTACGTCCTGCTGGGCCTGTTCGCGCTGTACTACCTGATGCCGCTGTTCGTGATGTTGACGACATCGCTGAAAAGCCTTGAGGAAATCCGCACCGGGTCCCTGATCTCTCTGCCGCGCGAAGTCAGCTTCGACGCCTGGAAAACCGCATGGTCCGGCGCTTGTACCGGTATCCAATGTGAAGGTCTGCGGCCTTACTTCTGGAACTCGGTCCTGATCGCGGTGCCTGCAGTGTTTTTGTCCACCCTGATAGGTGCGCTGAACGGTTATGTCGTGGCGCAGTGGCGGTTCAAAGGCGCTAACATCATCTTCTCTCTGATGCTGTTCGGTTGCTTTATCCCGTTCCAGGTTGTCCTGCTGCCAATGGCGCGTCTGCTGGGCATGATGGGGATCGCCGGAACCATTCCGGGCCTGATCTTTGTCCACGTGATCTATGGCCTTGGCTTCACTACGCTGTTCTTCCGCAACTACTATGTCACCATTCCGGCCGAGCTGACCAAAGCCGCCCGGGTCGATGGGGCAGGCTTTCTGCGGATTTTCTGGTCGATCTTCCTGCCGCTGTCGCTGCCCATCATCGTGGTGACAGTGATCTGGCAGTTCACGCAGATCTGGAATGACTTCCTGTTCGGCGTGTCGTTCAGCCAGGCGGGCACGCAGCCCGTGACTGTGGCGCTCAACAACATCGTAAACTCCACCACCGGCGTCAAAGAGTACAACGTCGACATGGCCGCCGCGATCATCGCGGGGCTGCCGACGCTGCTCGTCTATG
Organism: Ruegeria sp. CDSB029; assembly: GCF_059611125.1. Lineage (NCBI taxonomy): Bacteria > Pseudomonadati > Pseudomonadota > Alphaproteobacteria > Rhodobacterales > Roseobacteraceae > Ruegeria > Ruegeria sp. CDSB029. Next base: position 270,729 of record NZ_JBXWOX010000002.1, read on the forward strand.
TCGTTGCCGGTAAGTATTTCATCCGCGGCCTGACCGCTGGCTCTGTGAAGGGATAACCCATGGCTCCCATCCTTGATATCAACAAACTCTACAAGAATTACGGCGCAACCGAAATTCTGAAGGACATCAACATCTCGATCGAACCGGGTGATTTCCTGGTGCTGGTCGGCCCCTCGGGCTGCGGTAAATCCACCTTGCTGAACTGCATTGCGGGGTTGGAGGAAATCACCGACGGGACACTGGCGATTGGCGGCAAAGACATGACCCATGTCAGCCCCAAGGACCGCGACATCGCGATGGTGTTCCAATCCTACGCTCTGTATCCGACTATGAGCGTCGCCAAGAACATCACCTTCGGCATGAAGGTGCGCGGGGTCGATCAGGCAACGCAGGAGGCCAAGCTGAACGATGTGGCCTCACTGTTGCAAATCGAGCCGCTGCTGAACCGTCGTCCCAGCCAGCTATCCGGTGGTCAGCGTCAGCGTGTGGCGATGGGCCGGGCGCTGGTGCGTGACCCCAAGCTGTTCCTGTTTGATGAGCCGCTGTCGAACCTCGATGCCAAGCTTCGGGTTGAGATGCGGACCGAGATCAAGAAGCTGCACCAAACCTTGGACGCTTCTATCGTCTACGTGACCCACGATCAGATTGAGGCGATGACGCTGGCCACCAAAATCGTGGTCCTGAAGGGCGGTATCGTGCAGCAGATCGGCAGCCCGGCCGAGATCTACAACAATCCGGCCAATCTGTTTGTCGCCGATTTCATGGGCTCGCCGGCAATGAATCTGATCCCTGCGCAGGTCACAAAAAACGGATCGGGTACACAAATCGTCATCTCGCGCGATGCCGGGGAAACTCTGGTTCTGAACGATGCGCGCGATCTGGCGTTGCCCGAGGATGTGATCCTGGGTTTGCGCCCCGAGGATATTGCCGAGGCCGGTTTCCGTGCCGGTGATGGCGTGCAGGAAGCGGCGTGCATGGTCGATATGGTCGAACCCGCAGGGGCCGATACCTATGTTGTCTCAGAACTGGGCGGCAAGCAGGTGACCGCAAGGCTGCACGCGGAAACCAGTGCTCAGGCGGGCAAGATGCTGAACCTGGCCTTCGATATGAGCAAAGTATCTTACTTCGCCAAGGAAACCGGCGAGCGCCTGAATTGAACTAAGAAACGCCGCGCGAACCCTATCGCGCGGCGTTTTTCTTATACTTAACCGGGTTGGCTGACCTTGGTTTAGCCCATGTCCTTGATCAAACGGTTCAGGTCGCCGCCACGGGCGTCCAGCATAGCGCCAACCTCGGTACGTTCGGTCAGCAGCATATTCACCCCTTCGATGAACATGTTGAAGAACTTGTCGCGGCCTGATTTGTCCGAAACCAGGAATGTCACCTCGAACGGGGACGAGCCCTGCAGCTTAACCGAGGTGCGTACCTCGTAACCGGCCTTGATTTTCCGGGCTTTCCGGACGGTGACTTGCCCACCAATGAATTCGCGGAAACGTCGGCCATACTTGTTCGAGATATAGCCCTGAAACGCTTTGGTGAACTGCTTCAACTGCGACGGGCTGGCCGAACGGGCGTCCGCCCCCAGCACATAACGTGCCATGATCGGCACATCGGCATATTGCACAAAGACCTTTTCGAAATCGCGGATCATCGCCTTTTCGGATTTGCCCGAGGCGATAATGCGGTTGATGTCATCCACGACACTGACGACCAGAGCCTTGGCGCTGGCTTCAGTCTGGGCAAAGGCGGAAAAAGGCAGGGCGGTCAGTGCCAGACCGGCAAGGCCAGTGGCGACAAAACCGCGTCGGTTCATATGGTTACTCGGCATAGGGGTCCTCATAGGGGTCCTCGTATGGGTCTAGGTAGGGATCTCTGACAGGGTCGGTCCCATTGTCTGCATAAGGGTCGTCGTAAAGACCCAGATAGGTTTCTTCGTCGTCTCTCGCCAGTTCGAAGCGGCGATTTTGTAGGTAAATGGTCCGCGCTTGTGCATAACTGTCGGCGCTTTCATATAGGATCGAATCGACCGTGTCTGAAAAACGCCCCCGATCACCCATCCGGCGCACGACCTCGGCATAGACACCGATATTGTCGACCGGACGGACCGGAGAGAAGTTGATCGGGTTCGAGAACAGGTTGACGATAACGCCAATCGAGTCCCGCTGCGTTGACGGGCCATAGAGCGGCAGCTCGACATAGGCGCCCTCGCCAAAACCCCAGACGTGCAGCGTTTCACCGAAATCGGTATCCACAGGCGGAAGGTTCAGCTCGTCGGCGGGGGCTGACAACCCCAGACCACCAACGGTCGTGTTGATCACAAACTGCAGCAATGCGTTGCCCGACTGCTTGAGGTTGCCTTGCAGCAGGTAGTCCACGGCTTGGCCCGGCATCGTCAGGTTTTCGGCAAAATGGTTGAAACTGGTCACCATCGGGTCGGGCACGATCTTTACGTACCCTTTCGAGGCGGGACGAAACAGAAACCGGTCGACGCCAAGGTTGAACTTGTGGATGCCCCGGTTGTTGCGTTCATACGGATCAAATGCTTCACCCTGCTGAACACCCTCCGGAGGGCGTGTGGTGCAGGCGCTGAGAACTGCCAATACGGACACAACGATTAGGGGTTTTAGGCTGATTCTGCTCAACACGATCTTTGCCACTCCAAAACGTTCGGACAGTCCGTGCCCGAACACTTAATCAATACTCTTTTTGGCCGTTGTGCCCGGCCTACCCAAAGTCACATAGGCGTTTCGCCACCAATATGAAACAGATAGCGTTTAACCTGCCGAATAGGTCAACGTAAAGTGACACAGGTTCAACAGTTCAGAATAAGAAAAGTTACGCCCACAACCGGTGCAGGTCACATCGCCGTTTTCGCACTTTTCGATCCTTGCCTTCCCGGTTAGCTTCGCCCCGACTCAAATTTGGGAGGAGACCTCATGAGCATCGCGGCGAAACTGGAAAGCTTGGGTGTCAACCTACCGGACGCTCCTGCGCCGGCGGCCAACTACGTGCCCTTCGTGCGCGTGGGCAATATCGTCTATGTCTCGGGGCAGATCTCGAAGGCGGATGATCTGATCACTGGCAAGCTGGGCGACAACATGGAAGTCGAAGCAGGCGCTGCTGCGGCCAAGGTATGTGCGATCAACCTTCTGGCCCAGGTCAAAGCGGCCTGCGGTGGCGATATCGAAAAGTTGGTGCGCGTCATCAAGCTGACCGGGTTTGTGAACTCGACGGCAGATTTTACCGCGCAGCCGCAAGTCATCAACGGTGCGTCAGACTTTCTGGTCGAAGCGCTGGGTGATGCAGGTCGCCATTCGCGTTCGGCCGTCAGTGCGGCGGCACTGCCCTTGGGCGTCGCGGTTGAGATCGAAGGTATCTTCGAAGTTCAATGACGCCCGCGCTGCCTGACGTATTCCTTCAAGTCCCGTTGGCGCATCGTGCGCTGCACGACAAACAGGACAACCGCCCGGAAAACAGCCGGGCGGCCATCCGGGCTGCGGTCGACGCCGGTTATGGGATCGAGATTGATCTGCAACGGACCTCGGACAACCGCGCCATGGTGTTTCATGACTATGACATGACCCGCCTGACCGGACAGCCCGGCCCGATCCAACTGATCACGTCGGTTCAGGCATCAGGCACCACGCTGTTGCACGCGGACGATGGTATCCCGACGCTGGATGAGGTGCTGCAAATCGTGTCAGGCAAAGTACCGCTGCTGATCGAATTCAAGGATCAGGACGGCGCGATGGGTACATCCGTGGGCCCGTTGGAACAAGACGCGGTGCGTGCATTGTCAGGTTACGATGGGCCGGTGGCGTTGATGTCGTTCAACCCCAACTCGGTCGCTGAACTGGCGCGGCTGGCACCGCATCTGCCGCGTGGCATCGTGACGGGATCGTACCAGCCCAAGGTCGAACTTTTACCTCAGAGCGTTTGTGACCACCTGCGCGACATTCCGGATTTCGACCGTGTCGAGGCCAGTTTCATCAGCCATGAGGTCGAAGACCTTGACCGCCCCCGCGTGGCTGAACTGAAGGCACGCGGTGTACCGGTCCTGTGCTGGACGGTGCGGTCGCCTGAACAAGAGGCAGAGGCCCGCGAAGTTGCGGACAATGTGACCTTCGAAGGGTATCTGGCTGTACAACCGGGTTGAACCAGCCCTGCGACGTCACAGATAAAGATCAGAGGCGGAGGGCAAATGGATCAGGCACAGATCGAGGTTCGGGTGCTGGGCTCACTGTCGCAGATATCTGCGGCGGAATGGGATAGCTGTGCCTGTCCCGAGGTTGCCGATGGCGGCCGTCCGCTTGATCCGTTCACTACCCACCGGTTTCTGCTGGCACTTGAACACAGCGGCTCGGTTGGGCGCGGAACGGGCTGGCAACCGCAATATCTGACGGCCTATCTGGATGGGATGCTGATCGCGGCGGCCCCGATGTATGCCAAATCCCACAGTCAGGGCGAATACATCTTCGACCACAACTGGGCTCATGCCTATGAAGGTGCCGGGGGTCGTTATTATCCCAAGCTGCAGATCGCCGTGCCGTTCACACCCGCAACAGGTCGGCGTTTTCTGGTGCGCCCCGGCTATGAATCGGTTGGCATGTCTGCGCTGGTGCAGGGGTCGGTGCAATTGGCTGCGGACAATCAGGTGTCTTCAGTCCACGCGACGTTCTGCACCGATGCCGAGGCGCTGGCTGGCGAACAGATGGGGCTTATGCTGCGTCAGTCGCAGCAGTTTCACTGGCTGAATGACGAATACCAAGATTTCGACGGATTTCTTGCGGCATTATCGTCGCGCAAGCGCAAGAACATTCGCAAAGAACGCGCGCAGGCCATCGATTTTGGCGGCGAAATCCGCACTCTGACAGGGGATGACCTGCGCCCCGAACACTGGGATGCCTTCTGGCAGTTTTATCAGGACACCGGGTCCCGTAAATGGGGCGTGCCTTATCTGACTCGCCAATTCTTTGATATTGCACATGAAACTATGGCGGGCGACATGGCCTTGGTGCTGGCTGAACGGGACGGATACCCTATCGCCGGGGCTTTGAATTTCATCGGCCGCGAAACGCTTTTTGGGCGGTATTGGGGCTGCACTGAACATCACGCCTGCCTGCATTTCGAACTGTGCTATTATAGGGCGATCGACTTTGCCATTGCGGAAGGTCTGGCGCGGGTCGAAGCAGGCGCGCAGGGTGAACATAAGCTGGCGCGCGGTTACTTGCCCACGCGCACGCATAGCTTGCATTGGGTCAACGACCCGGGCTTTGCCGATGCGATCAAGAAATATCTGGACGCCGAGGCCCACGCAGTGGGAGAAGAGATCGAGATTCTGACGGATTATGGTCCGTTCAGAAAATCGAATCCGGAGGAACAGCAATGACGGAACTATTGTCGACCGAAACTCGCGGCCCTCTTCTTGATCCGCTGTTCGACAACGGCTGGACCATGGTCACCGACCGGGATGCTATCACCAAGACCTTCATTTTCGAGGATTTTGTCCACGCCTTTGGCTGGATGACCCAAGTGGCGATCTTTGCCGAGAAGTGGAACCACCACCCTGAATGGTCAAACGTGTACCGCACGGTCGAGGTAGTCCTGTCCACACATGATGTCGGCGGGTTGTCTTCGCTGGACGCCAAATTGGCGCGAAAAATGGACAGCCTCGTTTAACGGTCTCCTCTGGAGCCCATACCACCGGCCAGAGAGGCGATTTCACCCAGACGACGGAATTCGGCGGGTGTGACCGTGCCGTTGCTGACGTCGATGTCTCGTGGAATACCGGCTGTCCGATTCCCAACCGAACGAACGCTGCGCGCGGCCGGGTTAATGTCCAAACAACGCGTATCATAGCACGTCAGGCCCGAAGTACTGATCTGGATCTGGGGCTGTCCGTTCGGTCCGGTCACCACGGGGGCCTGCGGCGTATCACAGGCTGCAAGAAACCCCAAAATGCCGAAGGCCATCCACTTTTTCATACCACACTCCTATCAATCAGCCCGGTCGTGCGATCAATCCAACTGGCCGTTTCCGTCCTGATCGGCGGCCAGGAAATCATCGCCCATCTGCTGGTCATACTCTGATCGTGAGATAAAGCTGTCGTTGTTGCGGTCAACGTTTTGAAACTGCTTTATGTCCAGAAACGGCTTGGCCTCTTCCAGACCCAGCGTTCCGTTCTTGTCTTCGTCCATGGCCTGAAAGGCATAATCCGAAAAGGCGTTGAACTCGTCCTTGGACAGGAAGCCATCGTTGTTGGAGTCAATGGCGTTCAGTTCCTTTTCGTGCAGTCCAGCCACTGTTTCCGCCAAGGTTGCACCGGCCAACAGAATGCCCGCTGTCGTCAAAATAGCTGTTTTTATCATCATTCTCTCCTCAGCACGCGTAACGCTGGCCCGAGACACCGCCCGTGACGGCCCCTGCTGCGGTCAGGATGTCCTTGCCGGTGCCACCACCGAATTGATTGCCAATCGCCCCGCCGATCAGTGCGCCGCCTAGTGTGCCGCCGAGGCAGGCGATCTCATGCTGTCGTGCTTGCTGCTGTTGAGGTGTCGGGGCCGGGCCACACGCTGCCAGCGAGCCTGCAGCACCCAGAATGACCGTGATGACTTTGAGCTTCATCAAAAAAACTCCCTGAATGAATGGGGCAAGTATCGACCCATCAGGAAGTTGCATCAAGTGAAATAGGGTTAACGTGGCCCCGGCTGTACCGGGGCCCGAGTGACCTAGATGGCCTCAAGCAGACCTTCGCCCGCGGAAATCTCGCAGGCACCTGGGTTTTCTTCAAGATTCAATGCAACGACTTTGCCATCTTCGACCAACATCGCATAGCGCTTTGAGCGCGCAAGCAGGCCGACGGGCGGGGCGTCGAAATCCATGCCAATGGCCTTGGTGAATTCGGATGCGGCGTCGGCCAGCATGGTCAGGCCTGCACCTGTCGCGCCAGTGGCTTCGCCCCATGCGCTCATTACAAAGGGGTCGTTGACCGAGACGCAGATGATTTCGTCCACGCCCTTGGCGTCGAACTGTTCCTTGGTGCGCATAAAGCTGGGCACATGGGCCGAGTGGCAGGTCGGCGTGAATGCGCCGGGCACAGCAAAGATCACAACTTTGCGGCCTTTGGTCTTGTCTGAAATCCGAACCTCTTCGGGCCCTTCTGCCCCCATTTGAGTCAACGTTGCGTCGGGAAGCGTATCACCGGTTGAAATCATCTTGTTCCTCCTGTCGATTGGATTTGCAGAGTCGGCCTCAGCCGCAATATAGGTGAGCCAGAGAATGAAACCACGGGAATTTGACAGGGCAGGACGAAGATGAGCCATATTGTTGTGATCGGAGCCGGGCAGGCGGGATCATCTCTTGTTGCAAGACTGCGCAAGGACGGGTTTGAAGGCGATATCACGCTGATCGGTGCCGAGCAGCATCTGCCCTATCAGCGCCCCCCACTGTCCAAAGCTTATCTGCTGGGTGAGATGGAGCTTGAACGCCTGTTCCTACGCCCTGAAAGTTTCTACGCCGAAAACAACATCACCCTGCGTCTGGGTAAACGCGTGACCGCGATCGACCCCAAGGCCAAGACCGTGACCCTGGGCGATGAGGTGATTTCTTATGACGAACTGGCCCTGACCACTGGTTCCGACCCGCGTTACCTGCCTGCTGCCATTGGCGGTGATCTCGAAGGCGTCCATGTCGTGCGCGACCTGACCCATATCGACGAGATGGAGCCCCGCGTGAAAGAGGGCGCCCGCGCCCTGATCGTTGGTGGTGGCTATATCGGGCTTGAAGCGGCCGCCGTCTGCGCCAAGCGTGGAGTCAAGGTTACTCTGGTTGAGATGGCAGAACGGATTTTGCAACGTGTCGCGGCACCGGAAACCAGCGACTACTTCCGTGCTCTGCATTCCGAATACGGTGCCGACATTCGTGAAGGCGTCGGGCTGGATCGTCTGGTCGGCGAAGACGGCAAGGTCACCGGGGCCATTCTGACTGATGGCACCAAGCTTGAGGTTGATTTCGTCGTGGTTGGCGTGGGCATCGCACCCTCGACCCAATTGGCCGAGATGGCCGGGTTGGAATTGGACAACGGCATCAAAACGGATACCCATGGCCGCACCTCTGATCCGGCTATCTGGGCGGCGGGCGATTGCGCGTCGTTCCCACATGATGGTGGCCGAATCCGGCTGGAAAGTGTACCGAATGCCATCGATCAGGCCGAGATCGTTGCTCAGAACATGCTGGGTGCCGCGAAGGATTATGTGGCGACGCCGTGGTTCTGGTCGGACCAGTATGACGTCAAACTACAGATCGCAGGTCTGAACACCGGCTATGACCGCGTGGTGACCCGCAAGGGCGACGGGCAGACGGTGTCCTTCTGGTATTACAAAGGCGACCAGCTGATCGCGGTCGACGCCATGAACGACCCGCGCGCTTACATGGTCGGCAAACGCCTGATAGACGCGGGCAAAACGGCCGACCCGGCCGTCGTGGCCGACCCAGACGCGGATCTGAAACCGCTGCTCAAAGCGTGAGGATCATCGCCGGAGAGTTCCGGGGCCGCGCCTTGGCCTCGGTTGGCAAAGGAGATGCCGGGGCGCATCTGCGTCCCACCACTGACCGTGTGCGTGAAAGCCTGTTCAATGTGCTGAGCCATCAGATCGACTTTGATGGGCTGCGTGTTCTGGACCTTTTCGCCGGCACCGGAGCACTGGGGCTTGAGGCGCTGTCGCGCGGCGCGGCGCATGTGACTTTCGTGGATGACGGGCGCGTCGCGCAGGGGCTGATCCGTAAGAACGTTGATCTGACCCACAGCAAGGACCGTACTGATCTGATCCGTCGCGACGCGACGCGATTGGGCGACAATCCGGGCGCGCCTTGTGATCTTATTTTTCTTGACCCGCCTTACGGCAAAAGCCTTGGGCAAAAGGCGCTTGCGACGGCCACTCAAGGGGGGTGGCTGGCAAAGGACGCCTTGATCGTCTGGGAAGAAAACGCCCCCATGGCCGCGCCCGAAGGGTTTGACCTGCACAATGCGCGTAAATATGGCGACACGCATATCTCACTGATGTGGCGGACAGCGGCCTGACATGCACGATCTGGTCATCTTCGATTGCGATGGTGTGTTGGTCGACAGTGAGCCCCTGTCCAATCAGGTGATGGTTGCGAACTTTACCCGACATGGACTGTCCTTGACGGCGGAGGAGTGCCACAGGATTTTCACCGGCAGGACCATGCCGGAAGTGCAGGATATCGCGCGCGATTTGGGGGCTGACCTGCCCGAGAACTGGATTATGGAATTCGATGCCGAAACCGACGCCCGACTGCGTCAGGGTGTTCCTTTGGTTCCGGGTGTAGTGGAATTGCTGACGCTCTTGGATGCGCGCGGAATTCCTTTCTGCGTAGCGTCCAATGGCGGGCCTGACAAAATGCGAGTCTCGCTGGGGCAGAATGGCCTTTGGGATCGCTTCAAGGATGTGATGTTTTCAGCCTACACTTTGGGCGTCGGTAAACCTGACCCCACCATGTTCCTTACAGCAGCTCGTCAATTTGAGGCCACCGCGCCAGTTGTAATTGAAGACAGTGCCAGCGGCGTCACCGCAGCAATCCGTGCCAATATGCGCTGCCTGGGCTATGTGCCTGACGGAAAAGGTGCATTTCTGGCGGACCTCGGAGCAGAGGTTTTCACCGACATGGCCGAGGTTCCGACCCTTTTGGGAATCTGATCTGACCATGGTAAGCTCGGCCCATGGACCGCGCTTTGACCTCACCTCTCTGGACACCTTCGAAGGACGCCGAAGCCCGCACCGGCCCCGAGCCTAAGCCAATGCGCGCGCCTGTGTTCATCCACGACGCGATTACGCCGTGGGGCAAGGAAACATTGCTGCTGAAACTCCTGCGCGAACAGGCGTCAGATCAGAACGAATAGGTCGGGTGGAACTTGTCGCCCGGTGACAGGGTAAAGATATCGACACCATCAGCCGTCACACCCACCGAGTGTTCGAACTGCGCTGACAGTGACTTGTCGCGGGTCACAGCGGTCCAGTCGTCGGCCAGTGTTTTCGTCTCAGGACGGCCAAGGTTCACCATCGGTTCGATGGTGAAGAACATACCCTCTTCCAGAACCGCGCCAGTGCCCGGACGGCCATAGTGTAGAACGTTTGGCGGCGCGTGGAACACCCGGCCCAGACCGTGGCCACAGAAATCGCGCACGACGCTCATCCGATGCGCCTCGACATATGCCTGAATCGCGTGGCCGATATCGCCGAACGTATTGCCCGGCTTGACCGCTTCGATGCCCTTGAACAGCGCATCATGTGTGACTTGGATCAGACGTTCAGCCTTGCGGGGTAGTTTCCCCGCGACATACATGCGCGAAGTATCGCCGAACCAGCCGTCCACAATGACCGTGACGTCGATGTTCAGAATGTCGCCATCCTTCAGCTTCTTGTCACCGGGAATGCCGTGGCAAACCACGTGATTCACGCTGATACAGCTGGCATGCTGATAGCCCTTGTAGCCAATTGTCGCCGATGTCGCGCCCGCATCCTCGACCATCTGCGTGATGAGCCCGTCAATCACACCAGTTGTCTGGCCTGGAAACACATGTTCTGCAATATCGTCGAGTATCCGCGCGGCCAAAGCCCCTGCCGCATGCATGCCGGCAAAGTCGCCCTGTTCATAAATGCGGATGCCGTCCTTGGTCAGACGGCCACGATGTTCTTTCATCGACGCTAAGCTCCAAATGTTGCGCGCAGCCTGCCTTTTACGCTGCTTGTGCAGAAAGTTCCAGAGGGTGTGCGTTTGCGGGTGCTAGATGGCGCGGAAAGCCCCCGGATCAAGGCTGCAAAGTCTATCAAATTCGCTCAAAATCATAATTTCAGATAGAATGTTGTTTTATCCCAGTGAGATCGTTTTGGAGGATCGAAATGTCCAGCAATTCTGCCAGTTTTATCGGTGAAATTCCACACCATTACGATCAGGGTCTGGGACCGAACATTTTTGTAGACTATGCCGACAGGTTAACCGGGCTGTGTGGCGGCCTAGAAACGGGTCGCGTTCTGGAGCTTGCCGCAGGAACGGGAATTGTCAGCCGTAAGCTGCTCGACGCATTAAACCCGTCTGTTTCGCTGACGGTTACGGACCTTAATCCGCCCATGTTGGAGATTGCAAAAGCCAAGTTCTCCGGCAGTGAGAATGTCGAGTTTGTCCAAGCGAACGCAATGGAACTGCCCTTCGAAGACAACAGTTTTGACCTGATCGTTTGCCAGTTTGGCGTGATGTTCTTTCCGGACAAAACTGCGTCATATCGCGAAGCTGCCCGTGTTCTGAAGCCAGGTGGCCGGTACGTGTTCAATGTCTGGAGCGATATGTCCGAAAACCCGTTTTCCGAGACAGCCCACAAAGCGGCGATGACGTTCTTTCCCGCAAACCCACCCGGATTCTACAAAGTCCCGTTCCACTATGGCGACCCCGACATCGTTCACGCGGACCTTGCGGCCGCAGGTTGGGGGACTGTTACGCACGAAACCATCAGGCTGAACAAACCAATCGCCGACCTTGAGAAATTTGCGACAGCCCTGGTGTATGGAAATCCGTTGATTGACGAAATCAGAGCGCGCGGAGGCGTCGATCCGGATGCGGTTGTGGCCGAAATGCTGTCGGCGCTGCGGTCCAGATTTGAGGCCAGTGATATGGTGATGCCCCTTTCGGCAACCCAGTTCGAATGCCGAAACAAGGGGTGAATCGGACCTGACGGGGGCAAGTGATATTACCCGGGCAGGTTAAAGTCCCCGAACCGTGTGGTATCCACCCAAACACCTTCGGGCGAAATTTGCGTACCATACACCAATCGTTCGACACCGTTCGCCTGTGCCGTCTCAAATGCCGCCGCATAGGCCGGGTCTATATCCGCCGCCAAACCAAACCGGTCGCAATCCGTGCGCTGCACCAGATACAGCATGATCGCGCGATGTCCTTGGGTCACCATGGCCGTCAGCTCTCCTAGATGTTTGGTACCGCGTGCGGTGACGCTGTCGGGGAACTCTGCCAAACATGGTTCACGGGACAGGGTCACGCTTTTGACCTCGACATAGGCGTCGGGCAGGCCAGGTTGCGTCAGCAGAAAATCAATACGGCTGTTTTCGCCGTACTTCACCTCGGGACGGACGGTTTTATAGGCTGCAAGCTCAGGTATTTCACCGGCCTGAAGGGACGCGCGCAGGGCTTTGTTGGGTACTGAGGTGTCAACACCGGTAAAATGCCCGTTCTCATGATCGACCAGACGCCAGCCGTATTTCAGTTTTTTCTTCGGGTCATCGTTGGGTTCCAACCAGATCTTCTCGCCGGGTTCCGCCAGACCCATCATTGACCCCGGATTGGCGCAATGGGCGGTTACTTCACGCCCGTCCTCCAACTGGCAATCGGCCAGAAAGCGTTTGTAGCGGCGGATAAGGCGGGCGGGGATCAATGGGGTGGCAAACTTCATGCCACCCGGCTTACCGCGCCCCCGCCCGCATGGGAAGTGTCAGACGAGGCCCGCCATTACGCCACCATCAACATCCCAGACTGCCCCAGTGACCCAACCCGCATCATCGGACAAAAGATGGGTGACGGTATGCGCCACATCCTCGGGTCGACCGACGCGGCCGATCGGGTGGAATGCGTCGAAGGCATCGGTCAAGGTGGCCTCGATCTGTTCCGGGTCGATGAAGGCACCATAGATGGGGGTCACCACCACAGCTGGAGAAACCGCATTCACTCGGATGTTATGTTCTGCCAGCTCCATTGCCAGATGCTGCGTCAGGGAATGAAGGCCGGCTTTGGCCATCGAATAGGCCGAGGACGGTGTGGCGCGAACTGCCTGTTTTGCCCACATAGAGCCTATGTTGACGATATTGCCGCCTCCGTTGGCTTTCATGTTTTCGGCCACGGCCTGCGTGATGAAAAAGGTTGCACGGTTCAGATCCAAATAGCTGTCATAATCTTCGGCAGTGTGTTCCAGGAACGGTTTTGGCGCAAATGTACCGGCTGCATTCACCAACCCCTGAATGTGACGCGTGTCCGATTTGATCTGTTTGATCAACCTTTCGACGTCTGCCGGGTCACGCAGGTTCGCGCGGTATATGTCCGCTTTGTCGCCAAGTTCCGCTTTCGCCGCGTCCAACTTGCCAGCGGATGACCCGACAAGGGTCACGTGCCCGCCGCTTGCTATGATTTGGCGTGCTGTGGCCAGACCCATTCCGCTGGATCCGCCGACGATAAGTGTTGTTGTCTGTGTCATGATCAGATTCCCTATCTACTGATAGGTAGATATATTGAGTTTGAAATTTGAAATACAACCCCCTATCTAGTGGTAGGTAAATTTTAGATTGATGAGCAGATGCCCAAAACGGAAAAACCCCTGTCAGAAACTGCCAGCCGTATTTTGGATGTGGCCGAGCGTATGGCGCGACAAGGCGGGTATTATGCCTTCAGTTTTCGCGACATCGCGTCTGAAATCGGCATCAAATCGGCCAGCATTCACTACCATTTTCCCACCAAGGAAGCTTTGGGCGAGGCGCTAGTGACCCGGTACACTGATCGGTTTCTGGGGGCGTTGGGACGGTTGGACGAAGCCACGCCATTGGAATCTCTTGAACAATATGTCGCGGCATATAGACAAGCATTGATCGAACAGGACCTGATGTGCCTTTGCGGTATGTTCGGTGCTGAAATCGCAAGGTTGCCAGACCCGGTCGCCGGACGGACTCGCGAATTTTTTGAGCGCAATCTCGTATGGCTGGAAACGGTTTTCCGGGCTGCTGGTGCCGCAAATCCCGAAGCCCGAGCAGGGGAAACGATTGCCCGTCTGGAAGGGGCAATGATCCTGGCGCGGTCGATGAATGATATGGACCTGTTCCAAAGCGTCACTGCGGATTTGCCTGCCCAAGCGCTGCGGGACTGACAAACGGGCCTTGCGAGGTTCAGCAGGAACGATATCTTGCGGCCTGTGCCATATCAGGAAAGGACAGGTCATGCCGAACCCAACCGCAGCAATGCTTGTGATCGGGGATGAAATCCTGTCGGGACGCACGCGGGATGCGAACATGCATTATCTAGCGCAGGAACTGACAAAGCAGGGCATTGACCTTAAAGAGGTCCGGATGGTCAGCGATGACGCCACTGCTATCGAACAAGCCGTTCGAGCGCTGTCTGAGCAGGTCGATCATGTGTTCACCAGCGGCGGAATAGGCCCGACGCATGACGACATCACGGCCGAATGTATTGCCCGAGCCTTTGGGGCGACGATCGACGTGCGGGATGATGCCCGCGCGTTGCTGGAACGGCACTATGAGAATTCAGGGCTGGAACTGAACGCCGCGCGCCTGCGTATGGCGCGTATTCCGGATGGGGCGACATTGATCGATAATCCCGTTTCGACCGCACCAGGGTTCACGCTTGGGAATGTGCATGTGATGGCGGGTATCCCCACAATCTTTCAGGCCATGGTCGCCAGCGTTCTGCCAAAGCTGACCGGTGGCGATCCCCTGTTGTCGCAAACGCTGCGGATCAATCGGGGTGAAGGTGATATCGCCTCAATCCTCTCGGCTTTGGCTGAGGATTACCCTGATCTCGCCATCGGCAGCTATCCGTTTCAGGTAAATGGTGTATTCGGCTCTAACGTGGTGGTTCGGGGCACGAACGGGTCACAGGTCGATGCGGCCACGACCCGGTTGGCAAAAGAGCTGGAGCTTTGAGCCCGAACTGGGCCGACGTTGTCGACGGCACATGGCCGGCGGCTCGGTCCGAAACAATTGGCCCAATTCGACTGCGACAAGGGTTGGGTGGCGGTTCGCGGGTGTCTGCGGCCAGCGCTGTGGCACTAGCAACCGGCGCTGACATCAAAGCTGCAGAAGAGGCGATGCGCGCGATGGGTCAGCGACCGATTTTCTGCCTGCGACCGGGCGACGAAGGGTTGGATCAGCAGCTTGCGGATCAGGGCTATGACATTCTTGATCCCGTCAACATCTACCAATGCCCGGTCGACCACCTGACCGATACGCCCATCCCTCGGGTCACCGCCTTTACCATCTGGAGTCCGCTGGCGATCATGAACGAGATCTGGGCGCAGGGCGGGATCGGGCCAGAGCGGCTGGCCATCATGGACCGCGCCGACGGGCCTAAAACGGGGATATTCCTACGTCATTCCGATCACCCGGCGGGGACCGGTTTTGTCGCCATTCACGACGACGTCGCCATGGTTCATGCGCTGGAAATCTTACCGGCCTATCGCCGTCAGGGCTTGGGAAAGTGGGCCATGCGCGCAGCTGCAATCTGGGCACAGAAGAACGGCGCAAAAACGCTAAGTGTGATCTGCACTAAGGCCAATGACGGGGCAAATGGTCTCTACCATGTGCTCGGGATGGGGATCACCGGCGAATACCATTACCGTCAGCTTGTCCAAGGAGAGTGACCAACGTGACCGATCAAACCCTGCCCACCGCACTGGACCTGCCGATGGTGGACCCGCTGCCGCCTGAGACGCAGAAGTACTTTGAAATATGTGTCGAAAAACTGGGCTTTGTGCCCAATGTTCTGAAAGCTTATGCGTTCGACATCGACAAGCTGAACGCGTTCACGGCGAACTACAACGATCTGATGCTGGGCGACAGCGGATTGTCAAAACTGGAACGCGAAATGATTGCGGTGGTCGTGTCCGCGATCAACAAGTGCTTTTACTGTTTGGTGGCCCACGGCGCGGCCGTCCGACAATTGTCGGGCAATCCGCAACTGGGCGAGATGCTGGTTATGAACTACCGCGTGGCCCCACTGGACAACCGCCAACGCGCCATGCTGGATTTTGCTGCCAAGATGACGACCGCCAGTACCGAGATCGAAGAACCTGATCGTCAACGTCTGCGCGATGTTGGGTTCAGCGACCGGGACATTTGGGACATTGCCAATGTGACCGGCTTTTTCAACATGTCGAACCGAGTGGCCAGCGCAACTGCGATGGCCCCGAACGACGAATACCACGCGCAGGCCCGATGATCCGAACTGCTGCCCTATTCCTGATGATCATGGCCGGCCAGGGTCTTGCGCAGAACCTGACAATGCCTTCCGGCGCGCGTCTTGTCAGCGAGCGGACCAGTGAACTGGACAGCTACGAGCTGCCAATCGGGCCCTTTGCGGATGGGGCGGTACCGGCGCGAGAAGTCGAAGGAAAAGTCGAGCGGTTTACCTGGCGGTTGCAATCCGGCTCCAGCACGACGCTGCAATTGCTGGCCCCGTTGCGTGACCAGATCGCAGCGCAAGGGTACGAAATATTGCTTGAGTGCCAGGCCAAAACGTGTGGTGGGTTCGACTTCCGTTTTGGCACCGAAGTTGTGCCCACACCAGACATGTACGTGGCTATTCAGGACTATCGTTTTTTGTCTGCCATCCGAGGGGGAAATGTGGTCAGCCTGCTGGTCAGCCGCAATCCGCCTGACGGGTATGTGCAGATGATCCGGGTCACCCCGGTGGGTGCAGAGGCGTCACCACCGCTTGTGATTGACGAGCCGGTCACGTCGCCCAGCGACCTGTTGGCCGAATTGGAACAAAACGGTCACGCAATATTGGAAGATCTTCATTTCCGCACCGGAGAGATGACGTTGGGCGAGGGGCCCTTTGCGTCGCTGAAATTGGTTGCGGAGTTTCTGGACAAAAACCCAAACATCCGGCTGGCACTTGTGGGTCACACGGATGACACGGGCGCGCTGGATGCCAATATCTCGGTCAGTACCGGCCGGGCACAGGCCGTGCGCGACCGGTTGATCCAGGCACATGGGATCGCGGCAGACCGGGTCGAAGCGCGCGGGATCGGCTATCTGGCCCCGCTCACCTCGAATGCCACGCCGGAAGGCCGCGACCTGAATCGCCGGGTCGAGGCGGTCTTGCTGGTCAACTGACGCCAGCGGTGCCGATCAAATCTTGATCTGCAAAAAAAAGGCCCACGAAGTTGGCGCAGGCCGTACAGTTTCACCGAGGTTAATTTACCAGTCCATCGGGCCTTTTTCGTGAAAGGCATCGACGAGAAAATCTATGAATGCCCGAACCTTGGGCTGAGTAAAGCGTCCGGGCGGGTAAACGGCGTAGACGCCCTGAACCTCGTCCGGAAGCGACGGCATAGCGTCCAGTACAGCACCGGATTTCAGCGCATCTGCGTACAGATAGCTGGGCAAATATGCGATCCCCAGACCAGAGATGGCGGCGTTCAACAGGGATTGCCCATCGTTCACGCTCAGCCACCCTGCGGTGCGAACCTGTCTTTTTTCACCCGAAGGCGCGGTCAGCTTCCATACATTGCCAGAGGACTGGCTGGAGTAATGCAGTAGCTTGTGTTCATTCAGTTCGTCAATTTTCTGCGGCCGGCCGAATTTCTCGACATAGCTGGGTGCTGCGACCATCCGCTTGACGGTTTCAGTCAGTTTGCGTGCGCGCAGGGTGCTGTCTTCCAGCTCACCAATCCGGACGGCTACATCGAACCCTTCAGAAATCAGCTCGACGTAGCGGTTGTTCAGCACCATGTTCACAGTGATATCAGGATAGGCCGCCAGAAAATCCGACAGAACCGGAGACAGGTGATTGACGCCGAAATCTGTTGCAACGCTGATCCGAAGCAGACCCGAGGGGGCGGATTGCATCGAAGTCACAAGCGCATCAGCTTCGCCCGCGTCATTCAGAACACGCCGTGCGCGGTCATAATATGCCAGGCCAATTTCGGTCGGCGACACTCGCCGGGTCGTGCGGTTCAGCAGCCGTGCGCCCAGACGGGCCTCGAGGCTCGAAACATGCTTTGATACGGCCGATTTGGAGATGCCCATTTTCTTGGCCGCATCGGTGAAGCCACCTTGGTCCACCACATTGGCAAAGGCTTCCATTTCGGTCAGTCGGTCCATTCTCGTTCCCCAAGTCTTAGTCCTTTGAGCCAACCTGACGTCCAATCTGGGCGGAAACAGGGCGGACATGGGATAATATCAGGGTTTCAAATCGGATCGTTTGCATATGGGAAACGCGGAAACGATGGTTTCCGAGATGGCCACAATGCCTGTAAGCCAAGGGTTTTGGGTGATTTCGGCCGGATATGCTAGGATGACAATGGCAAATTTGTGACCACGGAGGAGATCATGAAAGCCATTTATACCGTCGCAGTCATATGTCTGTCCGCGACCTTCGCATGGGCGGGTGGCGAGACGCCGTCGAACCCAGACGCACGGGTCTATTTTGTAAACCTGTCGGATGGCGACACTGTTTCATCGCCGGTGACCGTGGTCTTTGGGTTAAGCGGGATGGGCGTGGCCCCCGCCGGAACCGAGGTGGAAAACACCGGGCACCACCATTTGCTGATCGACCGCCCGCCATTGGGTGAGGGCGAGGACGGTGTGGACGAGCTGGCCTATGGTCTGCCTGCGGACGACAACCATCTGCATTTCGGCGGGGGACAGACCGAGGTGACAACGGAATTGGCCCCTGGTGCACACACGCTGCAACTGGTGCTGGGCGATGCCGGGCATGTGCCACACTCCCCTCCTATTGTGTCCCAGGTGATCACGATAACGGTCGAGTAGCCGACGTGCCTTCGCGGCGCAGGCAACTATGCCACGTCGGGCAATAGGAAAATACGGCGCGCCAGCACCGAATTTAGCCGTTCTTGTGGATACCATTGGCTGAGGGTTGTCTTGGCCATCAAATCGGGGTTTTCCGCAATGAACGCCTCGAAAGCGCTGGTTTTCGAACTGGCAAGACGCTCTGCGATCAGGCTCATGAACGCGTAGGTGATCGTCAGGTTGAACTTATCCGGGGCGCCAGCCTTGGCTGCAAGTGTTCGGATTCCTTTGGCGTAGATCGCCGCGGCATCGATGAAATCATACTTGCGCAGCAGATCGTATGCGACCTGTACATGTTCGGCATGTCCGAAGGTCGTGTTGTCGATGGCGTGTTTCTCAAATGCGTTGGTGATGTCGGCGCTCATTCCCCGTCCTCCTTGAAACGGTGGCTATCCTCGGCTGTCCAGTCGAGGTCGTAGACATTTTTGAGTTGCTTAATCTTCTCCAGCGTTTCCTCGGAAAACGCCGGCTTGTTTTCAAAACTGTGCAAGGCGATGCCCTCGATTAGATTTCCGAGGGTCATATCCAACGACTCTGCCAGTCCTTTGAGGACTTTCAGCAGGCGCTTTTCGATTCGAATTCCCGTCTGGGTGCGTTCTATTTTCTGACTCATTGCGTACATATGTACATTGATACCAATGGAGTCAAGCGACACAAAAAAAGCCGCCTCTTTCGAGACGGCTTCCTGCAGGTCAATTGAGGTGTTGCTTTAGAACGTTGCCGCCAGTCGCGTGCCTTGATTGATCGCCCGTTTGGCGTCCAGCTCTGCCGCCACATCTGCCCCGCCGATCACGTGCGGAGTGATGCCGCGTTCGATCAGCGCATCCGCCAGGCTGCGCTCGGACACCTGACCGGAACACAGAACGATTGTGTCCGCCGCGATCACGGTCGGGTCGGCACGTTCCTCACCAAAGCTGACATGCAGGCCGTCCTCATCAATACGCTCGTAGTTCACGCCGCCCACAAAATTGACGTCCTTCATCTTTAGCGTAGCGCGGTGAATCCAGCCGGTTGTTTTACCCAGACCTTTCCCATGCGCCTGTTTCTTGCGCTGTAACAGAGTGACCTCACGCGCAGGTGCCGCAGGTTGCGGACCCTCAGGTGCCAGGCCCGAGCGGTGTTCGGCCGGGTCTGTGACGCCCCATTCCTTCATCCATGCGGGCAGGTCGGTGGTAACGCTGTGGCCGTCTTCCAGCAGGAATTCGGACACATCAAACCCGATGCCGCCCGCACCGATCACGGCGACTGACTTACCGACATCCGCCTTTTCGCGCAGTACGTCGATATAATTGATGACGTTGTCCCGATCCTGACCCGGGATTTGCGGATCGCGCGGAATGACACCAGTAGCGATAACCACCTCGTCAAAGCCGGTCAGGTCGTCAGCGCTGACTTCGCGGTTTAGCTCTACCTTCACACCCAGATCGGTCATCATGGTGCGGTACCAATCGACTAGTCCCCAGAACTCTTCTTTGCCCGGAACCTGCTTGGCCATGTTCAATTGGCCGCCAATCTCCGAGGCGCGATCGAACAGGGTTACGTCGTGTCCGCGCTGGGCTGCGGTCATCGCGGTGGACAATCCCGCGGGGCCGGCGCCGACAATGGCAATCGTCTTTGGCGCTTCAGCTGTGGTGATTTCCAATTCGGTCTCATGGCAGGCGCGTGGGTTCACAAGGCACGAGGTCAACTTGCCGCTAAAGGTGTGGTCCAGACACGCCTGGTTGCAGGCGATGCACGGCGCAGTCTGTGCCGCGTTACCTGCAATTGCCTTGTTGACGAAATCTGCATCGGCGAGCATCGGACGGGCCAGAGACACCATGTCGGCGCAACCCGTCGACAGGACCTCTTCGGCGACCGCTGGCGTGTTGATCCGGTTCGAGGTGATAACGGGGATAGAAACCTTACCCATCAGCTTTTTCGTTACCCAGGCGAAGGCCGCGCGCGGAACGCTGGTGGCGATGGTCGGAATGCGTGCTTCGTGCCAGCCGATGCCGGTGTTGATGATCGTGGCACCGGCCTCTTCGATACGCTGGGCCAGTTCAACGACCTCTTCATGGGTCGAGCCATTGGGGATCAGGTCAATCATCGACAGGCGATAGATGATGATGAAATCGGTGCCCACGGCCTCGCGCGTGCGGCGAACGACCTCGATCGGCAGGCGCATGCGGTTCTCATAGGATCCGCCCCAACGGTCAGTGCGCTTGTTGGTGTGTGTCACAATGAACTGGTTGAGGAAATATCCCTCGGACCCCATGATCTCGACCCCGTCATAACCCGCTTTCCGGGCCAGAACGGCAGCGTTCACGATGTCGGCAATCTGCTTTTCAATACCCTCTTCATCCAGCACATTCGGCGGGAAGGGCGAGATCGGAGATTTTACCGGGCTGGGGGCCACACATTTCGGACCGTATGCATAGCGCCCTGCGTGAAGGATCTGCATCGCGATCTTGCCGCCGGCCTCATGGACACGCTGGGTAACGATGGAGTGGTTCGCGACCTCTTTGTCATTAGTCATCATCGAAGCACCCGGCAGGACCGAGCCTTCAAAGTTCGGACCAATCCCACCTGTCACCATCAACGCGACGCCTCCGCGCGCGCGGTCGGCATAGAACTCGGCCACGCGGTTCCAGTCGCCGGTTTCTTCAAGGCCCGTATGCATCGATCCCATCAGGACGCGGTTCTTCAAAGTGGTAAAGCCCAGATCCAGCGGGGCCAGCATGTTTGGGTACGCAGTCATGGCGAACTCTCCCTCCCGATTTGTCGACGCTAGATTGACCTTCGCGTCAACGTTGTCACGCGAAACCTAACGTCACACCCTTTGCTGGCGCCTTGGGGCTTGATACAGACGTCTCAAAGCACATTCACGAGGCTGCACATGACCCCCGAAGAGATCGCCAAACTGCCCTATCGCCCTTGCGTGGGGCTTATGCTGATGAATGCCGAGGGCAGGATTTTCGTCGGCCAGCGCAATGACCGCCACAAGGAGGCATGGCAAATGCCTCAGGGCGGCGTGGACAAGGGCGAAGACCCTCGGGACGCAGCCCTACGTGAGTTATGGGAGGAAACCGGCGTGACCTCGGACCTGGTCGAGATCGTGGCTGAGACGGACGGCTGGCTGCCTTATGATCTGCCCCACGATATCGTGCCCAAAATCTGGAAAGGCCGCTATCGCGGGCAAGAGCAGAAATGGTACCTTCTGCGATTTACCGGCCAGGACGACAAGATCGACATCCAGACCAAGCATCCGGAATTCACCCGATGGAAATGGCAGGAGCCAGGCAAGCTGATCGACGAGATCGTGCCGTTCAAACGTGAGGTTTACCAGCAGGTGGTTGCCGCCTTTGCGGATCACCTGTCATAAAACAGCATGCGCATTGAAGACATCTGGCCCAAGTACCGCGCACGCCTGAAGGCGTTTTTGCATTCGCGTGTGTCCAACACCGCGGATGTGGAAGACCTGTTGCAAGAGATCTCGGTCAAGGTTTTCACTGGTCTGCCGAACTTGAAAGACCCGACAAAACTGCAGCCGTGGTTGTTTCAAACGGCCGACCGCACGATAATCGACCATTACCGAAAATTCGGCCGTGCCGAGGCGCATCCGGATGATCTTTGGTATCACCGGGATGATCCGGAAACGCGTCAGGATCTTGAGGGATGCGTCGAACCTTTCATTCGCGGATTGCCGCAGGAAACCGCGGACATGCTGATGGCGATCGACATCAATGGCGTGTCCCAACTGGATTATGCACAGGCGCAAGGACTGGCGTATTCAACGCTCAAGTCCCGGGTTCAAAAAGGCCGGGCAGAGCTGCGAAAAGCGTTCGAAGATTGCTGCAATATCTCGATGGATGTGCGGGGCAATATCTCGGAGGTTCAGGAAAAACCGAAATCCTGCAAAAAATGTTGATCTGATCGTCGTCTTTTTGGCGCGGGCTTCGTCTGACAGATGAAACCAGCAAAAGGAAAGTCAAATGATCCGTATCATCAGTTTCAAAATCTGCCCTTTCGTTCAGCGCGTCACTGCGCTGTTGGAAGCGAAGCAGGTGCCTTATCAGATTGACTACATCAGCCTCAGCGACAAGCCGGACTGGTTTCTGGAATTGTCGCCGACAGGTCAGGTGCCAGTTCTGGTGACCGAAGGCGGTACCGCGCTGTTCGAGTCGGACGCTATTGCCGAATACCTCGACGAAGTGACCGCCCCGCTGCAGTCCAACCTGACATCTGAACAGCGCGCCCTGAACCGCGCGTGGAGCTATCAGGCCAGCAAGCATTATCTGGTTCAGTGCAGTGCGATGCAAAGCGCGGATCAGGCGATCTTTGCGGATCGGACGACCAAGTTGAACGCCTCGTTCGCGAAAGCCGAGAAGCAGCTTAGCGGTGGCCCATTCTTTGCGGGCGAGGCGCTGGGCAATGTCGATATGGCTTGGTTGCCGTTGCTTCACCGGGCTGCAATCGTGGCCGATCACAGCGGGCACGATATGCTGGCTGACTATCCTAAGGTGAAGGCGTGGCAGCAGGCTCTTCTGGCAACAGGCATTCCTGAGAAAACCGTGTCTGATGACTTTGTCACCCGGTTCACTGATTTCTATCTCGCAGAGCGGACGTGGTTGGGGCGGGGTGCGAACCTGAACGAAGCGCCTGCAACCGCTCAGGTGAAACAATCCGGCGGGTGCTGCTGGTGATTCACTCACTAAGCCGCACGTTGGCGTGAGGGGGCGTGGCCGCATCTGATCGACCTGTCTAGCTTGACGGGTATGAAGGACACGGCCCCAACTCTCTCTTCTGTAAAACCCGCCGGACGCAAGTTTACCGGCACCGACCGTCGCGCGCCTTTGCGCGGCGGTCTGCAAGGGTGCGGGGAATATGGCGCAGGGCAGACGGCAGGCCGGTTCTACCCCATCGCCTGCGTCGCGCTTGAGGTCACCCAACGCTGTAATCTGGATTGCACACTGTGTTACCTCTCGGACCGGGCCGAGATGACCTATGACCCACCGCTGTCGGTTCTGTTTGCGCGTCTTGCCACAATTCACAGCCATTATGGTCCCGGTGTCTCGGTCCAGCTGACGGGGGGTGATCCGACCCTGCGAAAGGTGGAAGACCTAGAGGCACTGTGCCGTGAAATTCGCCGCCTGGGCATGCGGTCGTGCCTGATGACCAACGGCATTCGCGCCAGCCGGGCGTTTCTGACGCGGCTTGCGGCGGCGGGGTTGGATGACGTGGCTTTTCACGTCGACATGACGCAGGAACGCAAGGGGTTCAACAGCGAGACTGAGCTGAACGTTGTACGTCGAGCCTATATCCGGCACACGCGTGGGCTGGGCCTGCGGGTGTTGTTCAACACAACCGTTTTCGGCGGCAACTTCGATGAATTGCCTGCGCTGGCGCGGTTCATGCGAGACTGCCCCGAGGTCTCCTTTGTCTCGTTCCAGATGCAGGCCGATACCGGGCGCGGAGTGCTGCGCGAACGGCCCGACGCGATCACGCAGGAAAGCGTGATGGCCGCGGTTGAGGCCGGATATGGAACGCCTCTGCATTTCGACACGGCCGCCGTGGGCCATGCAAAATGCAATCGCTATGCAAGTGTTGTCACCGCAGGCGGACGGGCGGTTTCGCTTTTGTCCGCCAAGCGCCTGACGCACAAAGTGATCGCTGCGCTCAGCCGCGTCGATCAGTCGGCAGACGGCCATATCGACACCCGCGACAGCATCTGGCGCATGGTGAGGCGCAACCCGCTGTTGGCGCTGCGGGCCGGGCTACATCTGTTGGGTTGTGTGCTGCGGTTGGGTCGAGGGTTGTTGCAGGGTCCCGTCCGTCGGCAGTCAGTGTTTATCCACAATTTTATGGCCGCCGATGCGCTCGAAGAAGACCGCTGTGCGTCTTGCGTCTTCATGGTCGCCACTGCGAACGGGCCGATGTCCATGTGCGTTCAAAACGCGCAGCGTGACATGCATCTGGCCGCGCCAGACCGGGTTGACGGGCCGTCTGGACCAAGCTGGTGGAATGCCGCCGTTCCCCGCCTGTCGGGTGGACCCGATCTGCCGGATCTGAGCGATCCCGGGCTGGCCCCGCTCAAGCGGCTCAAGGGGCAGTTGCGGGCCACGCGCCGGAACCAAAAGGACGTATCATGAGAAAACTTCTGATCCTGCTGTTGCTTCCGGTTTTGACCGCATGCGCAAGTGTCGAGCGTTTGGCCTTGCCCGCCCCCGAGGCATTGCCAGGGCAGACCCTGACCAGATTTGCGTCCCCACCGGGCGAAAAGGTCGATCACCGCGATTGGACAGCTTTCCTGCACCGCTATGTTGTGACCGACGGCCAGGGCGTGAACCGGGTAACTTATGGGCAGGTGACACAGGCAGACAGGGCGCGCCTGGACGAATATCTGGTCGATCTGCAAGCCATTGACCCTGCGCGGCTGACACGTGATCAGCAACTGGCGTATTGGATCAACCTGTACAATACGTTGACGGTGGATGTGGTTCTTGAAAACTATCCCGTTTCTTCGATCCGCGACATCAAGAACGGACGATTTTCGATTGGGCCGTGGAATCAACCTCTGGCGCAGGTGGCCGGGCAGGAGTTGACCCTCAATGACATCGAACACCGCATTATCCGGCCCACATTCGGCGAACCGCGCATCCACTATGCGCTGAACTGTGCCGCTGTAGGTTGCCCCAACCTGATGGACCGCGCCTGGCAGGCCGAGACGTTAGAGCGCGATTTTGCCGCCGCCGAGCACGCCTATATCAACGACCCGCGTGGCGTGCAGTTCGACCAACGCGGCGGATTGATCCTGTCGAAGATCTTTATCTGGTTCCGTGAGGATTTCGGACCAAACGAAAAATCCGTGCTGGCCTATATCGCGACCGCAGCGGAACCCGAGCTGCGCGCCCGTCTTCAGCAGACGCCGCCCGTCAAAGCGTATCAGTATGACTGGGCTTTGAACGACGCGGCGGCTGGATCTTAATCAGCGGATTACAGCAACCCTTCGGCGCGCAGCAGTTCCTGCATGTTCGCCTCGGGGCGCGGGCCGATATGGCTGATGACCTCGCGGGCGCAGATATTGCCGATCTTGGCGCAGGTTTCGTGATCGCGGCCTGTCGCCATGCCAAACAGGAAGCCGGCGGCAAACTGATCGCCCGCACCGGTTGCGTCCACGGGCACGACTTTCTCGACCGGTACGTCGACGCGTTGCCCGTCGCTTAGAACAGTCACGCCGTCGCCGGAGCGGGTGCATACAACAAGCGGGCAGATCGCGGCGGTTTTGGCCAGCGCCTCTTCCAGATCGTCGGTTTCGAACAGGGATTTAATCTCGGCCTCGTTGCCGATGACGAAATCAAGTTCGTTTTCGATCAGCAGCAAGAAATCAACACGGTGGCGTTCCACGCAGAAGGGGTCCGAAATGGCGATACCCGCCTTGCCGCCACCCTTGTGGCACGCGCGCGCGGCCTCAAGAAACGCGGCCTTGCCCTTTTCCTTGTCGAACAAATAGCCCTCAAGGAACATGATCTGGCTGTTCCCGGCTACGGCATCTGACACGTCTTGCGACGACAGCTCTGAGGAAATCCCCAGATAGGTGTTCATCGACCGCTCACCGTCGGGCGAGACAAAGATCATCGAGCGCGACGTTGGCAGTTCGCCGCCCGGTACCGGAGGATTCACGAAATCAACGCCGTCCTCGTTCATCGCATCCGCATAGAACCGGCCCAGAGCGTCATCATGAACCCGCCCGATAAACGCTGAATCCAGCCCCAGCGCACCTGCGCCAGCGATCGTGTTGGCAACCGAACCACCCGGCGTCTGAACGCGGCCTTCCATCGAGGCATAGAGGACTTCGCCACGCTCCTGCTCAATCAGTTGCATGATGCCTTTTTCGATGCCCATCAGCTCCAGGAAACTGTCGTCGGCTTGGGAAATCACGTCCACAACAGCGTTTCCGATGCCGGTCAGTTGGTAGGTTTTCATAAGTTCTTGTCCTCAAATTCGCAGAGATCGCGGATGATGCAGGTGCCGCACATGGGTTTGCGCGCCTTGCAATGATAGCGGCCATGCAGGATCAGCCAGTGATGCGCATGCAGCTGAAAGTCGGTTGGGATATTGTCTTCGATGGCGCGTTCGACGGCGTCCACATTCTTGCCGGGGCAAATGCCGGTGCGATTGCCGACCCGGAAGATATGCGTGTCCACCGCCTGCGCCGGATATCGCCACCACATGTTCAACACCACATTGGCGGTCTTGCGGCCCACTCCTGGCAGTGACTGCAGGGCTGCGCGGGAATTGGGCACTTCGCCGCCATAATCGTCGACCAGAATACGGCTGAGTTTAATGACGTTCTTCGCCTTTTGCCGAAACAGGCCAATGGTCTTGATGTGTTCAATCAGACCTTCTTCGCCCAGATCCAACATCTTTTGCGGTGTGTCGGCGATCTTGAACAACGCACGGGTGGCCTTGTTCACGCCTAAATCGGTGGCCTGCGCAGACAGCGCCACAGCAACGACCAGAGTGTAGACGTTGACATGCTCAAGCTCTCCCTTGGGTTCGGGGTCGGCTTCCTGAAAGCGCGTAAAGATCTCGCGGATCCGGTGATATCCGAGTTGTTTTGCCATCCGCGTCTTAATGCCGTTCGGGGCGCGTCGATACAAGTCCAAAGCCAATGCGCAAGTTCCGGGTCGCGAGGGCGTAACCTGCGCGCTATGGTTTGATCAAGAATATGAGGTAATAGCCATGAACGTCCAGACACCGGAAAGCGGATACCACTACAACGTCATGCGCCGCGCGATCGACCTGATTGATCAGGGCGGCGAGGGCCTGAGCCTGGAAGAGCTAGCCCGCCAGATGGATATGAGCCCGGCGCATTTCCAGCGCCTGTTCTCGCGTTGGACCGGGGTGTCGCCGAAACGCTACCAGCAATATCTGACACTGGGCCACGCCAAGGCATTGTTGCGGGAACGGTTCACCACGTTGGAAACCGCACACAACGTCGGCCTGTCCGGCAGTGGCCGTCTGCACGATCTGTTCCTGAAATGGGAATCCATGAGCCCCGGCGAATACGCGCGCAGAGGCGTGGGGCTGACGATCTATTGGGGCTGGTTCGAATGCCCCTTTGGCCCGGCACTGGTCATGGGAACCGACAAGGGCATTTGCGGCATGGCTTTTGGTGCTGAAACCGGTGAAGAGGCCGCGATGGAGGATATGATCTCACGCTGGCCCAAGGCCAAGTTCATAGAAGATCCGATGCACCTGCGCCCTTGGGTTCTAAGCGCCTTTGGCGCAGCAAGCGACCGGCTGGAACCTACGCCGCTGTACCTTATTGGTTCGCCCCTGCAAATCAAGGTTTGGGAGGCGCTGATGCACATCCCGTCAGGCCAGGTCACCACCTATTCCGAGATCGCGCAGCGTGTGGGATCGCCACAAGCAGTGCGCGCCGTGGGTACTGCGGTTGGCCGCAACCCGGTCAGCTGGCTGATCCCGTGCCACCGGGCGCTACGCAAATCCGGTGGGCTGGGTGGCTATCACTGGGGCTTGCCGGTCAAACGCGCAATGCTGGCATTCGAGGCCGCTCAGGCCGACGCATAGTCACGTCAAAAACAAACTTTGCGCTGCTGCATCCTGTGATAGTGAGATTCTATGAAGCAGGACAGCAGGCAGATCACACAGACATTCGCGGCGTGGGCCATTCCGGTTTCAGTGGCGGTCTTGCTGCTGAAACTGCTGGCCTGGTGGGTAACGGGTTCGGTCGCCCTGCTCTCGGACGCCTTGGAATCAGTGGTGAATGTAGCGGCAGCTCTGCTTGCATTTTTTGCGGTGCGGATATCTGGCATGCCGCCAGACAAGAAACACCCGTTTGGGCATAAGAAAGCCGAGTACTTGTCGGCCGTGGCCGAAGGGACGCTGATTGTTCTGGCCGCACTGCTGATCATTCGTGAAGCTGTTTTCGCATTACCTGATCCGCATCTGGCCGGGGAACCGTTCCTGGGCATTGCCATAAATGTGGGCGCGACGTGCCTGAATGGTATCTGGGCGTTTCTGCTGTTGCGGGTTGGGCGACGAGAATCCTCGCCAGCGTTAGAGGCAAGCGGAAAGCACATTTTGACCGATCTTATGACCTCGGTCGGTGTTGTTGTCGGATTGCTGATTGCGATGGCGACAGGTTGGTTGATCCTTGATCCAATTATCGCGATTCTGGTGGCCGTCAATATTCTGTGGGAGGGGTGGAAGGTTATCCGCAGCTCGGTCGACGGGTTGATGGATGCTTCGCTGATCGACGGAGAATTGACGTCTGTCCGCGAAACAATCGAAGCCAATTTAGGCCCGGCGCTTGAGTATCATGATCTGCGCGGTCGCAGGTCAGCCAACATGATTTTCGTTGAGTTTCACCTTGTCGTCGACGGTGCCATGTCGGTCGCGGCCGCGCATGACATCTGCGACGATATCGAGGCGGCCCTGAACAGGAAGTTTCCGGGGTCAGTCTTTGTCATCCATCTGGAACCGGACAGCGAGTTGAAAAGTGCCAGCGCCTGATTGACAGATACACTCGCCGGTGCCAAAGGTTTCCTTCAGGTTTGGGTCCCCTGCCGTTCGCTGCCATTTGGCATTGGTGAAACCCGGTTGATGAACATCTGTTGCCCTTTTCTGGCGCGCGGATGGTAATGCGAACTCCGTCCTGACTTGGCGCCCGTTTAAGGAAACGAGGCAAGAAATGACACGTTCAAACAGTATTGCTCCACTTGAGGAGCTAAAAGCGCAGGCAAAACGACTGCGCGACAGGCTGCGCGGAGCGGGGGTTACGCTCTCGCATAGTGAATCGCTGGAATTGCTGGCGCATCAACATGGGGTGCGCGATTGGAATACGTTGCACGCAATGGCCGGAAATCGCATGCATTTGCGTGTTGGTGATCGCGTTGAAGGGTTCTATCTGGGGCAGCCGTTCAGGGCGGAGATCCGTGGTATGACCCTGTTGGGTGACGGGTCGCATCGGCGCGTTACCTTACACTTTGACACCCCCGTGGATGTCGTTCAATTCGACAGCTTCTCGGCCTATCGGCAACGCGTAACCGGTGAGATTGGCTGGGATGGCCGATCCACACGACATACCTCGGACGGCCAACCGCAACTGATCGTGCGACCCACGTAAAGAAAAGGGCGCGGCGGGTAACCACCGCCGCGCCCTTTTGTTAAGTTCTGGTCTGGCGTCACTCTGCCGCCCAGCCACCGACGGCTTTGACCTCAAGGAAGTCCTCCAACCCCCACAAGCCGCCTTCGCGCCCGTTGCCGGACTGTTTCATGCCGCCAAACGGTGATCCTGCACTGCGCGACTGGCCATTCATTTCGACCATGCCGGACCGCAGTACCCGCGCCATTCGATTTGCTCGCGCGCCGTCTTGTGTCTGAACGTAATTGGTCAGGCCGTATGGCGTGTCGTTGGCAATCTCGACCGCCTCTTCTTCGGTGTCGAAGGGGATCATGGTCAGGACGGGGCCAAAGATCTCTTCGCGCGCGATGTTCATCTGGTTATTGGCGTCGGCAAAGACGGTTGGACGTACATAATAGCCCTTGTTCAGCCCCTCGGGCCGACCGGTGCCGCCTGCTACCAGCCGGGCGCCTTCATCGATGCCCTTCTGGATCAGGTCCTGGATTTTGTTCCACTGCACCTCGTTCACGACGGGGCCGATATGGCGGCCTTCTTCCTGCGCGCTGCCCACGGAAACCATGCTGGCCACTTCAGCCGCCGTTTCCACGGCCTGATCGTAGATCGGGCGCTGCACCAGCATGCGGCTGGGCGCATTACAGCTTTGGCCGGTGTTGTTCATCATGTGCAGAACACCACGTTTGACGGCCTTTTCATCGGCATCGGCAAAGACCACGTTTGCACCCTTGCCGCCCAGCTCCAGATGTACCTTCTTCAAGGTGTCTGCAGCACTTTTCGAGATCGCGGTCCCGGCGCGGGTCGAGCCGGTAAAGCTGACCATATCCACATCCGGATGCGCGGAAAGCTGGGAACCGACGCCCACGCCATCGCCGTTCACCAGATTGAACACACCGGCGGGGAAGCCGGCCTCATCCATCATCTCGGCAAAGATCATCGCGTTCAGCGGGCTTTGTTCGGAGGGTTTCAGAACCATGGTGCAGCCTGCAATCGCCGCCGCGCCAACCTTGAGCGTGACTTGGTTCATCGGCCAGTTCCATGGCGTGATCAGGGCGGCAACACCGACGGCCTCATAGATGATCCTGTCATTGGGCGTGTGATCGCCCAGCGGGCGGTCGAATTGGAACGCTTTGGCTGCGCGCACAAAGTTCGCAAGGTGATACATGCCCGCGCCAGATTGCTGGGTGCGCGCCATGTCGATTGGCGCGCCCATCTCAAGTGACATCGCCTGTGCCAAATCCTCGGACCGGGATTGGTAAATCTCGATCAGTTTCTCGACCAGCGCGATGCGATCTTCGACCGGTGTGGCCATCCAGCCGGGCAGGGCGGCCTTTGCGGCAGCAACTGCGGCGTCTGTATCAGCTTGCGTGCCCAGTGAGATCACCGCGCAGGGTTCCTCGGTCGAGGGGTTGATCACCTCGAAATCTTTCGCTGCAGATGGGGCGACCCATGTTCCGTCAATGTAGAAATTGCGTTTCTCGATCATCACGTATCCTCCTGATCCCGTGGCCCGGATGGCGGGGATTTGCGCCACTCTGGCACCGGCATATCGGTGTGGCAAGGCGCAATTTGATCAAATTAATTTCCTCAAAAATGAATACCCTTTCAAGCAGCTAATGGTTTAACAATGGCGCAGAGTTATTAGGTTTCCAGCAACCGACTCGGTTTGTTTCACAAAAAAGGAGATGCCCCATGGGTTTGCGCATCAATGACACCGTTCCGAATTTCACTGCAGAGACGGATCAGGGCACTGTTCAGTTCCATGACTGGATCGGTGACAGCTGGGCGATCCTGTTCTCACACCCCAAGGATTTCACGCCGGTCTGCACTACCGAGTTCTCGGCCGTTGCACAGCTGAACGACGAATGGGCAGCCCGCAATACCAAGGTGATGGGCGTCTCAGTCGATGGTGTCGAGGACCACAAGAAGTGGAAGAAGGACATCGAGGCGTATGGCAACGCCAACCCCGGCTTTCCGATCATCGCCGACGACGGTCTGGCCGTGTCCAAGGCGTTCGACATGCTGCCCGCCGAGGCATACCTGCCCGATGGCCGCACGCCTGCCGACAGTGCAACCGTGCGTTCGGTGTTCATCATCGGCCCTGACAAACAGTTGAAACTGTCGATGACCTACCCGATGACCGTGGGCCGAAATTTTGCCGAAATCCTGCGCGCGCTGGATGGTCTGCAGATGAGTGCCAAGGGCGTGGCCACCCCCGCGAACTGGGTGCCGGGCGAAGACGTGATCATCCCGCCGGCCGTGTCGAATGATGAGGCAAAAGAAAAGTTCGGTGAGTTCGAAACCATCTTTCCGTACCTGCGTAAAACGAAAGCGCCGAGCTAAAACAAGTTCGGGCGGAGCTCAAAGCTCCGCCCGGTTCCAAAACACCTTTAAAGCCGCTTAAGCGGCGGATCTTTGAGGGTGCTGATACAGTTTCCGACGGTAGGCAGCGCGTTTGAACTCACGCGTTAGCTTGTCGGCCAGCGGCGGGCTTGCCTGTATGGTCGAACCGCCGATTTCTTGTGCGACTTCCTGATTGCCGCTTCCTTGCAAGGAAAGGATCGGCTGCCCAGTCACCCAGTGCATTTGCAGGAACGTGTCGACCGGTCGGTCAATCTGGTCGGTTACGGCAAGCAACCGCTCAGCCGCACGCCGCCCGACCACCTGGCAGACGCATTGCAAGCCAATGACTTTTGGCAGGATCAGACGCAATCCATTTTGCTTTATAAGCGTTCGTGCCGCATCCTCGCGTTGTTTCACGGGAATTCGGATATAGTGATCCGGGGTTGCAAGCGGATCCAGCATCTCTAACGCATAGGCCATACGACACGGATCTATGCGCAAATCATCCTCGGTAATGATAGCGCGGTCGATCTTTTCATCAACGAGCTTGCGCCAGATTCGCCGATGGCTCGCGAAAATTCCGATCTCCGCAGGGCGTAGCGGAAAAGGGTATCTGGGGCGATACAAATCGCCCGGAAACAATTGTACATCCGCGATTTGAGCGGGGTCCTTCCCATTGACGGCCTCGAACAGTTCCGCATCGGGCAGACTGGCACACAGCCTTTCGGCATTGGGTCGCCGCGCTGTGCTTGCTGTCATATGGATGACAAAAGTCCTCATGCCACAGTGCATAGAACACGATAACGAAAGGGGGAAGAGAAACCCGAAAGAAACACTTCCCCGTGATCCATCAGAAACCGTAACGCAGTCCGACATTGACGCTGAAGGCGTCGATATCATCCTCGACCGTACCCGTAGACGCACCGTTTGGTGCCAAACGTGCCGAGGATACGTCGAATGCGCGGGCATATCGGGTGTCCAGGGTCAGAGAGGTATTTGGGCTGATCTCATAGGCTACACCGGCAATAATTTGCGCAGCAAAGGTGGTGTCGGTGTCGTTAAGTTCAACGCCGGGCCCGTAGACAAAGTCCAGATCAGAATAGGTGGCACCCAGACCCAGACCGACATAGGGCGTGAAGGCCCCTGCCTGTTTGAAATCGACCAGCACATTGGCGAACAGCGATGTCTGCGACACGTCACCCGAAATGTTGCCTTCTGCGCCGGGTCCGTTGCCTGAAAAATTGACGCCATCCACGTCGTTGTCGCGGTAGGACAGCTCCAGCTCGATCCGGGTGCCAAACTGATCGTTCGACCACTGCGGGATCTCTTTGCCGACCGCGATGCCCAGCCCATAGCCGCCATCGAAATCGGTATCCACCGACTGCGACGATCCATTGATTGTGCCGCTAAAGTCGCTGTCCTGCAGCTGGCTGTACCCGGCAAAGCCCTGAAGATAGAGACCATCCGACAGGCTCTGCGCGGCCAGCGCGGACGCGCTGATCGTCAAAGCTGTCGATGCGAGAAGAAGACGCGTAACCATGACCATGTCCTTTGTTCCACATTTGTTATGGCGCACATGTGGGCAGTAGAGGCAGGAATGAAAGGCAACAGCCCTTCACTTCAATTCACAGGATATTGGGCACGTGTGAGTGAATAAGATCAGCACCAAGCTAACACTTTGGTTCACGTTCTATGTGGTCGAATTCGGCTTTTCAGAACTGTTTGTCAGCAAAGGTTCGGAAAGCAGCTCATCAATGAAGTAGCTCAGCAATTGCACGCGTCCCGTGACTCCTGCCTTGCGATACACCGCGGCGCATTGCGCTTTGACCGTGCCTTCTTTGGTTTGCCGCAATGTCGCGATGTCCGCAATGGACAGACCCTTGATAGACAACAGGGCAACGTCGCGCTCGGCATCACTCAGGTTCCACTCAGTGAATTGAGAGACAATGAGTTGAGCAAACGCGCCCTGCGCGACATTCAGCTGTCGCTGCATGTCGCGCACACGCCTGTTCTGGGACCTGATCAGTGCAATCGTCGCGGCAAGGCCGCCGATCAATGCCAGCGCCAGAACCAGTTCGAAACTATGCAGGTGGCGAAAGCCCGCGCTTTCCCCACCAGTCCAGTCCAACATCGCGTCGGTCACGAAAAAGGCGGCGCAGACGGCCTGCACCACCAGAAGGAGCCAAAGCAATGACGTTTGTGAAAGCTTCATGAGGCTCCTGAGAGTTTGTCGGGTCAGTCATCGTCCTTTTCGAGTTCGATGGCAGTTACCACGCCGTCGGTCTCGGACAGGACAAGTTCAGTTTCTACGCCATCCTTGATGAGTTCAACCTCGATCTCACCGTCTTCGAATTCGATCTCTTCAATCTGGTATCCCTGCGCCTCTAGGGTCGTGCGGATATCAGCCTCACTGGTGCCCAGTTTGTCGCCCAGTCCGACATTGGCCAGTGCAAGAACCGGCGCTGTTGCAATCAATCCGGTCAGTGTCAGCAGTTTCAAGGTTTCCATTTTACATCTCCTTTTTGTGTCTCGGTGACGGGATGGAACTGGGGGCAAGCCGAGTGCGCTGCGATTGGCTTTTGGTTGAAACGCAGGGAATTGGACCAAGGTTTATCCCGGAAAATGCGGATTCAGGTCGCCTGGTTCTGCATTTGCCCGAATTGTGCTAGGGTTATGCGGGGGAAATCTACAGGCATTTAAACACGGCGTCGGGCGTTCAGACTGTGTAAAACAGGAGAAGACGATGGAATTCACAGATTGGTACGTTGAAGGCGAAGCATTCGGGAACTGCAATTGCGGCTATGCCTGCCCTTGCCAGTTCGAAGAATTACCAACCCATGGAAATTGCCGCGGCTTTGAGGTGCTTGAGGTTTCCAAAGGGCATTTTGGCGACACCGACCTTGCTGGCACAAAAGCTGCGCTGATCTACGCCTGGCCCGGCCCGATCTTTGAGGGCGGCGGCCAGATGCAGGTGATCATCGACCCAAGCGCCTCGGACGCGCAACGGGCCGCATTGGAAAAGGTCTTTCACGGTGAAGAGACCGAGGAAATGGCAACCCACTGGCATGTCTTCCGCACGATGTGCGACACCGTTCACGAGACCCTGTATGTGCCGATTGATTTTGAGATGGACATGGATGGGCGCACCGCCAAAGTCTCAATCGGTGAGGTGCTGAGCTCAACCGGCCGTCCCATCGAGGCCCCACATGGTGGTGGCCCGCATCGTGTACGGATCGACATTCCCGGTGGTATAGAATTCACCCTGGCCGAGATTGGCAGTGCATCGACCAAGGCAGATGCGGCGATCAAACTGGATTTGAACGACAGTTATGGGCAGTGGCATGTGATGAAACACGGGCCGTCTGGCGTGGCGCACTGACGTTCTGGGTATTTGACTTGTCAGCAAGGATCAGGCTGCAGCGGCTTCACCGGTCAGATGTTCGCTTTGGCCAGCTTCGTTCTTTTCCAAGCTTGGCTTAATCGGCCGCACGCGATCATAGATGATGTGGAACAGGTAGGTGTAAACCGTATAAGTCAGTGTCAGACCGACATTGAGCGCAAGCGCTGATCCCAGAGAATGCCCACCAACCATCATCAAAAGTGGGCAGGTGATCATGACTGCCGTAACCTCATGCAATGTGGCATGAAGAACGCGCACCGATTGGGGGCGTTTGCAGGCCAGCCGGGCCGTTTTGTCCCGCTCAATCAGATCAAAAATAGTATTGAAGAACGGGCACCAGATCATGATCACAATCGACAGCATGGCGATCATAGCGAACCCGTGCACCATCGATGCGCCGGTCAAATAAGCGTATACGGGTGAGACAAATGCGATCCCGATCAGCTCGAAGCTGCCGGTCTGGATGACGCGTTCCTTGAAGGTCCTCAGGGTCATGTCACGCCTTTCAAAACACAGGATCACGGTTCAGCCGAGCGGATTGCCCGGCTGCTGAAATACGGGTGGTCTTAAGGGATGGATTGCTTCCCTAGCGTAACCTTTCATGAAGAAATACATCTGACTGTGAACTCGCACACATTCAGATATTTATGGCAATAATTGACCGATCCGTCCTTGGCTGGGCGGTCATGGCTCGAAACGAAAAAAGGCCCCGGCGTTTCCACCGGGGCCTTGATCAATTGAAAGAAGAACAGATTACTCTGCGCTTTCCTCTTTCTTTTCTTTCTTCTCGGGAACGATCTCTTCGCCGGTTTCCTGATCGACCACTTTCATCGACAGGCGGACTTTGCCGCGGTCGTCAAAGCCCAGCAGCTTGACCTTTACTTCCTGACCTTCCTTCAGAACATCCGACGGATGGTTCAGGCGGCGGTTTTCGATCTGGGACACGTGGACCAGACCGTCGCGCTTGCCAAAGAAGTTCACGAAGGCACCGAAGTCGACGATCTTAACGACTTTACCGGTGTAAACTTGGCCTTCTTCCGGCTCGGCGACGATCGAGTGGATCATCTCATACGCCTTCTTGATCGATTCACCATCGGGCGAGGCGATCTTGATGACGCCGTCGTCGTTGATGTCGACCTTAGCGCCTGACACTTCGACGATTTCGCGGATGACCTTACCGCCCGAACCGATCACTTCACGGATCTTGTCGGTCGGGATGTTCATGGTCTCGATGCGCGGGGCGTGGACCGAGAAATCGTTGGTCTCGGACAGGGCTTTGCCCATCTCGCCCAGGATGTGCATCCGGCCGTCCTTGGCTTGCGCCAGGGCTTTCTCCATGATCTCGGGCGTGATGCCCGCAACCTTGATGTCCATCTGCAGAGAGGTGATGCCGTTTTCGGTACCCGCAACCTTGAAGTCCATGTCGCCCAGGTGGTCTTCGTCACCCAGAATGTCCGACAGGATCGCGTAATCGCCGTCATCTTCCAAGATCAGACCCATGGCAACACCGGCAACCGGTGCTTTCAGCGGAACGCCCGCATCCATCATCGACAGCGAACCGCCGCAAACAGACGCCATCGAGCTTGATCCGTTGGATTCGGTGATCTCCGACACGATGCGGATCGTGTAGGGGAAGTCGGTTGCCGCAGGCAGAACCGCCTGCAGGGCGCGCCATGCCAGCTTGCCGTGGCCGATCTCACGACGGCCCGGGCCACCTACGCGGCCAACTTCACCAACCGAATACGGAGGGAAGTTGTAGTGCAGCAGGAAGTTCGATTTGAAATTGCCATGCAGCGCATCGATGAACTGCTCATCGTCGCCAGTGCCCAGCGTGGTTACAGCCAGCGCCTGCGTTTCACCGCGGGTGAACAGGGCGGAACCGTGGGTCCGGGGCAGCATCGAGGTTTCTGCAACGATCGAACGGATATCGGTGGTCGAACGACCGTCGATCCGCTTGCCGCCTTTGACGACGTCGCCACGCAGAATGCCAGCTTCCAGCTTTTTCATAGCCGAACCGAGGTTGCCGTCTTCCAGCTGCTCTTCGGTCAGCGCTGCTTTGATCGCTTCACGCGCGGCGGCAACAGCGGTGGTGCGCTCTTGCTTGTCGGTGATCGCGAAAGCGGCGCGCATCTGCTCTTCCCCAGCAGCTTTGACTGCGGCGGACAGCTCCGAGTAGTCGGGCGCCTGGAAGTCGAACGGCTCTTTCGCGGCGTCTTCGGCCAGCGAGATGATCAGGTCGATGACCGGCTGAATCTGTTCATGTGCGAATTTGACCGCACCCAGCATTTCGGCCTCGGACAGCTCGTACGCTTCCGATTCAACCATCATTACGGCGTCTTTGGTGCCGGCAACAACCAGGTCCAGGCGCTGTTCAGGGTTCAGGCGCAGGTCCTGCATGTCATCGACGGTCGGGTTCAGAACGTATTCACCGTCCTCAAAACCAACGCGGGCACCGGCGATCGGACCCATGAACGGCGCGCCGGAAATAGTCAGCGCAGCCGAGGCAGCGATCATCGCAACCATGTCAGGGTCGTTGACCAGATCGTGAGACAGCACGGTGCACATCACCAGAACTTCGTTTTTGAAGCCGTCAACGAACAGCGGGCGGATCGGACGGTCGATCAGACGCGCAGTCAGCGTCTCTTTTTCGGTCGGGCGCGCCTCGCGCTTGAAGAAGCCACCCGGAACCTTACCGGCGGCATAGTATTTTTCCTGATAGTGGACGGTCAGAGGGAAAAAGTCCTGACCCGGTTTTTGCTGCCGTGCAAAGGTCACGTTCGCCATGACGCTGGTTTCGCCCAGTGTCGCGATCACGCTGCCGTCGGCCTGACGGGCAACCTTGCCGGTTTCCAGTGTGAGCGTCTCTTCGCCCCACTGCATAGATTTTTTCGTTACATCAAACATATGCGTATCCTAGATGGGAGCACTCCCGCCCCTGCGGGTCTCCCGTTTGCATGGCGGCCCCATTGCCGCCGATCCCATTTTAGCTTTCGTCTGAGTGCCGGGATCAGGGCACAACGTCTCAGATACCGCGCGCATACATGAGATTGGTGTAGAAGGAAAGGGGAACCGCGCAGGGCCGGTGAAGGACTGCGCAGCCTACGCCCGATCCATTTTGGACCGGGCCAGAGCCGTTCAAAAGAGTGCGTGCGCGAGGATCATCACCACGCCGCATCCCAGAGCATAGCCAGTGTCGACCATGATCGCGAACACGCTTTTTTGCGCCCAGGCCCCGACCGAGGCCGCCTGTGCCGCCACTGCAAGGATGGCCAGAAGGGCGACGCCCAGGCTGTTGGTGGTTTCGGTGAGCGCGATCATGGTGGCCAGCAAGATCAGGAACACGATCTGCGCGGCCATCTGAGGCAATGGCGGCGATTCCGGCGGTGTCGGATCAATCCGCGTTCCTTCGGCCCAGCGTTTCTGGAATCCGACCGGTCCATAGACCAGCCATCCCAGCAGAAAGGCCGCGATCACCCCCGCTGCAAGGGCCAGCCAGTTGATCATAGCGCTGTCTCCAGCGCTGCAAGGATCGCAGCCCATCCGCCCTCGTGATTGTCGCGGCTTTCCTGTGATGGGAAGCGGACGTGATGCAGTCGCAATTCGGTCCCTGCATCGATTGGCGTGAAATCCAGCGTCACGGTGGAATCATCCTGACTGTACGGAGAGTTCCACGTAAATTGCAGCCGGTTCGGGCGGTCGATGACCTTGTATTCGCCCTCATGTGGCAAATCCCCGGCCTCGGGAGCGCGCATGATGATCTTGAACCGTCCACCGACCTTTGCATCGGAATGCGCCTCGGGCACTGTCATACCCGGCCCCGGCAGCATGAATTTGGCCAGCATATCCGGGTTCAGCCAGGCGTCGAACACCTTTTCAGGTGGGTGCGGGATTGCGCGTGTAATTTCAAGAGACAGATCCGTCATCTTCTGGGTCCTCCAAAGCAGTTTCCAAAGCGTCCAGCCGAAGCGCCCAGATCGAACGCAAACCGGCAAACCATTCATCCACGGCTGACAAGGGATCCATTTGAACCTCGATCAAATGCTCGCGCCATTCCGTCCGGCGCCGCACCAGTTCGGCGTTTTCCAACACCTTGATGTGCTTGGATACCGAATTGAGGCTCATATCGAATTGCCGCGCGATGTCCGTCACCCGCAAGGGTCCCTGCTGCGCAAGCATCGTCAGGATCGCACGGCGGGTCGGGTCGGACGCGGCCTTCAATATCGCGCTCAGATCAGAGCGACTCTCTCGTTCAACCATATGGATGAATTACATCCTTCTTCTGCTTCAGTCAACCATTTGGGTGAATAACACGGATAAAGCCCTTTGGCCAGAAGTTGGGACCAATGGTCCCGGTGCCGCCCAAAGTTGTTAATCTAGCCAGATAAATTCACTAACGGGAATGCGTTTGGTGAAATTATGTCGTCAGTGTAAGCTGTTATCACGAAGCCCGCGGTCGAATTGACGGAGAAGCGCCAAGGGACAAAATCTCGTTTCCGTCCGCTGGTCGAATACCTTGGCGTTTGCACTTAGCGAACAGAAGGGCAGACGAATGGCACAAACCAAGAAAATGCTGGATCCGGACCCCCGGATTTACGACTTCGAGACCGAATACGAGCTTGGGCAAGACAACGTCCGGCCATTCGGTCTGGACATCCACAACCCGGTCTTTTTGATCTCGAGCATCCTGATCTTTGCGTTCGTTCTGATCGCTTTGGCCAACCAAGAGGGTACCGCGGCACTGTTTGGCTGGCTAAGACCATGGCTCACCAGCACGTTTGACTGGTTCCTGGTCCTGTCGGTCGACGCAATCACATTGTTCTGTCTTGTTCTGATCGTGCTGCCGGTTGGCAAGGTGCGGATCGGTGGCAAGGACGCAAAGCCCGACTATTCCTATGCCGGGTGGATTGCGATGATGTTCGCGGCTGGTATCGGCATCGGGCTGTTGTTCTTTGGAGTGATGGAGCCCGTCTATTACAATTTTGCCGAAGACGGCAACGCGGTGCCACTGGGCATCGACATCGCCGTTCCGGGCAATGAATATGCTGGAGTCGTCGGTACAATCCATCACTGGGGGCTGGAAGGCTGGGCGGTCTACGCCGCTGTTGGTCTAAGCCTGGCCATCTTTGCCTATAACCTTGATCTGCCCTTAACCCTGCGGTCGGCCTTCTACCCGATCCTGGGCGAACGCGTCTGGGGTTGGTGGGGCCACATCATCGATACCTTGGCTGTGTTTGCGACGCTCTTTGGCCTGACCACCTCGTTGGGTCTTGGTGCGCAGCAGGTTGCGGCGGGCCTGAATGAGGTGTTCGGCATCGAACCCAGCCCAACCGTCACAGTCCTGCTGATCATCGGTATCACGTTGATTGCGTTGGGTTCGGTCCTGATGGGGATGGATGCAGGCGTCAAACGGTTGAGTGAAATCAACATGATCATGGCCGTCGGCCTGTTTATCTTCGTGATTGTTGTTACTGGCGTCGGCACGGCCATCGCACGGTATTTCAACGTGATGGTGGATTATGTGTACCACCTGCCGGCGCTGTCGAACCCGTTCGGACGCGAAGACACCAGTTACTTCCACGGCTGGACGACCTTCTATTGGGCCTGGTGGATCGCATGGTCGCCTTTTGTGGGCATGTTCATCGCCCGCATCTCAAAAGGTCGCACAGTGCGCGAGTTCATCCTTTGCGCCCTGCTCGCACCAACGGCTGTTTGTGCCTTGTGGATGTCGACCTTTGGCGGTGCCGCCATCGACATGTTGAACGCAGGTGGAGCCGAAGGTGTGCGTGCCACAGTGATCGACAGCTACGCCCCTGAAGGTGCCCTGTTCGGATTCCTCAAGGAGCTGCCGCTTTACAGTATTGTTGCGCCAATCGCCCTGGTCCTGATCGTGGTGTTCTTTGTCACCTCGTCGGATTCCGGTTCGCTGGTGATCGACACGATTACTGCGGGTGGCAAGATGGACGCACCGGTGGTTCAGCGGGTGTTCTGGTGCACTTTGGAAGGTCTGGTCGCCATTGCGCTGTTGCTTGGCGGGGGCCTCTCTGCACTGCAAGGTGCTGCGGTTTCGACAGGTATCCCGTTCACCTTGGTGGTTCTGATCATGTGCTACTGCTTGTGGCTGGCGCTGAAATCAGAAAAAGCTAAGATGTAGGGCCTTGATCCGATACATTCTGGACGCCCGCCTTTTGGCGGGCGTTCTTTTGCCGCCGGACAACCGAAAACGCCCGGAAACTTCGCGGAGAAAAAGCAAGGCACAGGCTAGAGGCCCTGAAGCTTAAACTTCTGCGACACTCACAGCAGTTTCGAGCGCTTGATCAAGACTGTTCGCCACCTGATCCACGTCGTCCAACGACAAACACAGCGGTGGCACCATCCGTAGGCATTGTTGAAACGGGCCGGACTTTGACAGGATAATTCCTTGTGCGCGGCAGGCTTCGAAAACTTCTGTGGTCATGTCCTTGTCCGGCGTTTTGCTATCCCGGTCTTTCACGAATTCCAGCGCAAGCATAAGGCCTTTCCCGCGAACATCGCCGATGACCTGATACTTGTCTTTCAAGCCATGCAGCCTTTCCAGCAAGGCGGCCCCTACAACGCGGGCGTTTTCCTGCAACCCTTCGTCCCGCATGACAGCAAGAACCGCACGGGCTGCGGCAGCCGAGGTCGGGTTGGCCCCATAGGTGTGGAACATGAACCTTTCCGCCATCGGTTCCGCAATATGTTTCTTGGCCACAACCGCCCCGATCGGGAAGCCATTTCCCAGACCTTTTGCCATGACGACGATATCGGGCACGACGCCGTCCGCTTCGAACCCCCAGAAGTTTTCGCCAGTGCGGCCAAAGCCGGATTGCACCTCATCCGCGATGTAGAGACCTCCTGCCGCGCGCACGCGCTCGGCTGCGCCGGACATATAGCCGGGGGGCATTTCGATGATGCCGCCATAGCCCTGCACGCTTTCGACAAATATGCCCGCTACATTGCCGGATGTGGCTGTGGCGATTGTGTGATCAATCTCATCCAGATAGGGCTGGGTCCCCTGTCCAAAGATGCCGCGGTATTGATTGGGTTCCGGCACAAAGGCCACGTTGCCGGGCATGCCCGGGTGACGCCAGCCCGAGATACCGGTAATCGACTGCGCCGCAGCCGTTGGCCCGTGATATGCGGTGCGCAGCGCAAGTAAATCCAGATTGCCTGTGTAAGTGCGCGCCATGGTCATCGCCAGATCAACCGCTTCGGATCCGGAGTTGGTCAGATGCACCACCCAGTCATGTCCTTTGGGCATCGTCGCGGCCAGTTCTTCGGCCAGATGTGCTGGTGTCGGGTGGTAGAACATTGTCGTGCAGTGGGTCAGTTCCTGCGCCTGTGCTGCTGCCGCCGCCACCACGCGCGGGTGCGAGTGCCCGACCGAGATACAGACATTCATGCCCAGCAGATCGGTGTATTTCCGACCATCCGTATCCCAAAGGTATTGTCCCTGACCTTTCTTGAAAACGATAGGTTCGCGAAACGGTGTGAACCGCGTTAGTGAGGCAGCATAGTACTGGTCCCGTCGCGCGGCGGTGTTCGAAAAGTCCCAGTCGGTGTGAAGGG
The DNA here is from genome assembly GCF_059611125.1 of Ruegeria sp. CDSB029. NCBI lineage: Bacteria > Pseudomonadati > Pseudomonadota > Alphaproteobacteria > Rhodobacterales > Roseobacteraceae > Ruegeria > Ruegeria sp. CDSB029. The sequence continues at coordinate 313,822 of NZ_JBXWOX010000002.1, forward strand.
CGTGGTCGGTCATTCGGAACCTCCGGTTTTCAAGCGTGAGTTTTCGGGGTCAAAGGGAGCCTTTGGCAGGATGGTTGCCGCACGATGCTGGCCCAGTATTGAGATGGTCAGCCCGTCTCGCGCGGTCTGGTCGCGAAGATAAGCCAAAGCCAAACCCTTACCGGTCCGGTAGCCATAGGCACCCGAGGTGGCGATCCCAACGGGCAGATCGTCTTTCCAGATCGTGTGCGCGTAGAAAGGATCTATCTCACCGGCTTCGACCTCAAGCAGCACCATATCCCACGTGTTGTCTCGGCCCAGTCCGTGGCGCAGGTCCTTGCGGACAAACGAGGTCAGACCGGCCTCAAACGGGCTGCGTTCGGTCGTCAGGTCACTGCCCCAACCGCGATACCCTTTTTCAAGGCGCATGGAGTTTGCTGCATAGGCCCCATAGAACCCAAGCCCACGCGGTTTGGCGACCTCTTCCAGCGTCGTGAAAAGCTGCACGGCATATTCTTTGGCTACATGCAATTCCCAGCCACACTCGCCCAGATAAGACACCCGCAGAGCGCGCAGGGAAATCCCGCCTACATGGGTCTCTTGCGCGGTGAGCCAGGGCATATGGTTCAACTCGGGCAACACATCGGCGGATTTGGGTCCCATGACGCCGATAACTGCCAGATCCTCAGACACGTTTCGAACGGTGACGTCAAAGCCTTTGGCAACCTGTGTCAGAAGATCCTGGTCGATCTGCTCGGCCGCGGCGGCGCTGGTCAGATAGGCGTGATCCTCGGCCAAACGGGTGACGGTGAATTCCGACAGCACGCCACCTGTGGTTGTCAGCGCATGGGTCAGGCCGATCCGGCCCGGCGGGATCGCACGGTTCGCGCCCAATGCTTGCAGAAAGGCCGCGACATCGGGGCCGGTGACGTCGTATTTTGAAAACACGGACAGGTCCGCGATGGCGACGCGGTTGTGCGCGGCCTCGACCTCTCGCGCCACGGATTCGAACCAATTGGCGCGGCGGAAGGTTTCGTCGGCGACGGCTCCGGGCGTGTTTGAGAACCAATTTGGACGCTCCCAACCATAAGCTGCGCCCATCACCGCGCCACGTTCGACCATCAGGTCGTGCAGCGGGGACAGCCGCAGGCCGCGCCCTGCGGGCCGTTCCTCATGCGGATAGTGCACGCCGAATTGCAGGCCGAAACACTCGACGGCTTTGGCAACCCGATAATCACGATCTGCCCAGGACCCAAAGCGGCGCGAGTCCACCGCCAGCGCATCCATCGGCGGCGCGCCGTGGGTCATCCAATGGGCCAGGAACCAACCTGCGCCACCACCTTCCATCACCCCCATGGACGAGCCGGTCAAAAGCCAGGCGTTTTTCAGCCCGTGTGCAGGTCCGATCAATGGATTTGCATCCGGGGTGAAGGTAATCGGCCCGTTGATCACCGATTTTACGCCGCCGGTTTCCAGCACTGGTATGCGCTCCATGGCGGCCATGATGATGTGTTCCACACTGTCCAGATCCGGCGGCATCAGATCCGCGCCAAACTCCGGTGGCACACCATCGACCGACCAGACCTTGGCGTCTTTTTCATACGGCCCAAGGATCAGCCCATCGCGTTCCTGCCGCACATACCAGCTTTCTTCCGGGTCGCGGATGATCGGCAGCTCTGGCAATCCCTCTTTGATCCGGGATGACACAGCCTCCACCGTGTCCGTCACCAGATATTGGTGCAGCACCGGAACAGACGGGATGTTGAGGCCCATCATATGCCCGATTTCCCAACCCCAGGTGCCTGCAGCGTTGACTACGTGGGTGGTTTCGATGATCTCTTTCGAGGTCTCGATCCGCCAATGGTCCTGCTGACGCTCAATCGCGGTGACCGCGCAGTTGCGCATGATCCGCGCCCCGCCCCGCCGGGCAACCTCGGCCATCGCGTGGGTTGCCAGCGTAGGGTCTACATGGCCGTCATCGGGTTCATAGATCCCCCCGATCAGCCCATCCAGTTTGGCCAGAGGGAACAGCTCGGCGATGCGCTCGGGCGTCAGCACCTCCAGCGGGTAGCCGGTGAATTCGGACAGACCGGCCACATGGCGGAACTCGTCCATTCGGTCGGGGTTGCGTGTGATCCGCATCGCACCCGAGCGGTGAAAGCCGCAATCGCGTCCGGTTTCCTGCGGAAGTATATCGCGGTAAAGCCGAACAGAGGTAGCACGCAATTCCTGAATGGTGGGATTATGCGCGAAATGAGTACACAGTCCCGCCGCGTGCCAGGTCGATCCATGGGTCAGGTCGTTTTTCTCGACCAGCAGAACATCGGACCAGCCAGCCTTGACCAGATGATACATCAGCGAAACACCCATGGCCCCGCCGCCGATGATAGTAACCTGCGCCTTGATCATGCGCGCATCCTTTCGCCTGAGGGATCAAAGGGTGGGCGTCGCAAGGGCTGCGCGAGATAGTCCTGCCCAGCGACCCGAACCGTGAAATTTCGTTCGCATGTCTGGGCCAACGTCTCTCCCGGCTGGACCGAAATCATAGCGAAACACAGATTCAGCCCTGTGCGCGGCCCGCGTCCGCCCGAAGTCGTCAGCCCCACATGGGTGCCATGCTCGAACACCGGCTCGTCATGCAACATCAGGGCATTGCCGTGAACCTGCAAAAGGATAAGGCGCTGTTGCAAGCCGTTGGACTTTTGCTGTTCCAGCGCCGCTTTGCCCTGAAACTCCTTGGCCCAGTCGATGGTGAACCCCAGACCAGCTTCCAGCGGAGTGATCTTGGGGCCAAGTTCATGCCCCCAGTGTTTGAAGCCCTTCTCCAACCGGCAGGCATCCACCGCATAGTGGCCAAGCGGGCGCGCGGCTGCCTTGTGAAGGGTGTCGAACAGCTGAGGGGCCTGAGCGTTGGGTATAGTTAGTTCCCAGCCCAATTCTCCGACAAAACTAACGCGCGTGGCGCGGCAAGTAATGCCTGCCAATTCGGCGGTGGTGGCATAGCCAAATGCCATTTCTGGTAGGCTGCCAAGACCCTGTAGCAGCGTCCGGCTGCCACCTCCCATTACACCGATTGTGCAGAATGCTTCGGTCACATCCCTGACAGACACATCGCCCTTCAAATGCCTGCGCAGGAACATCAGATCGCGCATCCGCGTGGCAGCGCCTGAAGTCAGATGAAACGCATCCCGACCCAACCGCGTGATGGTCACATCCATTTCGATCCCACCGCGCGCGTTGAGTATCTGCGTATAGATAGCCCGACCAATGGGCACATCCATCTGCGCGGTCGTCAGGCGGTTAAGCGTTGCAAGAGCATCCGGCCCGGTGATGTCAAGTTTGGTAAACGGGCTCAGGTCAATCAGCGCAGTGCCCTGATCCAAGATTGCCGCTTCGGTCTCAGCCAGCGACCACCACCCCTGATCTGTTGTCGAATAGGGCTGTGCCGGGCCATAATACAGCCCGCGTTCCCAACCGGCCGTCAGGCCAAAATGCGCCCCAGCCTCAGCCCAGCAATCGTGCAGCGCGGTGGTGCGCAGACCCCGCCCTGCCTTGGGCTTTTTGTATGGCCAATGAAGGGCAAAGAGATCCGCGACGGCCTCTTCCATGCGGTCGGCCATATGTTCCGCCGTGGCTGTGTGCGGGTCGACCCGGGCGACATCGACCTCCCACATGTCCATCGGGGGGGCGCCGTCGACCATCCAATCGGCCAGCGCCCGTCCAATCCCCGCCGAAGACATGACCCCGACCGAGTTCATACCCGCAGCCACAAACAATCCATCGACCGTGGTTTCACCAACAAGCGGCCTTGTGTCTGCGGTAAAGCTTTCTGGGCCATTCATGAAATGCTGGATGCCGACCGTTTCAAGGCTGGGGCACAGCTCTAATGCGGCCTCCATGAAAGGGGCAAATTGATTCCAATCCTCAGCCAGTTCAAGAAAGGGCCGGTCGCCTTCGGGGCCGTAGGCGTCCCAACATTTCGCGTTGGGTTCAAAGCCGCCGATCACAAGCTTGCCCGCATCGCCCTTGATGTAGATGCCCCGGTCCAGATCTCGGATCACCGGGAACGGGTTGGGCAGGTTGGGCATCGGTTCGGTGACAACATACATGTGCTCGACCGCCTGTAACGGAAGCGCGACGCCAACATTGGCGGCCAGCTCACGTGACCAAGCGCCGGTGGCAAGAACGACCTGATCGGCGTCCAGTTTCGTCCCATCGGTCAGGGTTACACCCGTGATCCGCTGACCCTTTTTCCGCAGGGACTGAACCCCGGTATGTTCGCGGATTGAAACGCCACGATCCCGTGCACCTTTGGCGTATGCCATGCACAAATCGACCGGATTCACATTGGCGTCTTCCGGCACATGCAGCGCACCGAAATGGTTCCTCAGATCAAGGTGTGACAGGGGCACGTCCGAGGCCTCGATCATGCGTGGTGTCAATCCCAGGGTCTGGCCCAGATCCGCAATCCGGCGCAGCTCGTCCAAACGGGCAGGGTCGCGGGCCAGCCAATAGCCAGAGGTTTGGCGATATCCAGTGGACATGCCAGTCTCGGCCTCAAGGGTCGGAAAAACCTCAAGTGCGGCCATTGCCAATCGGGTCATGTTTGGCGTTGCACGCAGTGGACCGACAATCCCCGCCGCATGCCAGGACGTGCCCGAGGTCAGCTGATTGCGCTCCAGAACAGTGACGTCATTCGAACCGCGTTTGGCCAGATGGTAGGCCAGGCTGAGGCCAATGGCGCCACCACCGATAATCAAGAAACGGCTCATCAGAAGTAATCCTGATCTGGCTTCTCGGCCTTACGCTGCGCGATATAGTCCTGCAGCGCGGCGTCGATGCCGGGGTCGAGACCGGGGTCTTGATATGCGTCAAGCCGTTCTTTCCAGATTGCATTGGAGCGGGCTGCGGCATCCAACTCTCCGGCCGCGTGCCATTGTTCGAAAGAATTGTCATCCGGGGTCCAGGGCCGGAACAATGCGGACATGAAATTGGCCTGCGTATGCTCAGAGCCCAGAAAATGCCGCCCCGGTCCAGTCGCGGCAATTGCCTCCATCGCCTGAGCGTTCTCGCTCATGTCGATTCCATCGAAGAACCGTCCGACTTTGCCACAAAGATCATGATCCAAGATCGTTTTTTCGAACGAGGTCACCAACCCACCTTCGAGCCATCCAGTTGCATGGTTGATCAGATTGGCACCCGCGAACATCGACATCATAAGGCCCCATGTGGCCTCTTGCTGGCTCTGGGCGTCCGAAACTTTTGAGGCGCTGAGCGTGCCAACCGTGTGCATCGGCACCCCCAGCCTGCGAGCAAGCTGTCCGGCCGCCAAAACCATCAACCCGGCTTCGGGCGTACCAAAAGTGGGCGCACCGGATTTCATCGACATGGTCGAGGCGAAACTGCCCATCAAGCAGGGTGCCCCGGGGTTCACCAGTTGGGTCAGCGTCATTGCTGCCATGGTTTCAGCCAGCACCTGAGCCAGCGTCCCGGCAACGGTTGACGGCGACATGGCCCCGGTCAGAACCCAGGGGGTGCAAGCGACCGGTTGCCCGGCCCGGGCATAGGTTTTCAGCGCGCCCGACATGTGACTGTCCATCACCAACGGCGCGTTTGTATTCGAGACACAATACAGGGCGGCGTTTTCCGCCACGAAGTCTTCGCCGAACACAATTCGTGCCATGTCGATTGCGTGGCCCGCGCGTTCGGCCCCGATAAAGGCACCCATGAAGGCTCGATCAGAATAGCGAATATGGCCATAGAGCATGTCGAGATGGCGCTTGTTGGCAGGCAAATCCACCGGTTCGCAGACCACGCCGCCCGAATGGTGCAGCCAGGGCAGGCTGTGATGCAGCTTGACCAGATCGACGAAATCCTGATGCGAGGCATAGCGCCGCCCGCGGTCCAGATCATGCACAAAGGGCGGACCCCAAGCCGGGCATAACACGCTGGCGTTGCCGCCCAGCTGAACGTTGTTGGCCGGGTTTCGGGCATGTTGAACGAACTGAGCCGGCGCTGTTGCCATGATCGTTTTGCGGCAGAACCCCGGCGCGAACCGCACACGCGAGCCATCTACGTCACAGCCTGCTTCGGCAAAAATGCTCAGAATCTCTGGGTCGTCCTGAAACTCCATCCCGGTTTCGGCAAGGATGGTATCCGCATTGGCCTCGATCTGTTCCAACCCTGCCTCGCTGAGGACATTGAAGGTCGAAAGCTTGCGCAGAATATACGGCGCGCGCACCTCGGAAAGTGTGCGAGGTCCAGCAGCCCTGCGGCGTCGAGATGAGCGCGAACGTGTCATGGCCAAAGCGTTGACCGAGTGCTTGACGTAAACCAAGAAAATTCCAACAGTATAAATAATATTTATACTAAGGATGAGCAATGCTGGATCATCGTAAGCTCTCACCAAGTCTGATGCGTTCACTTGAGGTTTTCGTCGCCGTTGCGGAAACGGGTCAAATGCGGGCGGGCGCAAAACTCCTGAACCTGTCGCAGCCAGCAGCGTCCCAGCACGTCACGGCGTTGGAAAAGGCATTCGGCACTGTGCTTTTGGATCGCAGTACGCGACCGGCACGGCTGACCTATGCGGGTGCGCGTTTGCACGGAAAGGCGCAGAAAATTCTGGATGCACTTTCCGACATGGAAACGGAACTGCGCCACGTTGGCGAGAAGTCCCTGACGCTGCTGCGAGTCGGCATTCAAGCCTCAATCGCCACAACGCTGACGCCCTCTTTGGTCGATTTTGCGCAGCGCGAGTTCAACGTCGAAGATATCACCTTGCACGCCGGTCAAAGCGGTAACCATGAACACCTGCTGCGGACGAAACAAGCGGACCTCGCGATCACATCTAACCCGTTTCTGGATATGGATGGTCTGGAGCGTCATCACGTTCTGACCGAACGATACCTTCTGGTCCTGCCAGAAACATATGACGGCCCGACGGACAGCCTGGAGGCGATCCAAACGCGGCTTCCTCTGGTGCGGTTCGGAGATACAACCAACGCGGGCCGCCAGATTGCGCAGCATCTGCGCCGATTGCGGTTTGAGCCCGACAAGGTCATCCAGGCGGACCGCTCCAGCATGGTTACGTCCTGTGTTTCTGCAGGCCAGGGGTTCAGCCTTTTGACGCCGACATTGCTGATTGATGGTTTGGTTGAGAATATGAGTCTGCAGTTGAAAGATCTTCCGGTCTCGGGCCTTTCGCGCACTTTGACGGTTGTCGCCAGACAGGAAGAGCTTCAGAGCTTTCCGGAGGCGCTTGCAGACATGTCCAGGCAGAAATTGGTGCAGCGCATCACCGGCCACATGGGCGACATCGGAGCAAAAAGCGTAGAGTACGATATGGTCTAGCGCGCCGTCACAAGCTGAACAGCGCGGGGAACTTTGGGCTCAGGTTCAGCCTAAAGTCGCTACCTGTTGGTGAACTTCGACAACATTGCCTTCGGGGTCGCGAAAGAACACTTGGTGCCACTCTTTCGAAAAGGCTGTGCCATAGTCCGAATAAGGAACCGCGTTTTCATCAAGTATCCTCAGGACCGCGGCAAGATCATCCGTTCGGAACGCGATGTGTCCGCGGCTCACTGGATTGATGACCTGATCATTTTTGAAAGCGACGTCAAAGTCCCGTTCCGCCAGATGCATCTGCATGCTGCCGTCCGTTGCAAAGCGGATCTGGCCGTCATAACCGGCGTCTTCAGTTGCTTCAGAGCGCGGGAAATTCTGCTGCGGAATATCACCCAAACTCAAGACGTTTGTATAAAAGTCGTGTAGGCGGTCAACGTCGTCTGCCACCAGGTTAATATGATGAAATTCCAGCTTCATTTGGTTCCATTTTACTTGTCGTCACGCACTGGATGTGTGCTTGGAGGACTGATGTATTGAGCAGCTGTTGATCAGGTCCCGGGATAGTGCCGACAGAGTTAGTGAACTGCAAGCCGGATTGAGCCCCACCATACCGCTACTTTGAGCGCGCGTTCCCTGATCCAACAAAAAACGCCCGCCAATTAGGGCGGGCGTCTAAAATCCAAAAGCGGCAGAAACCGGTATTAGCGGCGGATGCCCAGCTTTTTGATCAGATCCTGATAGCGCGCTTCTTCTTTGCCCTTCAGGTAGTCCAGCAGCTTACGGCGCTGGGCGACCATTTTCAGCAGACCACGACGACCGTGGTTGTCTTTTTTGTGGGTCTTGAAGTGCTCGGTCAGGGTGGTGATGCGCGAGGTCAGGATGGCAACCTGGACTTCTGGCGAACCGGTGTCGCCGTCCTTGGTGCCGAATTCTTTCATGACGCGTGCTTTTTCAGCGGCAGTAATCGACATCGGGGTCTCCTTTGAAAGGTTAGAGTTGATGGCGCAGGCCGGGATGTCGTCCAGCACAGGCCCATGGAGAAAACCGCACCGATTCCGATGCGGATGGGCGCGTATAAGCGGATTTCAGGCAAATGGCAAAGGGATTCTATTGCTTCAACTCAGCGCATTGAGCTGCGACAGTTCCTGATCGTTGATCAGTTGGATATCGTCCAGGGTCAACCCTTTGGCACCCAGCAGTTGGGCGACGTCTTGTCCGTCGACCATGATACGGGTCAGGTTTTCGTTTTCAGCGTCTGTTTCAATGTTGATCTCCGGATATTCCTCGCCTTCCCACGAGATCAACAGCATGTCCTGCCCGGGTTCAAAATCCATGACCTTGACGGCATCGTCGTCATCCTCGGGGTTCAGGTGGATGCTGTCAGCGCCTTCGCCTCCGGTCACGATATCACCGCTATGGGCAGCAATAATGTCGTCGCCGGCACCGCCATTCAGAAAATCCACGGAGTCCTCGTTTTCGCCATCCTCACCGGTCAGCACGTCGTCACCGTCGCCGCCAAACAAGACGTCTTCACCTGCGTCACCAGCAAGCTCATCGTCACCATAGCCCCCATGCAGCGCATCCTCGCCCGCGCCTCCGGTCAGCGTGTCGTTGTCCTGACCGCCGTACATATCGTCATCCCCATCGCCGCCGTCCAGCCTGTCGTCGCCGAAATGACCAAAAATCTTGTCGTCGCCATCATCACCGAACAGGACGTCATCGTTACCTTCGCCATGCAAAACATCATCGCCTTCGCCGCCCTGGATTGTATCAACGCCATCGCCGCCATGCAGGGTGTCATCGCCCATGCCCCCCAGCACAGTGTCGTCGCCGCCGTAGCCGTTGATCTGGTCGTCGCCATCTTGCCCGGCCAGAATGTTTGTGTCGTCGTCCCCGGCCACAACCAAATCGCCTTCGAATTCCGAGACTGTGGTCCCGGTCGAGGACTCTTCGACTTCGTCGATGTTTTCACCAATCTCAAGATAACTGCCGTCAGAGACCTCTTGCGGTTCATCTTCGATGATCTCGTCTTCTTCGGTGTCGTCGTCAGCCTCGATAATACCGCCCATCGCATAGGCTGCTCCGCCCATTGCGGCCAGGCTCAGCAATCCGAACAGAAACATGGAAACCCTCCGAGAACGCACTGCTCCGAGGATGAAATATCCCATGTGATCAGTTAGTTGGTCAAAGCCAAGCTGTACTTGTGGTTAACCGTTGGTCACCAAGGTTCGGGCTGTTGGGTATAGGCGATGTAAAGCGGGTGTTTGGGATGCCCGCCCTTGGTCAGCCCTAGATGAAACAGCGGCTGCCTGGTGTCGCGCAGAAGGGATTCAACTGCCGGGCCGCGGTCCAGATGCGCACCATGGGTGCCCCATGCGGCGATGACCTGATCGGCCCATTGAACACCATCCAATATGGCCGCGTCGTTCTCGGGTCCTACCGGGTCGGCAGCAGCGCGCATCTTGCGCGGGTCGGTGTCGCGCCAGGCAAAGATGTTGGTTACCTGAAATGCTCCGAACCCCAGCGCCCGCGCGCGGCGTTCGCAACGTTCCACCGTCGGGTCGTTCTGAACCTCGGTCGCGGTAGACGGGTTCAGCATCACGAACAGCGCTTTGCGCCCCGCAGGATCCCAGATACGGGTCAGGCTATAGCGATATTTCTCGCAGTCGGAATAGATGGCGGTCGAGGGCGCGTCGCCCTTGGTGTGCGTTCGGGTAATCATGCCCTTCGCCTAGCACGTGGCTTAGGTAACGAACACCCGGCTGGGGTGCAATTCGCCCGATTTGTAGATCCCTACCGCCACGGCCTTGCCGTCCAGCGAAGCCCAGGCTTCATCGCCGTATTCCACGTCCGAGGCCAGAACCATGCCCGGGTTTCCGTTGCGCAGGCGGGTTGCGCCTTCGGGTGTGCATTTCAATTCAGGCAGATCGGCGAGGCCGGTTTCCAGCGGGTGCAGGTAGTCGTCCAGTGCGGTTGTCTTGGCCATTTCATCGATCTGTTCGATGCTCAACCCGTCTTCAACGTCGAACGGGCCGGACCAGATGCGGCGCAGTTCCCGGACGTGGCCGTGGCATCCCAGCGCTGCGCCCAGATCGCGGGCGATTGAGCGGACATAGCCGCCCTTGCCGCAGGTCATTTCCAGCGTCACGTGGTCTTCGTCGGGGCGGTCGACCAAAATCAACTCCTCAACCCATAGCGGACGTGCGGCCAGTTCCACATCTTCGCCATCGCGGGCCAGCTTGTAGGCGCGCTGGCCGTCGATTTTCACGGCCGAGAACTTGGGTGGGACCTGCATGATATCACCCAGAAACGGGGCCAGTGCTTGTTTGATATCGTCATCCGATGGGCGCGCATCGCTGCTCGCAATCACTTCGCCTTCGGCATCATCGGTATTGGTGGCCTGACCCAAACGCACGGTGAATGTGTAGGCTTTCAACGCATCGGTGATGTAGGGAACGGTCTTGGTCGCCTCACCTAGTGCCACGGCCAGTACGCCAGTCGCTTCGGGGTCCAGTGTGCCCGCATGGCCCGCCTTCTTGGCATCCATCGCCCAGCGTACCTTGTTGACTACTGCAGTCGAGGTCATGCCCGCGGGCTTGTCCACCACCAGCCAACCGGAAATGTCGCGACCCTTGCGTTTGCGTCCCATTCTACACCCTGAATCTTGCCGAGGCGCGCGACCTAGCGGATCGCTCTGCCGCTGTCAATTTCAGGGCGTATCTTCGACCACGCCCACAATCGGGCCAAGCGAAAACCCGACATCCGACCGGTTTCCCGCGCGTTCATACATCCGGGAGATATTGCCGTCGAAAAACAGAGCATTTGGCGTTTCCAGCACATCCCGGAACAGGCTGCCGAACTCATGAAAGGTGACATAGTCATCCGAAATCGCAAAAACTGCCCGTTTCCCATCCGCGCTGGTACCAACGCCGTTGCGGACATAGCGCGAGGTCGAATCGGGCAGGAATCGCGGGTGCAATTCCCCGTCGATGACCAGCATAGGGCCGGATTGCGTGGCGAAACGGCACTGCGGGGCCTGATCCACATAATCCAATGTCTCAAACACGTCGGCGCGGCCTTCGCGGATGCAAAACACTCCGTTCGGCAACAAACCGAAATTGCCCGGCCCGGCATTGGGGATCACGCGCATCTGTTCCTGACCGTCTTCGACGTAATGCCCGACTGGCGAGCGGTCGTCATGATACATGCCCGCGTTCATGGCAAATGCCAGACGCTTTCCCTGTGGCGCCAGGGTCTCGTTCACCGATGAGAAATGGCCCAGCACCTTACCGTCTTCATCATTGAGGAAGAGGCGCAACTCTTCGCTGGCGGCATCCACCTCGCAGATGGTGTACCGCTTGTCCTCATGGGTCACCTTCTCGCATGTGACCGCTGAGGCCTGCGCGGCCCAGAAGACCGCGCCCAAAATGACAATTGCGCGGATCACTCGTCCAGATCGCGGCGCACCGCGTCCTGATCGAACATGCGGCGGGTGTCATCCATTCGGTCAAACGTGTCATCCAGCCGGAACCGCAGATCGGGTGAGAATTTCAGACCGACCTTCTTGCCGACCGCCCGCCGCAATTCACCCTTGTTGCGCGCCAGCAGCGCGATCACATCCTCCTGCCCCTTGCCGCCCAAGGGAAGCACATAGGCGGTGGCGATCTTCAGATCGGGCGAGGTGCGCACCTCGCCGACGGTGATTGACATGCGGTTCAGGTCGGGGTCGTGGACATCTCCGCGTGCCAGAACTTCGGACAGGGTGCGGCGGATCAGTTCGCCGACGCGCAGCTGTCGTTGGGACGGGCCGGGGCCATCGTGAAATTTGTTCTTTGCCATATCCCCGATCTAAGCGCAAAGCAGGGCTTTGCCAAGCGGGCGCGAACCGGGTAGGAGGCTTTGAGCCGAATTCAACAAAAGGACCAGCGCAATGACCCATATTCCGGGGATCGTCATCACAGGGGCTTCGGGCCGTATGGGGCAGATGCTGATCAAGACAGTGACCGACAGCGATCAGGCGCGTCTGGTGGGCGTGGTCGAGCGGACGGGTCATGACTGGATCGGTCAGGATGTGGGCGAGGCGATGGGCGGTCAGGCGCTGGGTGTGAATGTCACCGATGATCCGCTGGAGGCGTTTGCGCAGGCGCAAGCCGTAATCGATTTCACCGCGCCCGAGGCGACGCTGGAGTTTGCGGCACTGGCCGCGCAAGCCCGCTGCGTGCATGTGATCGGCACCACTGGCATGTCGGATGAACAGATCGCCGCGCTGGAACCAGCCTCACGCCATGCAGTCATCGTGCGCGCGGGGAACATGAGTCTTGGCGTCAATCTGCTGGTGCAACTGACCAAGAAAGTCGCGGCTGCACTGGATGAGGATTTCGACATCGAAGTGATCGAAGGGCACCATCACCACAAGGTCGACGCCCCGTCGGGCACAGCATTGATGCTGGGCGAGGCCGCTGCCGAAGGGCGCGGCGTGAAGCTGGAAGATGTGTCTGACCGGGGCCGCGACGGCATCACCGGCGCGCGCAAGCGGGGCGACATCGGCTTCCACGCCATTCGCGGCGGCGACATTGTGGGTGAGCACGACGTCCTGTTCGCCGCCCCCGGAGAGCGCATCGTCCTGCGCCATTTGGCCACCGACCGCGCCATCTTTGCCCGTGGCGCTTTGAAGGCGGCACTGTGGGGGCAGGGCAAAGTGCCTGGTCAGTATGACATGGTGGATGTGCTGGGACTTTAAGCGCCTCTAACGGAACGCCGCAAGACCGGGCGGTTCGGCGCCCTCGTCCTCGATCCTGGAAAACAGTGCGCCTAGTCGCTGATCCCAGGTCGGGTATTGGCCTGTACGCGCATAAGTCAGGCGTTCGGCCCCTATGGATATGCCAAGGGGTGCTGCCTGCCCGCCAATCACAACCTCACCGATTTCGGTCCAGTTGTCCGACGGCGGGTAAGCGGTGGGGGCCGTTTCATCCGTGCCGCCCAGCCGATAGTAGACGCCCATTGTCACAAGGTACTCATCACCAAATGGGTCGGGGAAGAAAAAGCCCGAGGCATCGCGTGCAGCCAATGCCTCGGCCTCATCGCGCAACAGAACCTTTTCGGTGAATGGCAAGCCTAACGCGTCCAGCACCGGGCGCATGTCATCGGCTTGCGGCACACTGACAAATGCGATGCGGGACGGGTCGAGGCCAAAGCTCTGAGTCAGAATTTGCATCATCAGCCGGGTCATGGCTTGCCCATCAGCATCAGCGGGATGACAGCCGACCTCGTGAAACATCGGCAACACGTCTGCGCGTGATTTTTCATCAACGTCCGCGACGCGCGCCAGCGGCTGAATCACATAAGCACCCGAAGGGAGAACGGACTGATCGAAATCATGCCGCAATCCGCCGTTATAGTCGTCGACCCCCGAGGCCAGCGACAGGGACTCAGCCTCATTAAAACCAAGCTCGGAGGACGCGGTTCTCAGTTGATTGAGCGTGTTTGCGAACTCCTGTTCGAACGTGTCATTCTGGTCAGTGGCAGCAGACCCGACGCCCGGAAACAGCGTTCCGACCGTTGCTGCGGTTCCAAGCTGAACCACTCGACGCCTATTCAATCCCATCAGAGCCCTCCCCTTTTGAGTTGGACACTGTCGAGCGTATCACAGATGTGGCCGCCAACGGTTAAGGGATTGTGAAAATGCGCGATACTGGCGTTTTGCCCTGTACTTCATAGGTCCTTGATTTTGTCGACCCGGAGCGGGCAGGCAAGGTAAACTCCGAACTCCTTGCCGATATCGGCGCTGACACGGGCGTGAACCTTGCCTTGCCGGTCGAGGAAACGCTGGTTGTCTTCGACGGGGAATATCCCTTCGTGCCAGATGCCGGGATGAATATAGAGGCCACGCGTACCATCACACCAGAAAGCCACCACCTTATCTGGCGTCAGGTTGTCGCCGGGCAGCGCGACAGGCACGATGAAGGGCTTGTTGTCCAGCGGCCAGAACATCTGCCCGCCATCGGGGTGGTAGTTCATGTGCCACAGTAGAACCTGATCGCGCGGTGCCGTCTGCAGGTCGGTCTGCACCTGTTGTGGATCAGCGGACCAACCCAGAACATAGTGGCCTTTGACGGCCTCGTTCTCACCATAAAGCACGTCACCCTGCCAATCGCATTTGAACGTGCCTTCGACCCAGCCGCCCTCGTCGCCGGTTCCTTCGTCAATCTGGCGCCAGCCTTGTTGGGGCCAGCGAGCGATTTCAATCTCGAAGGTATCGGGGTCATCAACCAGACAGCCATAGCTTTTGACCGACGTGTCCGTGGCCCGGATCAGCGGAACCTCGTGCCACGGCAGTGACGGTTTCGAGCTGGCCTCGAAGATGTATTCCGGTGCACTCATGACGCCCCCAGATGCCTGTCGATCATGCGCTGCACCATCGGTGCGAAATGGGTGAAATCGGGGGTTTCCATGTCAGCCCGTTTGCCCGCCTCGTCCAAATAGCGCACCTGAATGATCTCTTTCAGGTTCGGATTACTCTCGAACTCTGCGACCTCCTCAGCGCTCATCGGCCCGCCCTGCAATTCCAGCGTATGGACCGAAGCGGTGGACAGGCGGTTGAAATATTCAGGCTTGGTGGCGCAGAGATACCGCTTGGCCGCCACGTGATAGCGGCAGCAATCGGTGATGACCGAGGGGAAGAACTGTTCCAGCACCTCAGCGCCCGCATCCTCGTGATGACGGTCCTCGGTATCATCCGGGTGATAAGTGCCGAACTCGGAGGTGAAATGGCCGATATCGTGCAGCAACGCGCCGACGATGATTTCCTCGGGCTGGCCGTTCTGCTCGGCGATCGTTGCACCTTGCAACATGTGTTCAGCCATGGTGACGGGCTCACCCAGATATTCCTCACCGCCGCGGCGGTCGAAGATATCGCCGATGAAAGCCACGATATTGTCCCGGCTCAGGGTCGAGAAATCGGGCTTCATTCTGCGGCCTCCGGTTGACTCATTTCCATCGCGGCCAATGTGGACAGCAACCCGTCCTTGTCGGCATAGCAGCCCTGTAACCAGCGCGAACCCGCGCCGGAATAGCCCAGACGGGCATGCAGAACGCGGGTGTTGTCGACGATGAAGCTCTCACCCGGTTCCAGTTTGAACGACACGCCCATGGCGGGGTCGTCGATGATCTCGCCCAATTGGCGATAGGCGGCGTAGTAGGCCTCCATCTGATCAAAGGGCACGTCGACGAACGGCGCGGATGAGCGATTGTTGAACCGGATACCGACCAATTCACCATCTGGCGATAGCTCGATCATCGGGCGGCGTGAGCGCAGGCAGATACCGTCCGAGCCCTTGTATTCGAACCGGGCGGGATAGCCTGCCAGCAAGGCAAAACCTTCCGGGTTCTGTTCGTGCAGTTTTTCAGCAGCGCGGAAGCCGTCAACCACGATGGAATCACCACCCTCGGCACTGTTTTCCAGGCAATACAGAATTTGCAGCGTCGGAACCGGATCACGATAGGGGTTGTCGGTATGCGCCTGCAGACCAAGGCCGGTATAGGCGAGGTTGGTCGGGTTCACCTCGGTCCGGACCTCAAAATAGGGGCCGTAGTTGGTTTGGCGGACATAGCCGAACAGATCAGCGACTTTCAGCAGGGATTCCGGCTCGGTCGGTCCGCCGGTCAGTTTGGCAAAGCCGTATTCGGCCACCGCAGCCAGCCAGCCACGCTTGGCGACGGGATTGGCGTGGACCTCGTCCCAATCTGCGCTGGGCGCGTCGATGCCGCGTCCCCAGGTGGTGATGCCGGGAGCCGTCCGACCCATGGGGCGGTTTTGATCGCGGTCATAGCTGTGCTCGGCCAGCCAGTCGGCGGGAAAGGTGACAATCTTGCCTTCTGGCTGAAAGGTGACTGTCAGATCACCATTGCTGATTTCGGCGGCGCTGACCGAAATGTCTGAGGGGATATCGCCGATGGTGATCAGACGTTGGCCATTGCCGGGCGCGCGGGTTTCGGGGTCCAGCGCGTTGTCGCGTAGCCAGATGGCGTGAAAGCGAGCCTTTGTGCCGGTGTCGAATTCTACGGTCACAACCGAGGCGTCATGGGTGGCAAAGCGCAGCATGGGGGGTCTCCTGTTCAGCGCGGGCTTTGGTTGAGGAGATACGCCCCTTGTGGCATTACGACAATTAATCCTTCTTTCTGCTGAGGCTTGGAAAAACTTATGGCTAAGAAAAAGATCGGGTTGCCACCCTTGGACTGGCTGCGCGTTTTTGAGGCGGCGGGGCGTCTGGGCGGGTTTTCCGCAGCGGCGAGGGAATTTGGTCTGACACAAGCGGCCGTAAGCCAGCGGATCGGCAACCTTGAAGCCTGGCTGGGTCGAACATTGTTTGTGCGTGAGGCGCGTGGCGTGTCATTGACTGTCGAAGGAGAAAGCTATCTGCCGCTGGTGCAAGACAGTTTGCAGGCGCTTGAACGCAATACCGAGGATCTGTTTGGAAAATCCCCGCGCGAATTGCGGGTGGCCGGTTTGTCATCGCACATCCATGCGCTTGTGGTGCCAAGTCTTGCCCGGTTTCAGGAGATGCAGCCGAAGGTGCGTGTTCTGACCGATTCCGTGGCGCGGCGGTCGTCGCTGGATGAAGAGCGGACATGGCTACAGATCCGTTATGGTCGGGGCGCTTGGCCGGGGCGGGATTCCGAATTGATTGCAGCTGAAGTGCTGGTGCCTATGGCGGCACCGGGCGTGGAATGGGGCGCGCCTTTGATTGATCTGCGCGGAGAACGACCGGGGTGGCGAGATTGGGCGCGAAAGGCAGATCAGGGCGATGTGACTACGTCGAACATCAGCTTCGATTCAATGGAACACGCGTTGTCTGCGGCACGTCAGGGCATGGGCGTAGCGTTGGGGTCGGTGCCCTTGGCCAAGGCGGATCTGCAGGACGGACGGTTGCGCCGGTTACGCCTACCAGAGCTGAAAACGAAGGATGGGTATTGGCTGACCTGGCCCGAAGATCGGGCGAAATCGAAGAAGCAGCGTGCTCTGATAGCGGATTTTCTGGAAGCCTTGCGGGGATAGGTGATCAGAAATCGATCGCTATGCCCTTCTTCTCCCAATCGCCGTACCGGGCCGGATCGGGGCCGTCGCGACCGCCCAGTTCCTTGGGCATATCTTTTGCCTCAGCCTCGGCTTTGCGGCGCCGCTCTTCAGCTTCGGCAAGGGCGCGCTGGGCGGCGGGTGGCAGGTCTTTGCGGTCGTCACTCATGACATCGGGTTCCTTTCCGTGCATGGGCTTGATATACGCCCGCGTCCGCCATTGGCAATGCGGGCGAGGATTTATTCAAAGGCGATTCCATGTCCGACAACGCAACAGCGGCCCGACGCAGCGCGATCTATCTGCTGGATCAGATACTGGGCGAAGGGCGCCTGCTTTCCGAATGTCTGGCCGCAGGCGCGCTGGACCGGTTGGCCCCTGAAGATCGCGCGCGGGCGCAACGCCTGACGCTGGAAACCCTGCGCGGATTGGAGCGTGCGGATCGTCTGCTGGAAAACCACCTGAACCGCACGCCGGCTTTGACCGTGCATAACGCCCTGCGCCTTGGCGCGGTCGAGCTGTGCCACGGTGAAGCGGCACATGGTGTTGTGAATTCAATGGTCGACATCGTAGGGCGTTCACGCAAGCACGGGCGGCTGAAAGGCCTAGTGAATGCCGTGTTGCGCAAAGTGGCCGCCGAAGGCCCCGATGCATGGCCCAAAATGCGCGTGCCGCGTTTGCCCGAATGGCTGCGTGATCCGCTGATCATGGCATGGGGTGAGGATGCAATCGTGGGAATGGAAAAGGCGCAATTTGCTGGCGCACCGCTTGACCTGTCTGTGAAGCCGGGCGCCAGCGGACCGGGTGAGGCCCTGCCTACCGGTTCGATGCGGCTGCACGATGCCGGTCAGGTCACCGCCCTTCCGGGCTATGGCAAAGGTGATTGGTGGGTGCAGGACGCGGCGGCCGCTATTCCAGTGCGCATACTTGCTCCGAAATCGGGCGAAAAAATCCTCGACCTTTGTGCCGCTCCGGGTGGAAAAACACTGCAACTGGCGGCGGCTGGGGCCGATGTTACGGCGCTCGACGTCTCTGAATCGCGATTGGCGCGGGTGCATGAGAACCTCAAACGCACCGGACTGACTGCCACTGTCGTCGCGGGCGACGCGCTTGAACATCAGGGCCAGTATGACGCCATCCTTTTGGACGCGCCGTGTTCTGCCACGGGAACGATCCGCAGGCACCCTGACTTGCCTTTTGCCAAAGACGGATCGGAATTCGGTGAGCTGATCGAGCTGCAGGCCCGGATGCTGGCCCACGCCTGGAGCTTGCTGAAACCCAGCGGGCGGCTGGTCTATTGCACTTGCTCTCTCCTGCCGGATGAGGGCGAGGTGCAGGTCGAAGAAGCGCTGGACCAACACCCCGATATGTCGGTGGACCGGGCGGCTTTGAACATTGCCGGAATCGAGTCCGAATGGATCACCGAGGAAGGCGGCCTGCGTCTGCGGCCCGATTACTGGGCTGATCTTGGTGGAATGGATGGGTTCTACATCGCGCGCCTGAACAAATCGGCGTAGTTGCATGCTTTTCGATGACTTGACGATCGCCCCGGTCTATCGTTGGGTCTCAGGCGCCAGCAGAGCGCAAGGGGCAGAGTAACGAGCGTCATGTCGAAGACAGATACCATGACCAACCAGTGGACACGGTTTCAGAACCGTCTCTACGCGCGGCTCAGTCAGCGACGCAAAGCGGTCTCGGGGTTTGTTGGCGATCCGGAGCCACGCACGGTCGGCTCATTTGCGCGCGGGCGTCAGTTGGTCGCCGGAAATCTGCTGTTCGCAGGCTATCTGGTCGAAGCTCAGGATACCGAGCTGTGGGATGTGACCGCGCCCAGTACCGGGTTTGACAATGAACGCCACGGCTTTGCCTGGCTCGACGATCTGGCGGCTGTTGGCGATATGCGCGCGCGTGAAAAGGCCCAGCGGTGGGTCTGGGGCTGGATTAACGCGCATGGCCGCGGTCAGGGGCCGGGCTGGGCACCTGATCTGACCGGTCGACGCGTTATACGCTGGATCAACCATGCGATTTTCCTGTTGCGCGGCGCAGATGAACACCAAAGCAGGATGTTTTTTCGTTCGTTGGCCCAACAGACATGGTTTTTGTCCAAGCGCTGGAAGGCAGCGACTCCCGGTCTTCCCCGGTTTGAGGCGCTTGCCGGGCTGGTGCAGGCTGGTCTGGCGCTGGAGGGGTTGGAGCAAATGGCTGATCCTGCCCTTCGTGCTTTGGCACGCGAGTGTGACAGTCAGGTAGACGAACAGGGCGGTATCCCAACCCGCAACCCCGAAGAGCTGCTTGAGGTCTTTATGCTGCTTTCATGGACCTCGGCTGCGCTCAGCGCGTTGGGCCGGGGCACGCCCGGGGCGCAGGCAAGTGCCATCAAACGCATGGCCCCCACCTTGCGCAGCCTGCGCCATGCGGACGGGGCTTTGGCCCGGTTTCACGGCGGTGGGCGCGGTGTCGAAGGGCGTTTGGATCAGGCACTGGCGCAAAGCGGTGTCAGGCCACATCACACCACGGGGCTGTCCATGGGATTTGCCCGACTTTATGCGGCCAGAACCAGCGTGATTGTGGATGCCGCCACTCCACCCAAGGGGGCGGCGTCATACAACGCCCATGCTTCGACCCTCGCTTTCGAACTGACGTCGGGCCGCAGACCACTGGTGGTCAATTGCGGATCGGGCGAAAGCTTTGGGACGGAATGGCGGCGTGCGGGTCGGGCGACACCGTCGCATTCGACACTGTGCCTTGATGGGTATTCAAGCGCTCGGCTGGCGCCACCGACGCAGGGAGTCGAACGCGAGGCACTGGTGGATGCGCCGCATGAGGTTCCCATTGATTTCGAGGATGCCTTTGAAGGCACGCGATTCATGGCCGGGCATGACGGGTATACCAAGGTCTTCGGATTGACTCATGCGCGTACCTTTGAGCTGCGCTTTGATGGGCGTGAGCTGGCCTGCGAGGATATTCTGCTGACGGCCACCGACAAGGCGAAGCGCCAATTTGACAAGGCGATGGACGCCTCGGGCCTGAAGGGCATCGCCTTTGACATCCGGTTTCACCTGCATCCGGACGTGGATGCGGCACTGGATCTGGGGGGCGCTGCGGTGTCGATGGCGCTGAAAAGTGGTGAGATCTGGGTTTTTCGCCATGACGGCGTCGGAAAATTGTCTGTAGAACCAAGCGTTTATTTGGAAAACGGGCGTTTAAAACCACGCGCGACAAAACAGATCGTTCTATCTGGCCGCGCAATGGAGTATGCGACGCGCATCCGGTGGACGCTGAGCAAGGCCCAGGACACAGCCTATGCCGTGCGGGATATACACCGGGACGAGCCCGAGTTTGACTGACGCCAAAAGGACCTTTGACCCCATGACCGATCTTCACCCCGTGCGCCGCGCGTTGCTTTCCGTTTCCGACAAGACCGGGCTGATCGAGCTGGGAAAGGCACTGGCCGAGCGTGGGGTCGAATTGCTGTCTACCGGAGGTACAGCCAAGGCGCTGCGCGATGCAGGGCTTGCGGTTAAGGATGTCAGCGAGATTACCGGCTTCCCCGAGATGATGGATGGCCGCGTGAAAACGCTGCATCCGATGGTGCATGGCGGGCTGCTGGCCCTGCGCGACAATGACAGCCACGTGGCGGCGATGGACGAACATGGCATCGGTGCGATCGACCTGCTGGTGGTGAACCTCTATCCGTTCGAGGCCACGGTAGCCAAAGGTGCGGGTTACGACGAATGCATCGAAAACATCGATATCGGTGGCCCGGCGATGATCCGCGCGGCCTCGAAAAACCACGCTTTTGTGAATGTGGTTGTGGATGTTCAGGATTACGACCTGCTGCTGGCTGAGCTGGCGGCTAACGATGGGCAGACATCCTATGCGTTCCGTCAGAACCTGGCGCAGACGGCCTATGCTCGTACCGCTGCCTATGACGCGGCCGTGTCGAATTGGATGGCCGATGCGCTGGCCGCCGAGGCCCCGCGCCGTCGCGCTTTTGCCGGTGAGTTGAAACAGACCCTGCGCTATGGCGAAAACAGCCATCAGCAGGCAGCATTTTATACCGATGGCACCAACCGCCCCGGTGTCGCGACAGCAGTGCAGCATCAGGGCAAGGAACTGAGCTACAACAACATCAACGACACAGACGCGGCATTTGAACTGGTGGCCGAGTTCGACCCGGCGCAAGGCGCAGCCTGCGCGATCATCAAACATGCCAACCCCTGCGGTGTTGCCAAGGGCGCGACATTGATCGAGGCCTATAAAGCCGCGTTTGATTGTGACCGCACTTCGGCCTTTGGCGGGATCATTGCCCTGAACCAGCCGCTGGATGCCGAAACCGCGCAGGAAATCACCGGAATTTTCACCGAAGTTGTGATCGCTCCGGGTGCGTCGGATGAGGCCAAGGCAATCTTTGCCGCCAAAAAGAACCTGCGTCTGCTGACAACCGATGGCCTGCCAGATGTGACCACAGGTGGCAAAACCGTCCGTCAGGTAGCCGGTGGCCTTCTGGTGCAGGATAAGGACAACGGATTTGTCGGCCTGGATGACCTGAAGGTCGTCACTAAGAAATCCCCGACCGAGGAACAGATGCGCGATCTTCTGTTTGCGTGGAAAGTGGCGAAACACGTCAAATCCAATGCCATCGTCTATGTCAAAGACGGAGCAACCGTGGGTGTTGGTGCCGGGCAGATGAGCCGCCTGGACTCGGCGATGATTGCAGCGAAGAAAGCCGAGCGTATGGCTGATGCTCTGGGCTTGGCCCAACCACTGACAATCGGTTCCGCCGTGGCGTCGGATGCGTTTTTCCCATTCCCGGACGGTCTGATGGAAGCGGCCGAGGCCGGCGCAACCTGTGTTATCCAGCCCGGTGGCTCGATGCGCGATGACGAGGTGATCGCAGCCGCGGATGAGGCCGGGTTGGCCATGGTCTTTACCGGCATGCGCCACTTCCGCCACTGATGCGCTATCTTCTGCTTCTCTGGGCCGCACTGGCTGCGTTACTGATCGACCAGATCAGCAAGTATCTGGTCGTTCACGTGATGCGCGTAGCCGAAGGGAACATTGATGTCCTACCGCCGCTGCTGGTGTTCAAATACGGTGAGAATCGGGGCATCAATTTCGGCCTGTTTCAAGGCAATACCGATGCTGCCCGATGGGCGTTGATCGGTGTTTCCATGCTCATCGCTATCGGTGTGTTGATCTGGCTTATGCGCACAGCTCCGTCGAAACTGATGCTGGTTTGCGGCGGGTTGCTGATTGGCGGGGCGCTGGGCAACGTCGTGGATCGCCTGCTTTATGGTTATGTTCTGGACTTCCTGAACATGTCCTGTTGCGGCATCAACAACCCTTTCGTGTTCAACCTTGCTGATGTGTTCATTTTTGCAGGAGCGATTGGTCTGGTGCTGTTCGAAGGCAAAAAGGCCTCGTGACGTGCCATTTGAAATGCGATAAAAGCGCCTGAAACAGGCTGGAGACTCTGATGCGGCTGCCGCGTTCCATATTTGCTTTGACATTGGCCTTTGCGGCTGCGGGCTGTTCCGATATCGGATTGCGCCACTTGGAAGCGCCCGGGCAGGGGCCGGACGAATTCTCGGTCCTGCCTGTCAAACCACTGACTCAGCCCAAGGATTACAAGTTCCTGCCTGCGCCTACGCTGGGGGGGAATAACCTGACCGATCCGAACCCTAAGGCGGAAGCTGTCGTTGCCCTTGGCGGGAACGAATCTTCGCTGAACGCAAATACGGCCATCCCGTCCACGGACGCGGCCCTTGTGACGGCCTCCAGCCGGTATGGAGTTCCGGCGAATGCCCGGCAGGTGGTTGATGCCGAGGATGCAGAGTTCCGCAGAAAGCAGAGCCGCCTGACGCGCTTGCGCTTGTTCAACGTGGATCGTTATTCGCAAGTTTATCGCCGCGAAACGTTGAACCCCGACCGTCAGAATGAGGCTGCACGCCAAGCCGGGATCGAAACACCATCGGCGCCACCGGTAGATGAATAATCTTTAACTTTTCGTCATTAGCCTTGAACCCGCGCGGCGCAACCGTAGTTTGAACAGCATAAATCAAACGGAGGACGCCCTATGGTTCGGGCCCTGGCACTGTTGGCTGCCCTGATCGCCGCAACACCTCTTGCCGCAAGCGAGGGGCACGAGGCCGTGACTACATTTACGCTGGACAACGGCATGGATGTCGTCGTGATCGAAGACCAC
Organism: Ruegeria sp. CDSB029; assembly: GCF_059611125.1. Classification (NCBI taxonomy): domain Bacteria; kingdom Pseudomonadati; phylum Pseudomonadota; class Alphaproteobacteria; order Rhodobacterales; family Roseobacteraceae; genus Ruegeria; species Ruegeria sp. CDSB029. The sequence continues at coordinate 337,423 of NZ_JBXWOX010000002.1, forward strand.
CGCGCGCCTGTTGTGCAGCATATGGTGTGGTATCGCGCCGGGTCGGCGGATGAACCCGTAGGATCATCGGGTGTGGCGCATTTCCTTGAGCATCTGCTGTTCAAAGGCACTGACACTTTGGCCCCGGGCGAATTTTCCGCCACCGTTGCGGCCAATGGCGGCACCGACAACGCCTTCACATCATATGACTACACCGCTTATTTCCAACGCGTCGCTGCTGACCGGCTGGAATTGATGATGCGGATGGAGGCGGACCGGATGCGCAATATCCGCCTGAGCGAAGATGATATTGTCACTGAACGCGACGTGATCCTTGAGGAACGCAACCAGCGCACCGACAACAGCCCGCGTGCGCTGTTCGGTGAACAGATGAGCGCGTCGCAGTACCTCAACCATCGCTACGGCGTGCCAATCATCGGCTGGCGCCACGAGATGGAGACGCTGGACATGGAGGACGCGCTGTCCTTCTACCAGACCCATTATGCGCCCAATAACGCCATTCTGGTCGTCACCGGTGATGTCGAACCAGACGAGGTCAAATCGCTGGCCGAGCAATATTACGGTGTGATCCCCGCCAACCCTGACTTACCCGAACGGGTCCGGTCACAGGAACCGCCGCAAACGGCAGAACGCCGTCTTACTTACAAGGATGCGCGCGTGTCGCAGCCTTATGTTCAGCGTAGTTATCTGGCCCCCGAACGTGATCCGGGCGAACAGGAGAAGGCAGCTGCTCTGTTTCTGTTGGCAGAACTGTTGGGTGGAAGCACGACATCCTACCTGAACGAAAAGCTGCAGTTCGAGCAGCAGAAGGTTGTCTACACCGGGGCGTTCTACCGGGGTGTCTCGCTGGATGATACGACCTTTGACCTTCTGGTTGTTCCAGCCGCCAGTGTATCTTTGCAAGAGGCCGAGGATGCAATGGATCAGGCGGTTGCCGACTTCATCGCTGAGGGTGTGAATGAAGAAGACCTTGACCGGATCAAGATGCAGCTGCGGGCTTCGCAGACCTATGCGCGCGACAATGTGGATGGGATTGGCAACCGCTATGGTCGCGCTCTGACCAGTGGTCTGACGGTCGAGGATGTGCAGGCCTGGCCCGATATTCTGCAGGCTGTCACCGGGGAAGAGATTATCGCCGCCGCGCGCGAGGTGATACAGCCGGAAACATCGGTCACCGGTTGGTTGATGCGCGATGATGAGGTGACGCAATGAAACGGATTTTCGCAACTCTGATCGCGTTCGTTTTCGCTTTGCCCGCGTGGGCCGATATCGAGATCGAAGAGGTTACTTCTCCGGGTGGTATCACCGCATGGCTAGTCGAGGATCACTCAATCCCCTTCACCGCGCTGGAGCTGCGTTTTCGCGGCGGCACATCGCTGGATGACGCGGACAAACGCGGTGCGGTCTACCTGATGAGCGGCCTGATTGAGGAAGGCGCAGGCGACATGGATGCCCGCACCTATGCGCGTGAGCTGGAATCGCTGGCGGCCTCGTTCCGGTACAATGCAACTGATGACACAGTGTCGATCACCGCGCAGTTCCTGACTGAAAACCGGGACGACGTGATCGACCTGCTGCGCACCACAATTCACGAACCCCGCTTTGATCAGGATGCGGTGGATCGGGTAAAGGCGCAGGTACTGTCCGGCCTTAAATCCGATCAAACCGACCCGAATGACATTGCGGGTCGTAACTTTGCGCGCATGGCCTATGGCGATCACCCCTATGGCACAGAAGGCAAAGGCACGATCGAAAGCGTGACAGCCCTGACGCGCGAAGACGTGGTCACAGCGTATCAGGATGTCTTTGCCAAAGACCGGATGTATATAGGCGCGGTGGGTGACATCACCCCCGAAGAATTGGGCGCGTTGCTGGATAAACTGCTGGCCGACCTACCGGAAACAGGCAAGCCGATCCCTGAACGTGCCGATGTGTCCATTCCTGGTGGCGTGAGCGTGGTCGAGTTCGACACGCCGCAATCTGTGGCCCTGTTCGGACATGCGGGCATTGACCGCGATGATCCCGATTTCTTTGCCGCCTTTATCCTGAACCACATCCTTGGCGGGGGCGGGTTTGAAAGCCGCCTGATGCAGGAGGTAAGAGAGAAGCGCGGCTTGACCTATGGCGTCGGCACTTACCTGGTGCCCAAGGATCTGGCCTCGGTCTATCTGGGATCCGTGTCATCCAGCAATGATCGCATTGCCGAAGCGGTCGAAGTGATCCGTGACGAGTGGGCACGGGCCGCATCCGAAGGTGTGACCCAGAAAGAACTGGACGATGCCAAAACCTACCTGACGGGCGCTTACCCGCTGAGGTTTGACGGCAATGGCCAGATTGCGGGGATCATGGTCGGGATGCAGATGGAAGACCTGCCCATCGACTATATCGCCACCCGCAACGACAAGGTGAATGCGATCACGCTGGAAGAGATCAACCGGGTCGCCAGCGAATTGCTGGACCCTGACGGGCTTCATTTCACCATTGTCGGCAAGCCCGAGGGTCTGGACGGCTAAACCCGTTCAGGCCGCGACGGGCCGTTTCTGTGCCCGAAGCGTATGCTTGTTGCTGCTCAGAAGCTTTTGCCGCGCGTGCCTGAAATGCGCGGCTTTAAGCGCGTCGTCGATATGCCGGTTGCGGCGTAGCAGGCGCGACAGACGGAAATTGTCGAACACCAGGCAGGTTGTCGGCTCTGAGGCGATGACGGTGGCCGTTGCGGGTAGGCCAAGGCCGAATGTCAGCTCTCCCAGTGTCTCGTCCGAGCCGCAAATATTGATGACCTGACCATTTTGAAGGATGGTTGTTCGCCCGCTCAGGACATAGCCAAGGAAATCTGTTGTTCTGGCTTCTTCGATCAGAATGTCGCCTTTGGCGAACTCCTGAACCGACGCAGTGTTCAATAGCTTTCGGGCATGATGCGGTTTCAGTGACCCAAGATGGTGCGAGATGAACTGGCGCTCGGCTGCGGAAAAGCGAATGAGATGCCGCGAAAGGTATCCGCGCAGCAATCCGATGACCGAGATCGCGATATAGGCCATCTGTATGATCGAACCGGCAAGATTGAATTCTTCAACCATGCTGATCAGAACGCAGGTTGCAGCAACGATAACTAGAACCGGGTAGAGCACGCCATTGCCGCGGACTATGCCGATTTGCAGTAAAAAGTAGTTCAGAATGTAAAGGCCAGCACCGGCCACGCCGATCATGGTGGCCAATTCGACAAACTCGGTAAATTCAAATGGACTATTCAGCATGTAAGGACCCACCCTCGCAATGAATGGGTCTTACGCTGTGCCAATTAAGTGAAACCGTAAATGAACAACCTCACAGGTTAATGGGTTTTATGAGCGTGCTTTCGCCTGCGCGCGCAACATTTGCCCCATCATCTGTCCGAACTTGCCAGAACCACGCTGGTACAACGCGCCATCGACGGCCAGAACCGTGCCGCTGATATAGCTGGCCAGATCAGAACTTAGGAACATACAGGCGTTCGCCACGTCCTGCGGCTGACCCCAACGGCCCAAGGGGACATCCTTGCGCAACGCTTCTCCGGCATCTGGCGTAGGGGCCAAACGCTTGGCCCCTTCAGTGCCTTCGATAAAGCCCGGCACGACCGAGTTCACACGGATACCCTCGACACCCCATTCCATCGACAGGGTGCGGGTGATTTGATCCACGCCTGCCTTTGCGGCGCAGACGTGGGACTGACCTTCATAGGGCAGATAGGATTGCGGGGCCGAGATGTTGATGATGCTGGCACCCGGACGCTTGAGGAAAGGATAGGCCCCCTTCATCACGTGGATCGTGCCCATTAGGTCGATATCGATCACGGTCTTAAACGCATTGACCGACATCTCTGCCGCCAATGCCGGGAAGTTGCCCGCCGCGCCCGATACCAGCACGTCGAAGTCACCGAACGTGTCGTGGAACTGTTTCAGCCCGTTTGCCACGGCCTCCGGGTCACGTACATCGAACGCCGCGCCGATGGCGTCCTGTGCGCCCGCTTCTTTCAGCGCGGCAACAGTGTCATCGACCTTTTCCTGCGACCGGCTGGCGACGGCCAGTTTGGCACCCGAGGCCGCAAAGGCCTCGGCAATGCCGCGATTGATACCGCTGGTTCCGCCGATGACGACGACGGTTTTTCCTGAAAAGTCCATGTAGGCCTCCCTTGGCGGGGAGCCCTACTCGCCGTAGGGCACCCAGATGTTTTTGATTTCGGTCGCAGCCTGCAGGAAGCGGCGGGAATGGTCCACGCCCCAATCAAATGCCGTCGCGTTATTCACCCAGGTCCGTTTCAGGTTCCCAGCCGAGACGACCTCGATCTCCTTCGACAAGTCGGTGGATGAGAACGACCAGACCGCATCGACATTCAGGTGCGAGGCCAGCGGTTTCGCCAATTCCGCATGGCTGCCGGTCAGGATGTTGACCACACCAGCAGGCACGTCTGAGGTTTCGAGAATCTGGTAGAAATCAGTCGCTGCCAGAGGGTAGGGCTCTGAGGCCACCAGGACTGTCCGGTTCCCCATCGCAATCGCCGGGGCCATGGCCGAGACCAGACCCAACAGAGGTGCCTCATCCGCGCACAGCGCGCCGATGACACCCACGGATTCCTTCATGGCTATCGCCACGCCACGGATCGGAACGCCGTGCACCTGACCGTCATATTTGTCGGCCCAGGCGGCAGCGGTGAACAGGCGCTGGATTGAAGCTTCGACCTCTTTCACGCCGTCCTTTTTGCCGGTCATTGCGTCGATGCGAGCGGCAAACTCGTCGGCGCGAGCCGAGAGGTTTTCGCCGATGTAATACAGGATCTGTGCCCGCAGATGGCCGGTGGTCTTGGACCAACCTTTGGCCCCTGCCGCAGCTTCAACCGCATTGCGGACGTCCTTGCGATTGGCGAGGCCCACGTGGCCCAATAGCCCGGATTTACCCCAGACGGGTTTCGAATAGCCGCTATCGGGCCGTGCCTGCTTGCCTCCGACATACATCTTGGCGGTACGGTCAATCGGATCGACCGGAGAGCCCTCGCCGATGGCCGCTTCGACCTTCGCCAACGGCTTAGCTTTGCCTTTGAGCCTGGTATAGGCCGTCAGCCCTTCCCAGCCGCCTTCACGGCCAAAGCCGCTTTCGCGCACGCCGCCGAAACCAGCAGCCGCGTCGAACAGGTTGGTGGCATTCACCCAAACCACGCCCGCGACCAACTTAGGTGCGATATCCAGCGCCAGGTTCACATTCTCGGTCCAGACCGTCGCGGCCAGCCCGTAACGGGTGTTGTTGGCCAGTTCGACCGCCTCTTCCGGTGTACGGAAGGTTGAGGACACCAGCACGGGGCCAAAGATCTCTTCCTGCATTAGCGGGTCGGAAGTTTCGAGGCCCGAGATCAGTGTGGGTGGGTAATAACATCCGTTCGCAGGCAGATCGCACGCGGCTTGGTGCACGTGACCAGCGGTGTTGCTTTCGACCATGCTTTTGATGGTTTGCAGTTGGACCGGGTCTACAACCGCGCCCACATCAATGCATTTATCCAGCGGATCGCCTATGCGCAGCTTGTCCATCCGTGCGCGCAACTTGTTATGGAAGCGATCAGCGATGCCTTCCTGCACCAACAGGCGCGAGCCGGCACAGCAGACCTGCCCTTGATTGAACCAGATCGCGTCGACCAGACCTTCGATGGCACTGTCGATATCGGCATCATCAAAGACGACGTAGGCTGACTTGCCGCCCAGTTCCAATGTCAGTTCCTTGCCGGAACCCGCGGTTGCTTCACGGATGCGGCGGCCCACAATAGTCGAGCCGGTAAAGGCGATTTTGTCCACATCCGCGTTCACGATCATCTCGCCCACTGCGCCGTCGCCAGTGACGATGTTGACTACGCCTTTGGGCAGCCCGGCTTGTGTGCAAATGTCAGCAAACAGAAGTGCGGTCAGCGAAGTGTATTCGGCTGGCTTCAGAACCACGGTGTCGCCCATCGCAAGTGCCGGGGCAATCTTCCACGCCAGCATCAGCAAGGGGAAGTTCCACGGGATGATCTGCCCGCAGACACCCAACGCCTCGGCATCGGGCAGTTCGCTTTCCATCAGCTGCGCCATGCCCGCGTGATAGTAAAAATGCCGCTGCGCCAGCGGGATGTCGATATCACGTGACTCCCGGATCGGTTTGCCGTTGTCGAGGCTTTCCAGCACGGCAAACAAACGCGAATGCTTCTGCAACAGGCGCGCGATGGCATAGAGGTACCTAGCGCGGCCTGCGCCGCCCTGCTTCTCCCATTTCGGCTGCGCTTTACGTGCGGCAGTAACGGCGGCATCCACATCGGCTTGTTTCGCCTGTGTCAGCTTAGCCAGCACCTCTCCGGTCGCTGGGTTGCGGCTCTCAAACCCCTTACCCGGCTTGGTAAAGGCACCGTCGATGTAGTGACCGAACTTGTCGCCCTGATCGACTAGCCAGGCCAGCGCTTCAGCCGCGCTTTCGGGGGCGGGGCCATAGTCCATGGTTTCGAAAATCTCTTTGACTGTCATTGTTCCCGTCCTCAGCCCATAGAGTGACGGTAACCGGCGGAATACGCGCCCGTTACATAATGTTCCAATTGCCGTTCGATATCGCCCAGCAGCGATGACGCGCCAAAGCGGAACAGGTCAGGTTCCAGCCAGCGGTCGCCCAGTTCGTCCTTGATCAGCGACAGATAAACCAGCGCGTCCTTGGCTTTCGAGATGCCGCCTGCCGGTTTATAGCCGACCCGGTATCCGGTTCGGTCATAATAGTCGCGGATCGCGCGGATCATGACCAGCGAAACAGGCAAGGTGGCGTTGACGCTTTCCTTGCCGGTTGAAGTCTTGATGAAATCCGCCCCGGCCATCATGCAGACCAGCGAGGCGCGCGCGACGTTGCGCAGGCTGCCCAGCTCTCCGGTGGCGAGGATGGCTTTGACATGCGCATCGCCGCAGGCGACGCGGAAGGCCTTCATCTCGTCATACAAAGCTTGCCAGTCGCCAGACAGGACGTGACGGCGCGAGATCACGATGTCAATTTCCTCGGCACCGGCCTTCACGCTTTCTTCGATCTCGGCCACGCGCAGATGGAATGGCGACAAACCTGCCGGGAAGCCGGTGGAAACCGCAGCAACAGGGATGCCGGTGCCATGCAGAGCGTCCACGGCGGTTTCGATCATGTCGTGATAGACGCAAACGGCCCCGGTTGTGATAGGCGGCATATCCAGCGCTTTCAGAACCGAAGGTGCAACGGGTTGCCGTGCCTTGGCACACAGACGGCGCACACGTCCGACCGTATCGTCACCCGACAGGGTGGTCAGGTCGATCATCGTGACCGCCTTCAACAGCCATGCGGCCTGATACTCTTTTTTGACAGACCGACGACCGGGCAGGGTCGCGGCGCGGCGTTCAATGGCCGAAGTATTGACCTGCACGGCGCGTACCCAGTCCAGATCCAATTCCATTCCAGGGTTTCTAGGCTCGGTCACTTGCGGCAGATGCGCGGTGCGCACGGGGCTTTCTGAGCTCTGCGTTTCCATCTTCACATCCTTTGGGAGGTTTGCGCCAAATTCGCACGGCTTGGCGCTAATTGGAAGGCATAGCGGCCTTGCGCGTGCAATTTTTTTGACCAAATGGACAAATTTAATGTTTTCTTGCGAATAATTCGCAATGACGTTGACTTAGTTGCGAATGGTTCGCATATTCATTCTCAAGAGGATACCTAAATGGGGTCAGAAATGATTCGTCGTAGTTTTCTTGCGGCTTTGGCTTTTGCCGCCGCTTTGCCGGTCACAGCCTGGGCCGAGGCACCGCTGAAAGTGGTTGCAACCACAGGCATGATCGCTGATGCGGCGCGTCAGATCGGTGGGGAACGGGTGGAGGTCAAAGGCCTGATGGGCCCGGGCGTCGACCCGCATGCTTACCGTCAGACCCGCAGCGATATCGTGGCTATGACCCGGGCGGATTTGATCCTGTGGCACGGTCTTTACCTTGAAGCGCAGATGGAAAACTTTTTCCATGATCTTGGGCGCAAACGTCCGGTCGTGGCTGTTGCCGAGGGTGTCGATAAGTCCAAGCTGCGCGCACATGACGATTATGCCGACAAGTATGACCCGCATGTATGGATGAGCCCGGCCGTCTGGCGCGATGTGGTGGTCGAAGTTCAAAAAGCCCTGACAGACGCGCGCCCCGAAGCTGCTGATTTTTTCGCCGCGAACGCGCAGACACATCTGGCCGAGATTGATCAGTTGGAAGCCTACGGCAAACAAGTGCTGGCCGACGTGCCGGAAAACAACCGTGTGCTTGTAACGGCGCATGACGCCTTTGGCTATTTCGGTGAGGAATACGGCTATGAAGTGCTTGGCATTCAGGGCATCTCGACCCAGTCCGAGGCCGGTTTGAACCGGATCGGCGAACTGGTCGATACCTTGGTAGATCAACAGCTGACGGCGGTGTTTGTCGAAAGCTCGGTTTCTGATCGGTCCATGCGCGCGCTGATCGAAGGGGCCGCGGCCAAAGGCCATGATGTTGGCATCGGTGGAGAGCTGTATTCCGACGCGATGGGTGAACCGGGCACGTACGAGGGTACGTATATCGGGATGCTGGATCACAACATCTCTGTGATTGCCGGGGCGTTGGGCGCAGACGTGCCCGAACGCGGCATGAACGGCAAATTGTCGGCGGGGTCTTGAACGATGCTGTCGCTGGCTGCGCATCAGGGTGCTTCGGTTGCTGAAAAAAATACAAAGGACTGCCCGCTGGCCATTCGCGGTCTGACTGTCTCATACGGTCAGAAACCTGCCGTGTTTTCGGTGGATATGACCGTGCAACCCGGCGCGATGACGGCGATCATCGGACCAAACGGGGCGGGGAAGTCTACGCTTCTGAAGGCGGCGCTGGGCATCGTTTCGCCCCTGTCCGGGCAGGTGTCCGTCTTTGGTGAACCGCTGGAGAAACAGCGTGCACGAATTGCCTATGTGCCGCAACGCGCAAGCGTCGACTGGGATTTTCCGACGCGCGTGATTGATGTTGTGTTGATGGGTCTGTCCCGCGAGCTGGGCTTGCTGGGTCGTGTCCGTGCCCGGCATATGTCCCGGGCCATGGACTGTCTTAACCGGGTCGGGATGCGCGATTTTGCCGATCGTCAGATTGGTCAATTGTCCGGCGGCCAGCAACAGCGCGTTTTTCTTGCCCGTGCTCTGGCGCAGGATGCTGATCTTTACCTGTTGGATGAGCCATTCGCAGGTGTCGATGCAGCGACGGAAAAAGCAATCATCGCAGTGCTGAAGTCGCTGAAAGAGGCGGGCAAGACCGTTGTTGTCGTGCATCACGATCTGGCCACGGTGACTGATTATTTCGACCATGTATTCCTGATCAATACCCGCAAAGTGGCCGAGGGAACTGTGGCCGAGGCCTTTACCGCCGAAACCCTGCAATCGGCGTATGGCGGCCGTTTGGCCACTGCGCAGATCGACCAGATTTCGCGCGCATTGGGGTAAATCATGCTTTGGGATGCTCTGACCCTGCAGCTGGGCTATAACGCCACGCTGGTCGCGATTGGTGCGACCTTGCTGGGTATATCCGCTGGTGTGACTGGCACGTTTCTTTTCCTGCGCAAACGCGCGCTGGTCAGCGACGCAATCAGCCACGCGACTCTGCCCGGCGTCTGCCTTGGGTTCATGGTTTTGGTCGCCCTTGGCGGCGATGGGCGCAATCTGATCGGTCTTCTGGCCGGATCGGCCGTGTCGGCCTGGGTCGGTTTGCTTTGCATGAACTGGCTGACACGCCACACACGTCTGGCCGAGGATGCCGCCATTGGTGCCATCTTGTCGGTGTTCTTTGGTCTTGGCATCGTGCTGCTGACCGTGATCCAGACCATGGGCGTCGGTCGTCAGGCCGGGCTGGAAGGGTTCCTACTGGGCTCGACCGCAGGGATGTTGTGGGCCGATGCGCTGGTCATCGCAATCGGTGGGGCAGCGACGCTGTTGCTGGTCATGATCATCCGCCGACCTATGACCATGGTGGCTTTCGACCCTGAATACGCCGCTGCCCGGGGGCTGCCGGTGCACCGGATTGATCTGGCGATGATGGGGCTGGTCATGGCGGTTACTGTGGTGGGCTTGAAAATCGTCGGGCTGATCCTGATCGTGGCGCTGTTGATCATCCCACCCGTCACGGCGCGCTTCTGGACGGACCGCTCGGACCGCGTGGTGCTGCTGGCTGGCCTGGCCGGAGGGTTGGCGGGCTATCTGGGTGCGGCGATGTCGGCCTCAGCCCCCAATCTGCCCACCGGCCCGATCATTGTACTGGTCAGCTTTGGCTTTTTCGCACTGTCCCTGTTACTTGCGCCTGTTCGGGGTGTTTTGGCAGCTGTTCTACGGCAACTGCGGTTCCAGCGCCGGGTTCACATTCGGCAGGGTCTGCTGGCGCTGGCGCAAGGGCAAAAGATCTATGAGCCACTGACCTTGCGTCTCTTGCGGCGTGCCGGTTTGGCGCGGGCGGATGGCGTGGCCACCGAAACCGGCAAGGCGCGCGCGGCCAAGGCGTTGCGCGATGAAAGGCGCTGGGAAATCGTCAGGGCTGATCAGATGCATGAGGCAACGGCTGCGCTTTATGACGGGTTGCGCGACATCGAAACCGTCCTGACACAAGATCAGATCGCCGAGATCGACCGTCAGATCGGCGGCCCGCAGGAGGTTCCGGCATGAGCGGTGAAGAATTCGTACCCCTGTCTTTGACTCCATTGCTGATCGGCACGTTTGCCGCCATCGCGTGTGCTTTGCCCGGGAACTTTCTGGTCCTGCGCAAACAGGCCCTGATCGGGGATGCAATCAGCCATGTGGTGCTGCCTGGTATTGTCGTGGCCTTTCTGCTGACCGGAACGATTTCAACCTGGCCCATGATGCTGGGCGCCGCGGGCGCGGCGGTGGTGGCTGTGGTTCTGATCGAAGCCGTCAGGCGGCTGGGGCAGATCGAGGCGGGTGCCGCGATGGGGGTGGTTTTCACCACGATGTTTGCAGCCGGTGTGCTGCTGCTCGAACAAACCGATACTTCGACCGTGCACCTGGATGTTGAACATGCGCTTTATGGCAATCTGGAAAGCCTGATCTGGTTGGACGCGGTGGGCTGGTCTTCGGTGTTGGATCCCGTGGCGCTGGCGGGGCTGCCGCCGGAACTACCTCGGATTGCGCTGACTTTGCTGGGGGTTTCTGTCTTTGTTTGGCTGTTCTGGCGGCCGCTGAAGATTTCCACCTTCGACGAAGGGTTTGCGCGCACCATTGGTGTCCGGACCGGAGTTCTGGGCATGGCCCTTGTGATCACGGCAGCAATTGCCGCCGTGGCGGCATTTGACGCAGTGGGTTCGATCATCGTGATTGCCATGTTTATTTGCCCCCCGGCGGCCGCGCGCATGATGACCAACCGGCTGGAAACCCAGATCGCGTGGAGCATCGTCTTTGCCATCCTGTCCGCTGTCTCCGGGTACGTGATGGCCGGATATGGTCCACTCTGGCTGGGGGCGGCGGACGCGGTAAGTGCAGCGGGCATGATCGCAACGATGTCCGGCTTGATCCTTGCGTTTACGGCTGTGTGGGGGCCGTGCCGGACCCGCGCGGGTGCACCCGGAACCGCTTGACCCGGCATTTTCCCGCCGTCGGGCTCTGCACCGTATCGGCCAAACTTCGCCACCTGAATGGGGCGCGGAGAGTCTTCACGTTGTGAGGCCGTAATCGTGGTACAAATTGGTCCATTGATTATTGGATGACCACCACTCACTCCGGATCGTTCGAGCAATCGCACCCAGACTGGCCGCCAGTTTAGGCTGGCATCGTGTGATTGTTCGAACGCCCCCTCCTCACAATAAATGCAAGCCAAAGCGGTGGCAGAATCGTGCGCGACTGTGCTAGGTCTGGTGGTATGGCGCAGGCACACCCCAATATCAGCGAAAATCGACCGGTCATCCGGCAACTTGACGACGCAGCAATCAACCGTATTGCGGCAGGCGAGGTTGTTGAACGTCCAGCTTCCGCGGTCAAGGAATTGGTGGAAAATGCCATCGACGCAGGCGCAACCCGCGTCGCGATCGACATTGCCGATGGGGGAAAGACGCTGATTCGCGTCACCGATGATGGCTGTGGGATTGCTGCTGAGGATCTGCCATTGGCCTTGTCGCGCCACGCGACGTCAAAAATCGACGGGTCCGATCTGTTGAATATTCACACCTTCGGGTTCCGGGGTGAGGCCCTGCCTTCGCTGGGCGCGGTCGGCCGCCTGACCATCACCAGCCGGGTGTCGGGAGGCGAGGCGGCCTCGATCCACGTGGCAGGTGGTCGGATGGACGGGGTGAAACCTGCGGCCTTGCGTGCTGGCACAGTGGTTGAACTGTGCGATCTCTTTTTTGCAACGCCTGCGCGATTGAAATTCATGCGCACCGACCGGGCCGAGGCGCAGGCGATCAACGACACCGTCAAACGGCTGGCCATGGCTGAGCCTGCGGTGACGTTCACGCTGCGTGACGTCTCTGGTGGTGGTGAAGGGCGCGTGTCCTTCCGCGCCGACCGCGAAAATGGGGATCTGTTCGACGCGCTTCACGCCCGACTGGCCCGCGTGATCGGGCGCGAATTTGCGGAAAACGCGCTGCAGATCGATGCGACCCGCGAGGGGATCCGGTTGTACGGTTACGCCGCCCTGCCGACCTATTCGCGCGGTGCCGCGGTGGCGCAGAATCTGTTCGTCAATGGGCGGCCTGTAAGGGACAAGATGCTGACGGGTGCGCTGCGGGCGGCCTATTTCGATTTCCTCAGCCGGGATCGTCATCCGGCAGCAGCATTGTTCATCGATTGCGATCCGACGCTGGTGGACGTGAATGTGCATCCGGCAAAGTCAGAGGTCCGCTTCCGCGATCCGGGCGTCGCGCGCGGGTTGATTGTCTCGGCCCTGAGGCACGCGCTGGCCGAGGCGGGGCACAGGGCCTCCTCCACAGTGGCTAATGCGACACTGGGCGCGATGCGTCCGGAACCCGCACAGCCTGCACCGGCGCGGGTTTATCAGATGGACCGTCCCTCACCAGCTACACGGAATGTGGCGTATCAGGCGCAGGCGCCGGGATTTGCGGAACTGTCGCAGGACTACAGCGGCAGCATTGTCGAACCGGCTTCGGTCCCAGAAACACCGGTTGAAGACCTGCCTTTGGGCGCGGCACGAGGGCAGGTGCATGAGAATTACATCATCGCTCAAACTGCAGACGGCATGGTGATCGTCGATCAACATGCGGCACATGAGCGGCTGGTTTATGAAAAGCTCAAAAAACAGATGGCTGAGAATGGCGTCGCTGCGCAGGCACTGCTGATCCCGGAAATTGTTGAATTGTCCGACAGCGATTGCGCGCGATTGATGCAGGTTGCGGACGACCTGGCAAAGCTGGGACTGACAATTGAACCCTTTGGCGGCGGTGCGGTTGCCGTGCGCGAAACGCCGGCTATTCTAGGCGAGGTGGACGCGCGGGCGATGATCCTGGATATCCTCGACGAACTGGCCGATCAGGGCGAAAGCCAGATGGTGCAAGCGCGGATCGAGGCGATCCTCAGCCGGGTGGCCTGTCATGGGTCGGTCCGGTCGGGTCGTCGCATGCGGGCTGAAGAAATGAACGCCTTACTACGGGAAATGGAGGCCACGCCCCATTCCGGTCAGTGCAACCACGGGCGGCCAACTTACGTGGAATTGAAGCTGAGCGATATCGAGCGATTGTTCGGCCGCAGTTGATCCATTGGCTTGGTTGGGCTATGGAGAATAAAACAAGAACATCCGAGGCGACATGATCGAGATTGCAGGAACCCAATATGCGCTGAACGACCCCGTGATCCTAACCGTGGGTGGGGTTGTTACGCTGATCCTGCTGTTGCTGTTTTTGTCGCTGCGCGCAGCCAACCGGTCGGCCCGTATGGCAGAACCTTTGTCCCGCCAAATGGCGCATCTTGGCCAGCATGTGCAGCAGCTGGGGCAAGGGCAGGAACAATTGCGCGGTGGCTTGCAGCATGTCTCGGACACGCAGGCCAATGCGCAGGTGCAGGTGATCCAGACGGTTGAATCCCGGCTGTCCTCGGTCCAGCAGCAGATGAATGACCGACTGGCGGACAACGCGATGAAATCGGCGCGTGCTTTGGCCGAGATGCAGGAGCGGATGAAGGAATCGCTGCATGGATCATCCAAACAAACCGCGACATCGCTGACGCAGTTGCAGGAGCGTCTGGCCGCCATCGACAAGGCGCAGGACAATATTACCAAACTGTCGGGCGATGTATTGTCTCTGCAGGATATCCTGTCGAACAAACAGACCCGCGGTGCGTTTGGAGAGATCCAGTTGAACGATATCGTCTCTAAGGCGCTGCCTTCGGATAGTTTCCAGCTGCAGGCAACCCTGTCGAACGGGCGCCGGGCGGATTGTCTGATCAACCTGCCTAACCCTCCGGGACCGATTGTCATCGACAGCAAGTTCCCGTTGGAAGCCTATGAGGCGTTGATTGGTTCGACCAATGACATGGAGTTGAAAGCGGCGGTGCAGATGTTCCGCAGCACGGTGCGCAAGCACATCACCGATATTGCCGAGAAATACATTCTGGACGGTGAAACAGCCGATGGCGCGTTGATGTTCCTGCCGTCCGAGGCCGTCTATGCCGAACTGCACGCCAAGTTTCCTGAACTGGTGCAGGAGAGTTTCAGCAAACGTGTATGGATCGTTTCGCCCACCACCTGCATGGCGACACTGAACACGATGCGGGCAATCCTGAAAGATGCACGGATGCGCGAACAGGCAGGTGCTATCCGCAAAGAGCTTGGCTTGCTGCACAAGGATGTCGAGCGTTTGGGGGATCGTGTCTCGAACCTCGACCGCCATTTCGGGCAGGCGGCCAAGGATATCTCGGAAATCAAGATCAGCGCCGAAAAAGCCGGCCGCCGGGCGCAGCGGTTGGATAATTTTGATTTCGAGGAGTTGGCACCGGACGATCAGACCAACGTTGTGCCTCTGGGCCAGTCCGAAGGCTAGGCACTACTGGATCGACAGATCCAGGTTATAACCGACCGTCTTGTCAGTATCGCGGTCATTACCCATCAGGTAGACTCGAATCGTGTAATCTCCGTCCTCGGGCAGGTCGATGCGCGCGGTATTCCCGTCGATCGAGCCATTGTAGATCGCGAAACCATCACTGTCCGGCGGCAGGACGTTGAAGTAGATCACGCCATTGCCATTTGTGTCGCTTACCTTCAGGTCGGCGAACATCTCTTGCCCGGCTTTTGCACCCAACTTGTAGTCGAAGTACTCGTTTCCAGTGACGGTACCATTGACCATTGTCCCGAAATTGCCAGGTTCGAACTTCACGTCAGCGACCAGCTGGGCCGAAGCGACAGATGAAAAACCCATAAGGGCAACGATAAACAACATAGTCCGGATCATTTCAAATGCCTCCACCACTCAGCTTGCAGGGCAGGGTACCACATGAGCGCTGATTGCGTCAGATCTTCAGGAACGGTTGGAACAGACGCGGCATCAGCTTGTTGAATTTCAGCGGCGCGTCAGTGACAGCCAGACAAATGCAATCTCCGCTGATGTCGGCTGTCGGCGTATGGTGCAGGTCTTCATCTGCAATCTCCACATCACCACGGGCAAAACGGTCGACCTCATCCGAAAACGCGCCCTGCAGAACCATTGTCAACTCCACGCCATTATGGCTGTGGTCGGGAACTGCGGTGCCCGCCGGAATGAATAGCAACCGGGCGGTCGCTTCGCCGCTCGTCGGCAGGATCGCCTGCTTGACCCCCATGCCGATAGGTCGCCAGCGGATGTTATTTACGTCACCGCCCACGTAGTCCTGCAACGGGGTTGGCAAAACCGAGCAGCCGGGTCGCCTGGGTTTGGCAATCGGCGCACCGTTTGAGATCAAAGCCATCGTTTCCGCAAGTGCCTTGTCGTTCATCGCAACGGTCTCGTCCTGTTCTTCCAGGACATATCCGCCAACGGCGTCAAAGCTTTCGGCCTGCGCACGACATTGATTGCACAGGGAAAGATGTGTCGCGACCATCAGGTCGAAAGCCTCGGGCAGAGTGCCTGCGGCGTAAGCCATCAGCAGGTCGTCTGTCAGGTGATGTTTGATCTTATTGCTCATATCCGTCATCTCAATTCATCGCATGGCGCAAGCGGTCCAGCGCCAACCGTATCCGTGATTTGATCGTCCCCAGTGGCAATCCGGTCTGAGAAGCGATTTCTCGATGGCTCAGATCGCCGAAATAGGCTTTCTCGATCAGTTGTCTTTGCGCTTCTGGCAGCGCGGTCAGGGCGTTGCGCAGCTGCGCGGTTTCCTGTTGCAGAACAAGTATGTCGTCCTGTTCCGGCTCAGCCTCGGGTCCCCATCCCAGTTCTTCGGGCTCGGGGCGGCGTTGTTTGCGCAGGACGTCGATGCGTTTGTTCCGGGCTATCGTGAACACCCATGTGGCCACGGTCGCCCGCGCAGGATCGAATAAATGCGACTTGTGCCACAGAGTGACCATCACTTCCTGCGCGCACTCTTCGGCCGTAGCCGCATCTGAGCCCGACTTTATCAGGAAAGCTTTGATCCGCGGGGCGAAGTGCTGAAACAACTCAGCAAACGCGGCCTGGTCCTGTGCATCCCTTATGCGTCTGACGTGGTCCACCCACTCAGCTCGTTTGACACAACTGTCTTGCGCTCGGTTCACCGGTTTTCCCTTGATGCGTTTCTTTGCGCGCCACGGTTTCTGTGAAGGCCTGCTGGCCACCGGTTCATCCAAGGTCGCGGTATCGATCTCGGTAAACATAACAACAATACGCAGTGACACCCAAGCTGGATCATATTGTGATGCGATTTTAATCCAAATCGGACCATGTTTCGTATGATAAGTATGTACATGACGAAAAAAACTGCACCACTTGAACAGCTTACAGGAAAACTGGAACACAGACGAGAATGAACAGGATCGACCATATTTCAGGCCACACTTACCACGGTCGAAAAGGCGGGATCGAGAATGCGTTTCGGTATTCCATTGATTACATCCTGTTGGACCCCGAAGCCCGGCCTGACACACCGCTTTTGTTTTCGATAAACCGAGCCAATGCGATGTACTGGCGAGACCGTGACCACGGCGGTGAACCCGGCAAAGGGCAGGGTGCGGCGTGGTTGCGAGCTAAATTCGACGAAATGGGTGTTACGCAACCGGCAAGAATTGAGTTGCTGACGCAGCCACGGGTGCTGGGGCATGTTTTCAATCCGGTCAGCTTCTGGTTCTGCTTCGATGCCGGTGAACAGCTATATGCGGTGGTAGCCGAGGTTACGAACACCTACGGCACGCGCCACAGCTATCTGTGCAACAATCCCGGGTTTGCTCCGATCCAGCCGACGGATCGCATCGTTGCGGACAAGGTGATGCATGTCTCACCGTTTCAAAAGATCGAAGGGACGTATGAGTTTCGCTTTGACCATCGCCCCGAGCGTATCGGCGTCTGGATTGACTATGGTCGAAAAGCGGGTGGATTGATTGCCACCCTGACCGGGCCGCGTGCACCGCTGACCAACCGGGCGATCGTGTGGTCGTTGCTGAGGCGGCCTTTCGGTGCGCGGCGTGCGTTTTTCCTTATTGTGTGGCAGGCGATCAAACTTAAGATCAAGAAGGCCCGGTTTGTCCCGTTCCGAACCGCCCCTGTGCCCGATCAGCCGATATCCCGCAGTCGCAAGCCTTAGCCCTTAGGTCTTTGCTTAAGATCAAAGACTCAGCCCCTTCCTCATGGTTGTGGTACTATTGAAACCGCGAATACGAGGAGTTGGGTCATGATGGAAATTTCGCCAAGGAAAATTGCTCAGGTTGCAATGATGGGGCGCGAATTGGGTCGTGCCGAGGGCGAATTGCGCGCCTTCATTGACCGGATGAGCGAGGACGAACAGGCCGAACTGGTGGCTGTCATGTGGGTCGGGCGTGAAAGCTTTTTCGCCGAAGATCTGCCTGAGGCTATCGCAACCGCCAAGTCCGAGGCTTCAACCCCTTGCGCAGACTACCTGATCGGTACGCCGCATATGTCGGATCACCTTGAAAATGGATTGGATGCACTGGGCATCTCAGCAGAGGATGTGGAAAACGACCTGATGTAAGTGCACCGGTTATGTGCACCCGGTGCACCCAGTGCAGCCTGCAAATTGCAAACCATTCGCTGAAAACCCGGTTTTCGGATAACATGGTCAGGAAACCCGAAAGCCCGCATTCAGGCTGGGGTGCTATTAGACGGAGCGTGATCCATGTGGCGCATCTTGCAATTGTTTGCGGTGTTCGCGCTTTGCGTGGGCTTCCATTCCCGCCCTGCCCAAGCCTGCGGCGTCTGCGTTGAGCTTCCGGAATATTCTCTGGCGGACCGGATTCTTTCGGCGCGTGTTATCGTGCTGGCGGCACCATCGCCAGACAACCCTTTCAGGTTCTCCCCCGTTTCGGTTTTGAAAGGCACGCCGGAACAGGTTGGGGCGTTGCCCGAAATACCTTTCCTGGTCGACAGTGTAATGCGATCCGCCTTTCGTGCGAGTCCGAGCAGAACGGTTTTGATGATCTACGGGGCGGGGTATCAGGACAAGGCCGGTCGCAGCCTGCCCAGCGGTTGGACCAAAGGCTTCCTGATGACACCGGATCGGTCCCACTTCCTTAAAACACTGCGTGCCGAGGGGCAGGGCTGGGCCAGTGGCGCGCCGGATCGCGCGGCGCAGGTTGCCTTTTTCAGTACCTATCTCACACATGAAGATCGCCTGTTGCGCAACACGGCGCTGATCGAAATCCACCGCGCGCCCTATTGGCTTTTGACCCACCTGACCGATGCTGTGCCAACCGCACAATTATTGCAGGATCTTCGCAATCCCAATCGTTTAGCCTACGCACCGGCACTTATCCGATTGTTGGGTCTTCAGTCGGATCCAAATGCTAAAGAACGCGTAAGGCTTGGTTATCAAAGCGCGCTTCGCAGCGGAAACCTCAACCTATACGACTGGGGGCTGGCGGGAATCACAGTTGATGGGGATCGGGCAATCCTTGAAATCGAAAAGTCGCTGCAACGGCCTGAACGCTCCGCCGACGAAAAGCGCATCCTGATCCGCAGTCTGGCCGATGGCGGAACGACCTATCCCGATTTGCGGTCCCGGATCCTGGATGTGTTTAGGCATCAGTTGGACAAAGACAGCACTGTTGCGATCTGGATTGCCCTGGCTGTACGACCTTGGGGTACCAACGCATTGAACCCCAACTTTGAGGCTATCATGGCCCAAAGCGAACTAGATCCGGCGACTCTGTTCCTCATGCGGGCCGCAATCGAAGCTGAGGAACCGGGTTAACGTTGTAGTGACGCTCCTCATAGTTCCAAATCGCACTAGGAAACAGATGGGGCAGCACTGTCGCCAAGCAAATGCATCTCAGCAGCCCCGGCGCATTCGAATTCAGAAAAATATCGCGCTTGATCAAAATCGTCTTGTATCTGGTCGACATGCAAGGATATACCGGCCAGCGGAGACGTGGCCGAGTGGTCGAAGGCGCTCCCCTGCTAAGGGAGTAGGCCCGGAAGGGTCTCGAGGGTTCGAATCCCTTCGTCTCCGCCACCTACCATTTCCGTTCAATTGGAAAAGATGCTTTTCAGCCCCTTATGGGGTTGTTTTGCCTAACACAATTAAGGTCGCTGTTGCTCTTCAATTGTATTCGATTACTCGATCAAAGATCGGTTGTTCTTGATGTGGCGTTGCACCATATGCCGAACCTGCTTGCCTTTGGCCGGGATCGGACGCGCTGATGGTGGTACGAAATCCTCTGTGGCCAAGGCGGGAAACAGTTCCAGCATTTCTGCCCGTGCCGCAGCCGGCACCGTCCTGAGGGCCTCGGCGCCAGCAAACAGACTTTCCGATGGGGCACCTTGGGCAAAGACGATCTCATGCTGTTCGAACAGCATGTGATAATACTCGACGGTTTGAGTGTTTTCCTCGACCGAGATACCGGAAATTCCAACCAGCGCGTGCGCGGCCACGAGGATTTCGCTGGTTTCGAACATTCGGATTGCAATGGCGGACCGCACCAGCATCCGGTGTTGCGGGGAAACAAGTAAGTCGCGCTGAGGCAGTCCGCTGCCTAATGCACCGGCGGCGATGCGGATCGGGCGCAGTTTGGGCTTTTCCGACAGCTCTTGACTGGTCAGCGTACGCGCACCGATCCAGCGGATACGCTGCGGACCCCGGTCCATCGTCTCAACCAAATCGCCTACACTCAGACGTTCGATCGCAATATCTCCACCCGGTGTCCGGATCAGTGTGCCAGCCGTAAAGCAGGGCACGTCAACGATGGATGTGGGGTCGGTTGTATCAGGCGCATTGCCTGGCGTGACGTTGACAATCGTCATCGAATAGGCAGTGCCGGGTTCCAAAGGCTCTGACGTAATATAGCCTGCCAGGTCACCCTCGACCTCGACCCGGTAGACGGTGATGGTGCCACCGTCCGGATCGGTCAGAATATAGGATTCTTCAAGGTAAATATCACCACTGAAAAATGTTGTGGACCCGTCCAGATTGGTGACCGTACCGGTCTGTGTTAAGTCATCGCCGCTTTCGTTGCTGTTGAAGTCGCCGTTAAAGACGGTGCCGGTATCGGGCAGCGTTGGATTCCCGGGTCGTGACAGAATGTCACCGCCTGCTGCATCCTCGACATTGAAAACGTGCCGGTCAGTGGCCGGGTCAAAATCGGTGTCCAAAATGACCTGGCCCGACCCCACCGTGATGACGTCGGGATCATATCCAATGTAGGAATAGTTTGCCATTTACAACTCACCACCTTTTTTGCGCGCGCCGTTCATTTCAGTCAGAACTTTTGGCACATAAACCACCATTCAATAGGTATTTTCAGCAACAGTCGCCAATCAATCCCCTTATTTCAAGGCAATACCACGGCATTTTTTTGAATTCATGAATGTGGCTGGCCTTTTTACCATAACGCTACTCTGCCATGGGCCTGACTTTCGTTAAGGCAGTGCGGTGGGCCGCGCTGGGTACCGATCTCACTAGCTAAACTGTGCAACGGTGATCGCGTTGCGAAATGTCATGACGATGAGCATGGCGCTAACACGGGTAGAAGCCATATTGGCCTGTGTAGTGATGCACCTTCCCAACCCGGTTTTTTTGTCCCTGATGCGCGAAGACCCTGAGATTCGCGTATCGATCCTGACTTCGACCTTTACCCATCTGCATTCGGTGGTCGCACAGCTTGAATAACTCAAGGCCCAGACTGGCGCGCAGCAGGTGGCCAAATTTTTGATGAACCTGTCCGACAAGGTGGCCGACGGCTGTGAGGTTGAGCCGCCTTATGACAAGATGCTGATTGTAGGACGCTTGGGCATGAAGCCCGAAAGCCTGAGCCGTGCGTTTTCGCAGCTCAAGCCGGAGGGCGTGAAAATCAACCGTAATCACTCGGTTGCCGCGGATACCCAATGCCTGCGCGATTACGCCGAAAACAACCCGTCCAAAAAGTAGCGCAAACTCTGCTAGAGCAGTGCAATTTGCACAGACATTTTGATCTATTTGCTAGCGTTTTTTTGCATATTTGTGTACAATGACGCTAGTTCTGCCGCGTATTTCGGCGGGGGGTGCAGCATGACACACGACCGCAACGGTGGCCCTGACAGGCCGCCCTTGGTTGCGCTCAGCGTCGCCAAGGTCGCTCTTTCGGTTCGGGCCAAGCTGCTGGTGGCATTTTTGGGAATAACCGGTCTGCTGGTTTGCTTGGTGTTGTTTGGTCTTTATGCCTTGCTTCAGGCCAATCTCCGGTCCGAGACGATGATGCGCGATCAGGAACGTATTGCGTTCTTTAATGACACCCACACAACGATCTCGAACCTGAACACACATCTACTGTCCTTGTTCGTTCCGCAGAACCTGAAAGGCCGTCCACGTCAGAACGGAATTCTGGGGGCTTCTACGCGTTCGATACTTCACGTCTCGGCAGCACTAGAGCGAAACCTTGCCCTTGGTTTTCGCAGTTTCGGACAGCCGGGAATGCCAGATGAGCAGGCGATCGCGAACCTTCGATCTGACCTTCAGGACATATTACCGGCAATCACTGAACTGCGCCGTCTGAACCGCGAAGGCGATCTGTTAGCCGCAGCGCAACACGGTATCGACCACATGTTCGAGCCGCTCCAAGCCATGCAGCGCGAGGCGTATACCGTGGCGCAGAATGTCGAACAGGAAGTGCGCGAACTGGCGCGGACTACAGAACAGGCATATTTGACTTCACGCCTAAGCATCACGGCTGCGGCGATCGCGGCGATTGGGATTGCCCTTTTGTTGGGATATTCGATTTCGTCGTCCCTGTTGTGGCCGATCGAACGTATCCATGCGGTGCTCAGCAAGCTGTCCCGGGGTGGGTTCGACAACCGGATTACGGTTCCCAATCGGGACGAACTGGGCGAGCTGGCAAACCACGTGAACCAGACCAGCGAAAAACTGGGTGCGCTTTACGGGCAAGTCGAAGTGCAAAAAGCCCAACTAGCTGATTTGAATGCAGCGCTGGAAACTCGGGTCGCCAACCAGATAGAAGAGATCGAGCGCACCAATCGTCTGAAACGCTTCCTGCCGTCTCAGGTGGCAGCGATGATTGTCGGCGCGACGGATGAGGAGGATGTCTTGAGGACCCGTAAGGCCGAGATCACAGTTCTTTTTGCCGATCTGCGCGGTTTCACGGCCTTCGCCACCGTTGCCAATGCGGATCAGGTCGTCGCGGCGCTCAACGCATTTCATGGCACTTGTGGACCGCTTGTCGAAGCCTGCGGGGGAACGTTGGAACGGTTTCTCGGCGACGGTTTGATGGTTTTGTTCGGCGCGCCAGTGCCGCTGGATGATGCTGCGCAGAGAGCCGTTGATCTGGCCCAGAAAATGCAAGTGGATGTCCGAAAGGCGATGGTCCCGTACAGGGCTGGTATCGCTCAGCACGGTCTTGGTCTCGGCATTGGGATCGCAACGGGCGCAGCAACCTTGGGTCGGATTGGTTTTGAGGGTCGTTTGGATTACTCGGCAATTGGGCCTGCACCCAATCTGGCGGCACGCCTGTGTGAAATCGCCAAGGACGGTCAGGTGCTTGTCTCAAATGCGACTGCGCGTCAGGTCCGGATAGATATGACCCCGGCGGGACCGTTCGATCTGAGAGGCATAGGAACCCGCGTTTCGGCCTATGAACTGGCGCGTCTGGTCGAAAGCCGGACGGCGCCTCACGTTTGTGCCCCCTATCCCTGACAAATGCAGGGAGTTGCGCTCGTCGTAACTTCAAAAGGAGGGGTCGGGCGGTCATTTGCCAGCGATGAGCGCGCCTGCAATCTACAAGACTGAGCCAACCAAAACAGCTTCAGTGCGCACGCTGATGACGGCCCGATGGGACGGCAACTCACCCGATGCGTGGGTCAGCGAGTGTGTTTGACTTGATGTGGGGGGACGAACCGACTGTTAACCAGGGCGCGGTCCTTTTCGTCCTACCTGGCAGATAACTGTCCCGCAAAGCGTTGATTTCGGATGTCGTCCGGGGATGTCTTGTAGTGGGCGCGAAAGGCGCGACCCAAAGCGACAGCAGAAGAAAACCCAGTGGCTGCCGAAATCTCTCGCTGCGACAGATCCGTTGTTCGAAGCAACGTGTCAGCCCGTTCCAGACGAAGTTCTCTGTACGTTGTCAAAAGCTTTGTGCCGGTTCTGTTCAGGAACCGACGCTGCAACTGTCGGGTAGACGTTCCCAGCATTTGCGCCAGATCCGAGATCCGCAATGGGTCCTCAAGATTATCACTCATCGTTTCGATGGCTCGGCGCACTTGTGGATCGGCCTCGGACCGTTGGAAAAGCCGGATTGCAATATGGCTCTTGGCGGTCCTTTTGGGCTCGGACAGGCCGATGTATCCGCGCAGAGTGTCTGCGAGGTGCTCTCCGTGATCGATCGAAACGAAATTGGACAACAACCGTAATGCGCTCAACCGGGTCGATGCGCTGTGCAAACGGTTATCATAGGCCATGTGGATACCCGAACCATCTTCGATCAGTCCGATTTCCTGCGCTGCGGCCGTGAAGTTGGGGTGCACCGCGGCGACTGTTTTCTCTGCACGCCCGATTTGAGCAAGCAGCAAAACGGCGCTGCCGACAAGTATTGTGCGCGACGACAGGTTCACAACCTGCGAGGTCCATGATTTCTCAGAGTCATCCAACCGCCAGTTTTCGTGGATATCCCCCCAAAACAGTGCCGTTCGCCCAGACCAATAGAGCGGCCCTCCGACCGGGTCTTTAGCTAACCTGCGAATGTTGATGATGTAAGAATGATGTTCGACCAGCCTGTTCAAGGCATCAAAGAAATCCAGAACGATCTGTGCAGATGCTTCGGTGTCCGCGCCAGAGAGGACAACATCGACGTGATGATTTCTGTTGGGTGTTTGCCTGGCAACGCAGGCTTGCCGTGAACGGGCATTTTTGAGGACATAGTGTTTCATTGTTCCTCCACCTGATGGTCTTCGGCTTTGCCCTTCGGGGCACCGCTCATTTCTTTTGGCCGACCCCCGCTTTTGGCGGGGGTCGACCGTAATTTGCAGCCCGTTTACTCAGCGGCTTCTTCGTATGCGTCCATTGGGGGGCATGTGCAGATTAGGTTTCTGTCGCCATATGCGTTGTCG